>JAQUYU010000023.1 GCA_028691695.1 Sphaerochaetaceae bacterium | reverse complement strand
GCCTGAAGCGGGAAATCCTTGAACTCATAGCTTACGCTGCCTGTTCCGAGGAATCCGACAGATACTCCAGTGTTTGAAACAGAAACAGGAATCATGGCTCCTGCATTGACATCGAACTGTGCCTTCTCAATCTTGAATTCTGTGACCTTGAGCTCAGCGCCCGGCTCTGCAGCGAAATGGAATCCGCCTCCGCCGATGTAACCGGCTCCGATGTTTGCATAAACATCCCAGGTGCTGGTGTCCCACTTGACGGCTGCGCCAAGGTTTGTTCCGAGGTTGAGACCAACACCGAACTGTCCGTTGTTGGTGACCTTTGAAACGTTAAGTGACGGTGCTGCTGCAAGCGGCAGTACGATTGCTGCTGCGATCATGATGATCAGTAATGCTTTCTTCATAATGAATCTCTCCTTAAAAAGAGGACTCTTTCCTGAGTCCTAGGAAAGTATATTCAATAATCGGCCAAAAAGCAAGTTTTTCTTAAAGTTTTCAGACACTTAAGCCTTCTGCTGTTGAGTTTCCGGTTCTGGATCGGCAACTGGATCCATTACTCCACTGTTCTTCGTGTGCCTGAGAATTCTCTCAAGGCGCGGTCTGTTAGTTCTCTGGATCATGATGCAAGGCACATTGATCAGTATTATGTAAAGCAATGCAAAATCTCTCAGATGAGTCGGTACGAAGAGAAAGATTGGCACTGCGAAGAATAAGGAGAACGCATGGCAGAGCTCTGCCCTGATTGATTCAAGGATGAACTGCTCGAGATATGCAGCTCTGTCGCTTTCGATGTGGCGCTTGGTGAATTTCTCAGGTGTGATTCTTCCAAGTTCAGGCACGAGGTCTTTCCATGCCTTGATCCGGAACAGCTTCTGATAGACTTGCCCTTCAAGTTCCCATGAACGTGCCCGAAGCGGATTCCTGAAGCTCTGGAGAGTACTGTAACTCATTCCATTGACAATGAATGAAGCAAGAAACTGCGAGGCGAACAAAACTGGGAAGATCAAAAAGTCTCTCATAGCAACAAATATAATGTTTTTTCACTTAACAGTAAAGATTTGACATATTGAAGCGGTTTGTTTCCTTTCCTTGCTATTCAAAATCAGCCAGAAATGGAGTAGAATGTCGGCGAAGAACAAGGAATTGACCATGGAAGAAAAGAATTGCACCAGCCTGTACGGATTGACTCCAAAGCAGATAGCATCCGAATTGAGCCTTGAAAAAAGCTTTCAGGGAAAGCAGATATGGCGTTGGCTTGCCAAGGGCGTGACTGATTTCGCGCTGATGACAGACCTTCCGGCCGTGCTCAGGCAGAAGCTTGCAGATGAGGGACGCAAGGCGATCTCATCTGAGGTCATCGAAACTTCGCCCGATGAGGTCTCTGGGGCGGTGAAGCTTGGAATCAGGCTGCATGACGGACAGGTGGTTGAATGCGTCCTTCTTGTCTCTGCCTCTGGGCACCGGACAGCTTGCCTTTCAAGCCAGGTCGGATGCGCGATGGGCTGCCGTTTCTGCCGAACCGGCACGATGAAGCTTGTGCGCAACCTTGATGCATCCGAAATCATCGAGCAGCTGATTCATCTTCAGAATCTTGAGGGTCCTGTTTCGAGCATTGTCTTCATGGGAATGGGCGAGCCTATGGCGAATATAGGAGAAGTGCTCAGGGCAATTGAATACTTCCATGATCCTGATGGCATAGCACTTGGACACAGGAGAATCACGATCTCCACCTGCGGTGTCGTGCCTGGTATCAGAACCTTGGCAAGATCTCATGTTCCTGTGAAGCTTGCGGTTTCGCTCGTCACTGCGGATCAGGCCAAGCGAGAGAGCCTGATGCCTGTTTCAAAGACATTCCAGCTTGGAATGCTCAAGGATGCCCTTATGGAATACCAGCGGGTCTATGGCAGGCGGATCACGTTCGAATGCTGCCTGATGGCAGGAGTGAATACTTCTGAAAACGATGCACGCAAGCTTGCTATCTACTGCAGCGGACTTGATGTGATTGTCAATCTAATTCCTTTCAACGAATCGTCTGAGCTGCGGTTCCGGACTCCATCGGCTGATGAACTTGATGCGTTCACATCTGATCTTGACAGGCTCGGTGTGCAGTACACACGACGCTTCTCACGTGGAAGAGGGGTCAGCGGTGCCTGCGGCCAGCTTGCCATCAAATACATGATTGAGGACGATGAGGATGACGAGAACTAGACGCATTGACTGGGCTTTGATGTGGATTCTCGGAATTGCCGGGCAGCTTTGCTGGAATGTCGAGAATTCGTGGTTCAATACCTTTGTCTACAATAAGATTTCTCCTGATCCTTCAATCGTTTCATGGATGATTGGAACAAGCGCAGCAGTCACTGCTTTCTCGACGTTCTTCTTCGGTACATGGAGTGACAGGATTGGAAGAAGAAAGCCTTTTCTGGTACTGGGATACATCCTGTGGGGACTTTTCACCGTGCTGTTCGGAATAGGACAGTTCATACCGAAAAGCCACATGCTTGCAGCTGTGGTTTTCTGCGTTGCCTGTGATGCAATAATGAGCTTCTTCGGTTCGATGGGCTATGACTGTGCATTCTGCAGCTGGACTACTGATATTTCAAACGAGGGCAATAGAGGCCAGGTTGGTGGAGTTTTTGCAGCTCTTCCGGTAATTGCGACTATCATTGGAACTGTTGTAAGCGGAATGATTGTTGACAGTCTTGGATTCTTCCCGTTCTTCATAATAATGGGAGTCATGGTCGCTGCCTCTGCTGTATTTGCCTCATTTGCAATGAAGGAGAAGCCTGTTGAGCCTAACATTGATCCGCGCGGCTTCTGGCACCAGATGGGGAGCGTCTTCGATTTCCAAACTGTGAAGAACAACAAGGAGCTGTTCTGGGTGTTCCTGATTCTGATGGCATATTTCATCGGATTCAACATCTACTATCCTTACATAACTATCTACTTCGTCAATTTTCTTGGGTATAGCTACACTTCAAGCGGTCTGATCCAGGGTGGCGGGCTTATTGCCGCTGTCATTCTGACTCTTCCTGCTTCGAAGCTGGTGAACCGCAATAAGAATTCAGAGGTGATTTCTGCTTCAATCCTCCTCAGCCTGGCTGGAGTGCTTGTGCTTAGCTTCACCAGCGGTTCAGTCTGGACAACGGTCGGGGCTTTCTTCACAGGACTCGGATACGTTCTGATCTTTCAGACGCTTACTGCATGGATGAAGAACTTGTTCCCCTCTGGATCACGAGGACAGTTCGAAGGTGTGAAGATCGTTTTCTTCGTCCTGATTCCTATGATCATCTCTCCTTTGATCTCCAATTTCGTCATTGACAGATACGGGGTGAGCATGGTGATAGAGGGAGTGCAGGGCATGGTTCCTGATCAGTCGCTTCTGCTTGCAGCTGGAGCCTTCATGCTGCTGACTTTCCTGCCGCTTGTTCCGGCTTCGAGGATTCTAAGGGCTCGTCTTTCAGACTGAGTATTTTCGGAACTGCTTTTCAGCGTACGGAAGGATGAAGCAGCGGATCAGGACATACTGGTCCTTGTATTCAAGGCTTGTTATTTCTGCGTACTTTCTAAGCTCAGCAATTACGCTGTGGTCTGACAGAGGAACATGAAGGTCCATAAGCGTTCTTTTTTGGTGAATTGCATCCTGAAGCATCGATTTCAGCTCATCGATGTTCTCGCCGGTCTTCACCGATATCCTCAAAGGCGGCTTTCCCGTGATCTTCTCTGCTTCGCTTTCGAACCGCAGCACCTGAAGCGTTGTTTCTTCAGTTATTGCATCAACCTTGTTAAGCACAACCAGACGGGTTTTGTCCTGGCAGCCCAGGTCGTTGAGGACCTTGTTGGTTGTCTGGAAGCACTCTAGGAGGCTGGGATGCGTTGCATCGCATACGATGAGAAGAATGTCCGCAAGCTTTGCTTCTTCTAGCGTTGATCTGAATGAATCAATCAATTCATGAGGAAGGTCGCTGATGAATCCTACAGTGTCGGTGAGAAGCGCGGACGATCCGTCAGGAAACTCAATCTTCCTTGTCACAGGGTCAAGCGTTGCGAATAGCTTGTTCTCTTCCAGCACCTGAGCTGAGGTGAGCTTGTTGAGAAGAGATGACTTTCCGCTGTTCGTATAGCCAACGATTGCAATCTTGAGGACAGGGTCTTCCATGCGGTTCTGCCGCTGGGTGCTTCTCTGGCATCTGACGCTTTCAAGTTCCTTCTTGAGAGCAATGATCTGGTTCTCGACATAGCGGCGGTCCAGTTCAAGCTTCTTCTCTCCGGCACCCTTGCCGCCGCGGACTCCTCCGCGAACCTGGCTGAGGTTTGTCCAGCGCCTTGATAGGCGTGGCAGCGAATACTGAAGACGTGCAAGGTTCACTTGTATCTGAGCTTCGCGGGTCTGAGCACGGTCGGCGAAAATCTGGATGATTACCTCTTGCCGGTCAATCACGCATAGATCTGTCTGCTTTTCAAGGTTCATCTGCATAGTTGGAGAAAGACTGAAGTCGAACACGATGATTCCGGCTCCAAGCTCATCGGCAGCCTGCTTCAGTTCTTCGATCTTCCCTGACCCTATCAGCGTGCCGGGTCTTATCGTCCTTATAGGGACAAGGAATGTCCTCATTATCTGAAGGCCAAGTGTATCGCAAAGCCCTGAAAGCTCGCTCATCCTTGCAGCGGTTGACCGCTTGTCATCCTTGTCCAGCTGGGGTTCGACCAGCAGCGCCTTAGCGTTGAACCCTTCCTGCTCTTCCAATTCAATCATGTTTTGAGTATACTTTCTGGGCACTATCATCGTCAATCAATCAAAGGTTGATGTGCTTTCCTGGAGGCTATAGATGGGTCTTAACTGCGGTATTGTCGGACTTCCGAATGTGGGCAAGTCCACGATCTTCTCTGCGCTGACCAGCGCTCCGGCCGAAGTGGCCAATTATCCGTTCTGCACAATCAATCCGAACATCGGAATTGTGAACGTTCCTGATGAGAGGCTTGATAGAATCGTGAAGATTATTCCGCCTGCAAAGCGGATTCCTGCGACTTTCGAGTTCGTCGATATTGCAGGTCTTGTTGCAGGTGCATCCAAGGGTGAAGGCCTTGGCAACCAGTTTCTGGCCAATATTCGCGAGGTCGGAGTCATCGCCCATGTAGTCCGCTGCTTCGAGAATCCTGATATCATCCATGTTAGCAACAGGATTGATCCTGCAAGCGACATTGAAACCATCAACATCGAGCTGGCTCTTGCCGACGTCGACTCTGTGGACAAGCGGCTTCAGAAAGTAAAGAAGCTTACCCGAATTTCAAAGGATGACGCAAAGGAGAATGCGGTCCTGATTCCGCTTCTTGAGCGGGTCGAGAAGACCCTCGAGGACGGAAAGGCTGCCAGGTCGTTGCAGTACACTGATGATGAGCTTGCATTAATGGCAGATCTCCATCTGATCACTATGAAACCTGTGATCTATGTCTGCAATATTGATGAAGATTCGATAGGCAGCGATGATAACCGATTTGTCAAATCAGTGAAGGAAATCGCTGCAAAAGAAGGTTCTGAGGTCATCGTTGTCTGCGGAAAGATGGAAGCTGAAATCGCCACCCTCGAAAGCGAGCAGGAGAAGAAGGAGTTCCTTGATGCGGCTGGCCTTTCCGAGAGTGCTCTTGGTGCTCTGATCCGCTGTGCTTACAAGACCCTTGGCCTTCGAACTTTCTTCACTGCTGGAAGCGATGAAGACCGTGCTTGGACTTTCAAGAACGGAATGAAGGCTCCCCAGACTGCTGGAATCATTCATACTGATTTCCAGAAGGGATTCATCAAGGCCGAGGTCTACAACTGCGATGACCTGTTCCAGTATGGTTCAGAGCAGAAGGTCCGTGAAGCAGGCCGTCTGAGGATGGAAGGAAAGGACTACATCGTGCAGGATGGCGACATCATGCACTTCCGCTTCAACGTATAGCTGTCACTTCCAGCTGCAGCTGACTTTGATGTCTTCATTCAGCAGCAGAAGCTTGATGAGCGGTATGCCGAACTGGACTGCTGAGTCTGTGATCATCGTTCCATTCTCGCTGATGCTGGTGATAGTTCCCGGCACTTCGAAGTAAAGATAGACTTCGGATTCCATGATGTTCGACGATGTGTCGTCTCCAAGGATGAAGTCCATCATCTCAAGGTAATCGTCTTCTGAATAACCGTGGTTGTACACAGGTCCGTATGCTTCGAAGTTCTCTTCCTTGAGAAATGGCACAAGCTCTGCAAGCACATGGTAGTTGTCCATTCCAATCCTAAGCTGCAGGGAGTTCTTTGAAATGGTGAACAATGATGCGATGTCTTCTGCGCTTGCCTTGCTTCCAAGATCCCTTATCAATGCAGGCAGATCCGTGAACACTATGTTGCCAATATATGATTTCTCCGGAGCTGGTGTTCGGTAGAAGTGGACGCTTGAAGTGCTGCTGCTTTTTTCCAGGTTCGTCCACAGAGTTCCGATTGAATTGTCCAGGATTATCGTATCAGGATCCTTGTCTGAGTTTGAAACCTTATCGTCGAAGCTTGTCAGGTCCACTATAAGAGCCTTGAAGTAATCTGTTGTGTCAAGCTGGACCTGTCCTGTTCCGCCTTTGGCTGCATTGAGTGTTATATTCTGCGTTACTGTGCAGCTTGAAAGCAGAACTGCTGCCGCTGCTGCAAGGATTATCAATGGTTTCTTTGTCTTCATACAGATAATATGGTGCAACTTCAGGAAAATTGCAACTTTCATGTGCAAAAAACAATTCTCCAGTGAATGTTCTGGCTAAGTCACCCAGTAACGCAATGGAAAACCATCAGGTCTTCAATCATCGTCCTCCACTGTAAGCCTGCTCAGATCCATTGACCACGGTTTGCTTGGGTCAATCTTGAGGAATCTATCTTTGTCCTGCTGGGTCATGGAATCCTCGATTTTCTTCACTTCTCGATCAAAGTCTTTTCTGTCCATTGAATACAGATCCAGCAGCTCAGGCCATGTCTTGCCTGTCATCATCAGCAGGTGATTTCCATCAAACCTGAATTCGTTCGTTTCGCGGCTTCTCTGATAGGCGCTTGATTTCCAATACAGTTCCGAATCTTCAATGATGTTTACCTGATTGTCAGGATGCTTGATGTTCCATTTGGCTGGATTGTTGTGCTGGTACCTAAGCGTCTCGTATGTCTGTCTTACTGTTCCCATCGGAGTGCAGTAAGGCAGTCCGTCGAATACGGGAGCTTTCGTTATGGGCAATCCGTCTTTTCCTTTCATTGCCAATCTTTTTCTTGCATATGAAATATCAACTCTCCTAAGGAAGCTTCTTAGTGCTTCGAATCCTGGAACCATCACGATATCGTGGGCATGGGTGGGCATAACCATATAGTCAATCAAAATCACGCCTGTGTTAAGGCTCGCATTCGAGATGCTTCTCATGTATTCTTTGTAGTTTTCCGTGTACTTGAAGTGATCACTATTTCCGTATAGGCTGTGAACAACATGCCAGATCAAGGCATTTGTTTCCTTCCACCATGGTAATGGCTTTGATTGATTTGGTTTGTAATTCCTCACCATGTCCTGAATTGTTTTCTCTTCCATGAAATTCCTCCATTGTATTTCTAATTACCACATTTTTGTGATTCACCTATATAAGCGGCAGAATCGTAATTCTGTTGAAAAAGGCGGAAATTATGGATTTGTTACCCAACTCTTTTGATTGCAAGGTTTTATATCAATTTATTTGTCATTTTGGATTTGTTCAGTCTGAATAATCCTTAGAATGGGTCAAATAATACGAAGAAAATGCCAGAATTTCCTTAAACAGGGAAATTCATAAGTTGTAAAACCCGGCGGAAGTGTCGAAAGTTCAGAAAGTGCGGAAACAAAATCAAATCTAACGCAAGTTCGGGAAGTGCGGGAAGTGTTGAATCTTCGTGAAGTGCAGAAACTAAATCGAAACTGACGTAAGTCCGGAAAGTGCGGAAAGTTCGGAATCTCCGTGAAGTGCGGAAACTAAATCGAAACTGACGTAAGTCCAGAAAGTGCGGAAAGTTCGGAATCTCCGTGAAGTGCGGAAACTAAATCGAATCTGACGTAAGTCCAGAAAGTGCTGAAAGTGTTGAATCTCCAGAAAGTGCGGAAAGTTCGGAATCTCAGTGAAGTGCGGAAACTAAATCGAAACTGACGTAAGTGCGGGAAGTGCTGAAAGTGAAGGAAAATGTTTTTTTGTGTCCGAGGTTGACAAAAGCTAGTAAATCAACTCAATATTGTTACTTGCGACCGGTAAGGTCATTCTTGGAGGAAACGATGGCAGAAAAAAAGAATACTCTTATTATAGTTGAGTCACCCACAAAGGCGAAGACCATCACACGGTTCCTACCGTCAGACTGCACAGTTCTTGCAAGCTACGGACACATAAGAGCATTGCCAGAAAACAGCCTCTCGATTGACATTGAGCATGGATACAAGCCCAAGTTCGAGATAATCGAAGGAAAACAGAAAGTGATTTCACAGATCAAGACCGCCCTTGCAAAGGCTGACCAGCTTATACTTGCAACTGATGAAGATAGAGAGGGAGAGAGCATTTCATGGCATCTTGTCGATGTGCTCAAGCCCAAAGTACCATACCGCAGAATGGTGTTCCATGAAATTACGAAGAAGGCGATCCTCGAAGCATTCGCAGGCGGAAGAGAGATTGACATGGATCTTGTAAGAGCTCAGGAAGCAAGAAGGATACTGGATAGGCTGTATGGTTATTCGATAAGCCCGATACTATGGAAGAAGCTTTCGAACAAGACTCTGTCGGCAGGAAGAGTGCAGTCTCCAGGACTGAGGCTTATCGTCGACAGGGAAAGAAGCCGCATGGCATTCAAGACAGGAACATTCTGGGACCTGAAGGCTGAACTTCAGGCAGGCGAGGCATCATTCTCTGCCAAGCTTGTTCAGGTAGGCGATGATAAAGTAGCTGATGGAAAGTCATTCGACTCAGAGACCGGTGAATACCTTGGCAAGAAGAATACTGTTTTGCTTGATGAGAATGCTGTTCAGCAGCTGAAGCAGAGCCTGATGGATAAGGAATGGGTCATAAGTGATGTTAAGGAGAAAGCCGTTGTCCAGAGACCTGCGCCTCCGTTCACAACATCAACACTTCAGCAGGAAGGAAACAGAAAGCTTCATTTAAGTGCAAAGGATACGATGAGAATCGCCCAGACACTGTATGAACAGGGCTTCATCACATACATGAGAACAGACAGTCCTGCGCTTTCCGACGAAGGAACTAATGCAGCAAGAAGCGCTGTCTCTTCTATGTTCGGTGATGAATACCTCAGTTCTTCGGTCCGCCATTATGCAGCAAAGAGCGCAAATGCACAGGAAGCTCATGAAGCCATACGCCCGGCTTCGGTCAATGGCTCATTCGCAAAGCCGGCTGAGACAGGACTTGCAGGCCGTGACCTGGCGCTGTATACGATGATTTTCCGCCGCACTCTGGCCTGTCAGATGGCCGAGGCGCTCAAGACCAGCACCATCGCTCAGATTCTGGTCAATTCCTCGATCTTCGAAGCATCAGGGATGAGAATCGATTTCCCCGGATTCATCAAGGTCTATGTAGAAGGCCGTGATGATGAAATCACTGATGACGAAGGAACGCTTCCAGCTCTTTCGTGCGGACAGAAGCTTGGGCTCAATGCGCTTGAGAGCGTATCCCATGAGACCAAGATGCCGGTAAGGTATACTGAAGCATCGCTTGTCCAGACTCTTGAGAAGATGGGAATCGGGCGGCCTTCGACATATGCTGCAATAATTGACAGGATACTGGAGAAGAAGTACGTGATAAAGGACAGCAATGCCCTGATTCCGACATTCTCAGGATTCGGAGTGATCCAGCTGCTTGAAGGCAACTTCGCCAACCTCATCGACTATGATTTCACCAAGGACATGGAAGACGATCTGGATCAGATTGCAAAAGGCCAGATTGAAGAGGTTTCATACCTGAAGAAGTTCTATGAAGGGCCCAAAGGTCTGGAAAAGCAGTGTGAAAGCGCATTGAAGACTATCGATGCAAAGAAAGCAAAGCAGATTCATCTGCCTCAGCTTCCTGAAAACGAACCGGTGTTCATAGGCCCATACGGAGCCTACGTGACATCTGGAGAAGATAATATCTCGATCCCGCAGGACACTGTTCCAGCCTTGGTTACAGAGGCCGAGATCCAGACTCTGAAGGCTGAAGGAAAGACCAAGAGCGCAAATGCTCCGAAAGCCATCGGAACGGATCCGGATAGCGGCAAGACCATCTATGAGTGCACCGGCCGCTTCGGAGCCTACTGGCAGCTCGGAGAGGTTGAAGGAAAAGCCAAGCCGCCGCGGTTCTCGATTCCGAAGAAGCTGCAGGGCAAGGAAGTCCCGCAGGAGGAGATAATGAAGTTCTTCTCGCTTCCTAAGGTGCTTGGGAAGAACGACAATGGCCAGGATGTGAGCATCGGAGCAGGGAAGTTCGGCCCGTATGTAGTCTGTGATGGAGAGTTCAGAAGCGTTGCAAACTTCGATGTGCTGTTCGGGCTTTCTCTTGAGACTGCCATTGGCATCCTTGCGGCTCCGAAGCCGGAGAAGAAGAGCCGTGGAGCAGCAAAAGGCCCGAAGGCTCCTCTTGCGCCTGTAGTTGATTTCGGTCAGCATGAGAACAAGCCTTTGGCGATTGTCTACGGCCGATATGGATATTATCTGAAGCACGGAGACAAGAACTACCGTCTCCCAGCCGCATGCAAGAACGATGAAGCTGCCTGCAAAGCCCTTTCAAAGGACGAAGCAATTGCATGCATTGTAGAAAAAGAGAAATGATTCTGCTTTGAGTCTGAGAGTCTTTGACTCGAACAATGGCGAAGTGCAAAGGTTTGGCCAGAAAGAAAATAGGAATTGCTTCAAACAGCAATTCCAAGAGAAAACCAAAAATTCTTAAGAAATCCTGCGATTTCTTTTGGTTTCCAGTTGTATAAAAATACCAATTTCTGTATATTGATTGCTAAATAATAATCTGCGCGAGGCAGAGTGTTTGCCATGGGAGGTAAAACATGAAAAAAGCAATGATTCTGGTACTTATTATGCTGCTGGCAGTTCCATCGATCGTACTTGCGGGTGGAGCGAGCGAGAGTGCCGCGAAGACCGTGAAAGTAGGTTTCATCGGGCCAATGACTGGCGACAACGCGAATTACGGCGTCCTTTGCAACCAGGCTGTGAAGCTTGCGTTCGACGAAATCAATGCCGCTGGCGGAATCGACGGAATTCAGATTGAGCTCATCACCGAGGATTCGGAAGGAACCGTCGAGAAGGGCCTTTCTTCGATTGAGAAGCTATCCAGTTCAGACAAAATCGTTGCGCTCGTCGGACCTGTCTTCACAGGTGTTTCATTTGCAGTCGGCGAAAGATGCCAGGATGAAGGGCTTGTGATGATCACCCCATCAGCCACCCACAAGGATATTACCGCAATCGGCAACTGTGTGTTCAGAACCGTTGCTTCCGATGGCCTCCAGGGTGAAGTCGCCGGTACTTATTTCGCACAGGAGCTCGGCTATAAGAACATCGCTGTCCTCTATGCAAAGAACGACTATTCTCAGGGACTTTATGAAGGCATGAAGGCTTCCTTCGAAGCCTGCGGCGGAAAAGTGAGCGTTGTCGAGACCTGTCAGGTCGGCGACAAGGATTTCAAGACCCAGCTGACTAAGATAAAGGCAGCCTCCCCAGATGCAATCTACATTCCTGACTACACTGCCGAAATGGCGCAGATCCTTGAGCAGGCTTCTCAGCTTGGAATGAAGATCCCGTTCATTTCAGGAGATGGATTCTCCAACCCGGACATCTACAATCTTGCCGGTGATTTCTGCAATGGCGTTGTATACATCGGGCCTACTCAGGTCGAGCAGAGCACCGCATATGTTGATTTCGTCAACAAGTATGATGCAACCTATGGCGTGAAGCCTGATTCGTTCGCAACAAATGCCTATGATGCTGCATACATTGTCGCACAGGCGCTGAAGAGCACCTATGAGGCTACCGGAAAGTTCGAAAGGGCTGCAGTCAGAGACGCTGTCGCCGCAACGAAGGATTTCGCCGGTGTCGCTGGAATGATCAACTTCGCCGAAAATGGAGACCTCGTGGCATGCCAGGGCGTTTACCGCGTAAACGGAACAGTTCCTGAGTATCTCGGTGCCTACACCGTCGAGAATGGCCAGCTGAAGAAAGTCAACTAAGCAGACCGTTCACTGGCAGGGCCTTCGGGCCGCTGCCAGCATGTTTGATTCTTCGCATGAGACCGTTAGGTTTTGTGCGTTTTTCTGTGTTATAAGGAGTATTTCGTGGGATCAGTTTCAGAGTTCTTTCAGCATTTCTTGAATGGACTTACCTTGGGGGGAATCTATGCTTTGATCGCCCTTGGGTACACGATGGTATATGGAATCCTCAAATTCATAAACTTCGCACATGGTGACATCCTCATGGTCGGAGCGTATATCGGTCTTTTCATCTTTGATTTCCTGAGAGGGGACAAGCCTCTTTCAGCCTGGTGGTTCGTGGCTTTCATGATTGCCATGCTCTGCAGCATGGTATTCTGCGGGCTTCTTGGAATGTTCATCGAGAAGGTGGCTTACAAGCCGCTTCGCAAGGCCACGAGGCTTGCACCGCTGCTTTCGGCAATCGGTGTGTCATTTGTTCTGAGCAATCTCGCTGCATGGCTTTTCGGAACTCAGAGCCGCAAGCTGGAGTATCCGTTCGACAATACCCCTATCGTGATTGGAAGCGGCTCGAATGCCGTTTCCATAACCCCGCACCAGATTCTGATTCTTGTGGCTTCGGCTCTGATGATGCTGATTCTCAAGCTCTTCGTCGACAAGAGCCGGATGGGCAAGGCGATGAGAGCCACAAGCCTCGACCAGGACACTGCAAAGCTGATGGGAATCAAGTCCGATCATGTGATCAGCCTTACATTTGCCATTGGCAGTGCTCTTGCTGCATGCGGCGGAATGCTCATAGCTCTTGATTTCAAGGTCTATGCAACGATGGGAACGATGGTCGGTCTCAAGGCTTTCGTAGCTGCTGTAGTCGGAGGGATTGGCAATATAAGCGGAGCTATGCTAGGAGGCCTTCTTCTCGGACTGCTTGAGACATTCGGAGTGGCGCTGCTTGGCATTCCTCAAGGATACAAGGACGCAATTGCCTTCGGAGTCCTGATTCTGATTCTTCTGTTCAAGCCTGACGGGCTGCTCGGAAAGAACGAAAAGGAGAAGGTCTGATGCTTAGTTTCTTTCTTTTGATTCTGATCTACACCGGTATCTATTCCCTGATGGCTCTGGGCCAGAACGTCATTACAGGCTACACTGGAATGCTTTCGCTCTGTCAGGCTGGCTTCTTTGCAATTGGAAGCTATGTCACTGCCATTCTGTGCGTCAAATGCGGCTGGGGCTTCTTTGCCACCATCCCCGTTGCAGCGCTGCTTTCTGCCATGGTTGGAGTTCTGATCGGACTGCCGACTCTCAGGCTGAAGGGGGACTATCTTGCAATTGCCACGCTTGGACTGGGCGAGATAATCCGTAACGTGATAAACAACTGGGACAGCCTGACAAACGGGCCGATGGGCATTCAGAAGATACCCAAGCCTTCATTCTTCGGCATTGAGATCAACCCGTACAGCAAATGGGGCTACCTCCTGATGGTTGCAATATTCGTTCTGGTGTTCTATCTGCTTCTCAAGAGGCTGGCAGACAGCCGAATGGGAAGAGCCCTTGAGGCAATTCGCGAAGATGAGATTGCAGCGGGTTCTATGGGCATCAACGTCACCAAGTACAAGGTCTGGGCCTTTGCAATCGGTGCAGCATGCGCAGGCGTTGCCGGAAGCCTTCAGGCCTGCTTCTCGCTTTCGGTCACCCCTGGAACATACACTTTCATGGTTTCAGTGATAGTGCTTTGCATGGTGGTTCTCGGAGGAATGGGTAATTTCAAGGCTTCAATTGTAGGAGCATTCATAATTCAGCTCATAAGCTATTTCCCGCAGCTTGTCGGTATTTCCAACAAGTTCCCGGCCCAGTTCAAGCAGATTCTCTTCGGGCTTATCCTGATCGTGATGATGATTTACCGACCTCAGGGTATAATGGGACGCTCACGGAGATCATTCAGCAAGACAGGCAGATCCTGTCCGTTCAAGTTTCTGGCTTCTAAGGTGAGGACGGTCTTCAAATCGTCCAAGGAGGCAGGCAGATGAGAATTCTCGAGACACAGAAACTTACAAGGGCCTTTGGCGGCGTTATAGCCGTGAATCAAGTTGATTTCTATGCCGAAAAAGGACTTATCACCGGACTCATCGGACCCAATGGTGCTGGAAAGACTACGCTCTTCAACAATATAACAGGACTTGATCAATGCACCAGCGGAAAGGTGGTTTTCGATGGACATGACATTACCAAGTTGCCTGCTTACAAAATAAGCCGTCTTGGAATTGCCCGTACATTTCAGAACATCAGGCTTTTCAAGGAGCTGTCGGTTGTTGAAAATGTCATGATTGGCCGTCACTACAAGAGCGGGGACCCGAACAAGGGACGGTTCGCGGAAGCCCTGAAGAGCTACTTCAAGCTTGAATCAAGCGAGAAGACAATCTATGAGGACTCGATCAAGTGGCTTTCATTCCTTGAACTTGAAAAGGCAGCAGATGAGGATGCCAAGAATCTTCCTTACGGGCTTCAGCGTGAGCTGGAGATTGCAAGGGCTCTGGCGACCGAGCCCAAGCTGCTCTTCCTGGATGAGCCTGCAGCAGGAATGAACCCTCAGGAGACGGATCATCTCATGATGATCATCCGGAAGATCCGCGATCTTGGAATCACTATCGTCCTTATTGAGCATGACATGAAGCTTGTCATGAACATCTGCGACTCTATAACCGTTCTGAGCTATGGACAGAAGATTGCCCAAGGTACTCCGGCTGAGATCAAGTCTGATCCGATTGTGATCGAAGCGTATCTCGGAAAGGAGGATGAGGATGAGTAGTCTTCTAAGCATTGATGATATTCAAGTTTCGTATGGCAACATCAAGGCACTCAAGGGCGTTTCGATTGACGCTCAGGAAGGCCAGATAGTCTGTCTTATCGGGGCCAATGGCGCTGGCAAGAGCACTTTGCTCCGCTCAATCGTCGGTCTTGAGCCGCTTGTTTCCGGCCAGATAAGCTACAGCGATTCGGTTATAGCCCAAGGTCATGGAGAGCATCACAGAGGACATGCAAACTGCCTTCCTACCGAACAGATCTGCTCTCTTGGAATTGCATTGGTTCCAGAAGGGCGCAGGGTATTCGCCGATATGACAGTAGAAGAGAACCTCGACATGGGTGCATTTCTTGTAAAGGACAAGTCTGAGATACTCAAGCGGAAGTCTGAGATGTACGACTTCTTCCCGATTCTCGGTCAGCGGCGAAAGCAGAAGACCAGATCCCTTTCAGGAGGCGAGCAGCAGATGATGGCTATAGCCAGAGCTCTGATGAGTTCCCCGCATCTTCTGCTTCTTGACGAGCCAGGACTTGGCCTTGCGCCTCTGGTGGTTCAAGACATATTCTCGAAGATATCGATCATCAACAAGGAAAACAAGGTTACCGTTTTCCTTGTCGAGCAGAATGCCAGAATGGCATTGCGCGCAGCAGATGATGGCTATGTAATGGAGAATGGTCTAATTGTCCTTTCAGACAAGGCTAGCGCTCTTCTGGCCAATCCCAAGGTGAAGTCAGCTTACCTTGGCCAGTGATGCCGTGAACAAATATATGGAAAAAAGACTGAAGTTGCGTTACAATAGCAATTGGAGGCTCATCGAATGATTATTGAAAGCAGAATGACTCGAAATCCTGTTACGGCGACTCCCGACATGACAGTTGAGGATGCTGCGAAGATCATGAAGCAGGAAAAGGTTCATAGACTTCCTGTGCTGGATCGTGACAAGAAGCTTGTCGGAGTCATCTCCGAGAAGGACATCCTCAGGGCTCTGCCTTCGCCAGTATCGACTCTGAGTGCATATGAAATGCCTTATCTTCTTTCAAAGATCACTGTGAAGAAGCTCATGAGCCGCAACCCTGTGACCATAACGCCTGATACTATCGTTGAAGAGGCTGCTCGTCTGATGGTGGATCAGGATCTTTCCTGCCTGCCGGTGATGCAAGGCGACAAGCTTGTTGGAATCGTCTCGAAGAGCGATCTTTTCAAGATGCTGCTTGAGCTATTCGGAGCACGCCACTACGGAGTCCGGATCAGTTTCCTCGTGGAGGACAAGCCTGGTACCATTGCGGTGATTTCTCGCGCATTGAGTGAGCAGGGAATAGACATAATCTCATTCGGCACCTTCATGGGCACAGATCCTTCCAATGCGGTGTGCACCATTAAAGTTCAGGGCGCTTCGATGTCCAAGGTAGTGGATATAATGAAGCCTTATGTGAGCCAGATCCTCGATGTCAGAGAAGTCTGACTTCGGAGCGATTCTCGCCCAATGGGAAAGTCAGAGCGATTCTGACAACGAAACGAAAGAAATTCTCAAGGAAAAAGGCGACACTGCTACGAAAACGGTGCCGCTTTCTATAAGCACTCTTCGTGAAATGCTTCCCGAAAGCGAAGCCGACCTTCACGGCTTGACTGCCGATCAGGCACGAGCTAGAACATCCGGCTTCATCGCCAGTTCTAGGCAGCAGGGACTGCGCAAAGTTTCGATTGTAACTGGGAAAGGGCTGCATTCTGCTCAAGGCACTGCGGTTGTCAGAGACCAAGTGATGTCGCTTCTCAGGTCAAGCCGTTTAATCAGGGAAATACAGAGTGTTCCTGAACGCTATGGCGGGTCAGGAGCAATCTGGGTGATACTCAAGCGCGGCTGAGCGCTTTCAGGGCCATGTCTGGGAAGTTTCCTATTGCGCCGTCTGCATCCCATGCAATGAGCTTTTTCATCTGCTCCGAAGTGTTAACAGTCCAGCAGTTGATTCCTATGCCGTTTTTCTTGCAGCATGCAACGTCCTCATCATCAATGATCCCGATATCTGGGTGGTAGTATTCGATTCCCATTTCTTTGGCAAGCACGGCAACGTCTATCATGTGCTGGCGTTCAAGAAGGAGACCGCAAGTAATATGCGGAGCAAGCTTCTTGAATCTAGCAACTGAAAGCCAGTTGAACGATGATATTATAACCTTGTCTTCGATGTTCCAGTGCTTAAGCGCTTGAAGCAGCTTCCCTTCAATATCCGCATAGTAGTAGAGATTTGTCTTGATTTCCACATTGGTGACCATTTCCTTGTCCCTGATGTAGGAACAGTATTCATCAAAGCTTGGGATTGTCGTGCCATGGCACTCTGGGTGTGTGAGGTTTGCTTCAATCGCAGTGATTTCAGAAAGCGTATAGTCAGAAACGACTCCTGGCTTTCCTGAAGTGCGCTCAAGCTTCTCATCATGTATGATTACAAGCTTTCCGTCCTTTGTGCAGTGGACATCCAGTTCGATTCCGTCTGCTTTCACTTCGACGGCTTTTTCAAAGGCCAGCATTGTATTTTCCGGATACTTTCCAGAAAAACCTCTATGTGCAAATACTTTCATGATTTTCCTCAATGTGAACATATCATTTTTTCATTATTCTATAAATCAATCTTTAGAAAATCATAAAATATAGTTGGTAAACATACCAAGATAGGAATAAAAACAAAGAAAACAATTGTGTATTTATAGTTGCAATTGTCATTTTCAATCATTGTAGTTGAATCAGATCTTGATTTGATGGATAATGTTCCAGGCTGTCGGATGGAAAGGATTGAAAAGAAGCAGAAGATGAAAAAGATGAAAAAGACCACTGAAAAACCGCTTTCGCAGTTTCAGATCTTAAGGAATTCTCTTTCAGATGAAGAAGACGGTCTTCTTGAATCGTTTTTCAAAGAACTCAAATCCCATATTTTTCTTTCCAGAAATGAACGAGCCTCCTTCTATAAGGATTTTGAGAATGCGTTGTGTTTTTATTCTTCGCATTCAGTTACGTTGACGGAGTCCTTGCGACGGCTTGATCCTGAGAACCTTGGAGGCTTTTATGCAAGGCCTCCGGTCCTTTGGTTTGCCCTCGATGATGCTGCAAAGATCTACCCGCTTTCTATGAAGCATGGGCAGATGGCTGTTTTCCGGCTTTCAGCTTACATTGACGGTCCTGTAGTTCCTGAAATACTTCAGATTGCTCTTGATTTCACCATCAAAAGGTTTCCCAGTTTCGCTACTACAGTGAAGAAAGGCTTCTTCTGGCATTATCTTGATACTTGCAAGAGGCACTTTCTAATAGAAGATGAGAGCCCGATTCCCTGTCGGCCTTTTCCAATAGGGCGAAGCGGTTCCCAGTCATTCAGGGTCATTCATTTTGAAAACAGGATCAGCGTTGAATTCTTCCATGTACTTACCGATGGCAATGGCGGCCTTGTATTTCTGAAAACGCTCATCGGAGAATACTTCAGGCTTCTTGGTGTTTCGTTTTCCCCTTCGGATGATGTCCTTGATGTAAACGGGCAGCCATCAGAATCGGAATTCTCAAATGAGTTTCACAAGACCTGCGATGACAAAGGTGCATCAGGTTTCTTTAATAAAAGTGCTGTTCAGCTTGGTGGAAAGCTTTCTTCTGCTCGTCCCTGCCGGATTGTTCAGTTCAGACTTGATTCGGACCGGCTCTGTGAAAAGGCGAAATCGTACGGGGTCACTGTTACTTCATATGTTCTTGCCTTGATGTTCTTGGCGAACAAAAGCGCAGGCGATGAGCTCCGCGGCATCTCAAGCATACAGGTTCCTGTGAACATGAGGCGTTATTACCCTTCCAAGACGGTCAGGAATTTTGCCATGTACTGCGGAATCCGCATCCCTCTGGAAGAAATCAACGAGCTTTCTGAAGTTTGCAATATGGTTTCAAGACAGCTCAGCGAGAAGAGCTCAAAGCTGATGATGGACCGGATGATGAGCGAGACCGGACATCTAGTTCAAATGCTGCGTTTTGTTCCGCTTTCAATCAAAGCGCCTGTTGCAAAAGTTATCTATGGGTTTGCTGGGGACAATGTTTTTTCTAACACTTTGTCTAATCTTGGGTTGGTAAGCCTGCCTTACGAACTTCAAAAGCACGTTATTTCGATGGATTTTGTCCTTGGAACTGCTTTGAACAACAGGGCCTCGTGTGCTTTGGTTACATGCAGCGGAATTGCCACGCTTTCAATTTCCAAGATGACTTATGATCCCTCGTTTGAGGAAAAGCTATATTCGCTTCTTCTTGATGAGGGCTTCTGCGTAGAAGCAGCAGGGAGTGAGGAAGCATGAAAATAAAGATCATATATCCAAAGGTCAGCAGGCACAGGACTGATCGAAGAGATGTGCTCAACGCGGCAAGATGGCCTTTCATTGTCCTTGGGTTTGCCTCAGTCGTTGTTGACCTCTGCACATCCGGGCCGTCATGGTCTTTGGTCGCAGTATGGTCTCTGTGGATGCTTTGGTCTACGTTCATCTCCACCGCCATGGTTGAATACAACAGAATAAGCCAGGTGATCAAGGTTTTCTCGGATTCCTGCATTCTCCTGATTCTGATCAATCTTTTCTTTGGTCTTGGATGGATGAGTTTCGTTGTTCCTATAGTCTGTTTCGGCGGGCTTGTCATTTCAGGGATTCTGTTCTTTACCGACTTTGATCGCCAGAAGCAGAATCTGTTTCCTCTTCTGCTCCTGGCAATCGTAAGCCTGGCTGTTTCCATTGCCGGTCTTTGCATTGCTTCCAACTGGCCTTTGATTGTCATGTGTGCCGTTTCATTCGGTCTTATTGCCGCATGCCTTGTTACTTTGGGCCGTGATTTTCCACGCGAACTTCGTAAGCGATTCTATACAAAATAGAGCAAATCCGTACTCTGATGGGTGTAAACCCGA
>JAQUYU010000131.1 GCA_028691695.1 Sphaerochaetaceae bacterium | reverse complement strand
AGGACTTCACGCCCATCCCTGACAACTGCTGAAGAACACTCATCGAAGGAAGTTTCAATACCAAGAACGTTCATCAATAAACCCCTGATTCCTCAAGTTCGCAAAGAAGCCCATAGTTTTCATTAAGGCCTCTTCGAACCTTCGAGAACGGAAACTGGGAATCATAGAAAAGCATGAATAGCTCAAAGCTATCCGGGAATATCTCATCAAAGTATTCAGCGACTCCGCTGGAAAAAAGCGGGCAGCTCGGCTGCACTCCTCTCTTGATTGTCTTGAGAACAGAAAGGTCATGGCTCTGTTCGCCTGGCTTTCCGCTTCTCAGAAGAAGAGCGATTCTTCTTTGCTGCTCATTGTAACTCTGGTTATCCACTTTATCCTCTTTTCCGAAACAACCTCATTATACTGACACCGAATCTTTGGTCAATACGAAAGACCTTGCTAAAGTTCCCGTTTTTCTTTATATTGTCCTGTGTGCCAAAGTGGCTCAGGGGTAGAGCAGCTCACTCGTAATGAGCAGGTCCTCAGTTCGAATCTGAGCTTTGGCTTTTTTACAAGGCATCTCGCAATGAGATGCCTTTTTCATCAAAAATTTTCTTTTCATAGCTTTCAAGCCAAATCAACCATAATTACGTATTTTATTTTGGTTAATCCTTAATTCCTCATTATACCATAAATTGCAATTATCTTACAAAACCAAAAACCATGAAAGAAAAAACATTCACACCACACCAGTTGATATGAAAAAGGGACCGGCTATCAACCGATCCCTTGAATGATTTGGTATCAGACAGCCTTATTTATGAGCTGCCGGCCTGCAGGTGATTGCAGCCTGGGCACAAGCCAGACGGGCAATCGGTACTCTGTAAGGCGAGCAGGAAACGTAGTTGAGACCGACCTGCTGGAAGAACATGATGCTGGCAGGATCGCCGCCATGCTCGCCGCAGACGCCCAGCTTGATGTCCGGCCTGACGCTCTTTCCGAGTTCAGCGGCCATCTTCACCATCTTGCCTACTCCATCAACATCGATTGATGCAAACGGATCATGCTCATAGAACTGCTTGTCAGTGTCATTGACATAATGGCCGAGGAAGCTGCCTGCATCATCACGAGAGAATCCACAGGTCATCTGGGTAAGGTCATTGGTGCCGAATGAGAAGAACTCTGCATCGTTGGCGATCTCGTCAGCAGTAAGAGCGGCTCTCGGGACTTCAATCATAGTTCCGATCTTGTAGCTTATCCTCTGCTTCTGCTCCTCGAAGATCTTCTCGATCTCGGTGATGGCATTCTTCTTGCAGAAGACGAACTCTCTCCAGTTGCCTACGAGCGGAATCATGATCTCAGGATGAACGGCAAATCCCCTCTCCTTCACATTGATTGCTGCTTCGATGATAGCCCTCACCTGCATCCTGAGAATCTCAGGATAGACAATTGCAAGACGGCATCCTCTGAAGCCGAGCATCGGGTTGAACTCAGAAAGCTGATTGCACTTCTGGGCAATCTCCTCGACGCTTACGCCAAGGGTAAGAGCCATTTCGTGACGGCTTGTATGGTCAGTCGGAAGGAACTCGTGAAGCGGCGGATCCAGAAGCCTTACAGTAACTGGAAGACCATTAAGCTCCTCGAAGATGCCCTCGAAGTCCTCTCTCTGCATCGGAAGAAGCTCATCAAGAGCAGCTTCACGCTCGCGGAGGTTGTTTGCAAGAATCATCTTCCGGATGGAAATGATCCTGTTTCCGCCGAAGAACATATGCTCTGTGCGGCAAAGCCCGATGCCTTCTGCACCGAGGATCTTAGCCATATGGGAATCCTGAGGAGTGTCGGCATTTGCCCTGACGCTCATCGTCTTGATCTCATCCACATAACCCATGAACTTCTTGTAATCGATATAGAGAACGGAATCCTGCTCTCTCATCTGTCCCGTGAGAACCTGCATGATCTCTGAAGGCCTAACTGGAATCTTGGTTGCAAACACCTTGCCGGTGAAGCCATCGATTGAGACGAACTCCCCTTCCTTCACAGTGACGCCATTCACAGTAAGCTCTTTCTTGGCCTCATTGATCTTGATCTCTCCTGCACCTGAGACGCATGGGCAGCCCATTCCGCGTGCAACTACTGCAGCGTGGCTTGTCATGCCTCCGCGGCAGGTGATCACACCGCGTGAAACCGCCATTCCTCCGATATCCTCGGGGCTTGTCTCGGTTCTTGCAAGGATGACATCAAGTCCTTCCTTGGCAGCTGCCTCGGCAGAGAGAGCGGTGAAATAAACCTGACCGCAGGCTCCTCCGGGAGAAGCATTGAGACCAACTGTAACAGGCTGGATGTTCATCTCCTTGATGATCTTGTTGTCCAGGATCGGAGCGAACAGCTTGTTGAATTCAGCAGCCGGAACACGTGAAACGGCAACTTCCTTTGAAACAAGCCCCTCTTCTACCATTTCGACCTGGCTGCGAAGCCAGCTGAAGATAGTTCTCTTGCCGCTTCTTGTCTGAAGCATGTAGAGCTTTCCTTCCTGAATGGTGAACTCAAGGTCCTGCATGTCCTTGTAATGCTTCTCGAGGATGCTTCTGATCTCGCAGAGCTGATCGTAGCAATCCTTGTTGATCTTCTTGAGAGTGTCGATCTTGTTAGGAGTTCTGATGCCGGCAACGACATCCTCGCCCTGGGCGTTCATCAAGAACTCGCCATAGAACTGGTTCTCGCCTGAAGACGGGTCTCTTGTGAAAGCAACACCGGTGCCGGAAGTCTCGCCCATGTTTCCGAAGACCATGGTCTGAACGTTGACAGCAGTGCCCAAGAGGCCTCTGATGTCATTCATCTGTCTGTACTTGATGGCTCTTGCATTGTTCCATGAGCCGAAAACTGCATCGATTGCCCTGAAAAGCTGAACTTCAGGATCAGTCGGGAAATCCTCATTGGTGTCCCTCTTGTAGATGCGAAGGTACTTGTTGACAAGCTTCTTCAGGTCATCGACGTTCATCTCGGTATCCATCATGATGCCGCGCTCGTCCTTGATATCCTGAATGGCAGCCTCGAATTCAGCATGAGGAACGCCCATCACGACGTCGCCGAACATCTGAATGAAACGGCGGTAGCTGTCCCATGCAAAACGGTCGTTGCCCGTCTTCTTCGCCATGGCGGCAACTGTATCAGGGTTGAGGCCGAGGTTCAGGATCGTGTCCATCATTCCAGGCATCGATGAAGCCGCGCCGGAACGCACAGATACAAGAAGAGGATCTTTCTTGTCGCCAAGCTTGGCACCCATGAGATCCTCGAGTTTGTGCAGGTTTTCAATTACTTCTTCTTTCATGCCATTGGGATACTTGCCGTCGTTTGCTGTGAAATAAGCACATGTGGCGGTACTGATAGTAAACCCTGGAGGCACAGGCAGTCCAAGCGAAGTCATCTCAGCGAGGTTTGCTCCCTTGCCGCCGAGCAGATCCTTCATCGCTGCTGTCCCCTCTGCTTTTCCATCACCGAAAAAGTAGACATACTTCTGTTTTTCTGACATAAAAACTCCTTTACTTCTTTAAGTTCTTTTTGTTATTTTCTTAAAAACAAACCAACCCGATTATGTCAATAAAAAAGCCCTTTAGTCAATTGACTAAAGGGCTGATAAATCTATAAATCAAAGAAACTAAGCAATATAGGATTTGAGTTCTTCGAAATCCTTGTCCTTGGACAGACCGCTGATGACCTTCTTCTCGATCTGGCGGATTCTCTCCTTGGTAAGCTGATACATCTCTCCGATATCCTTTAGAGACATCGGATGATTGTTGTTCAGACCGAACCGAAGCTCGATGATCGCCCTTTCCTTCGGAGAGAGCTTCTCAAGCGCCTTGTTGATCGAATCCTTCAGATCAGTGTTCTCGAGCATTTCCTCAGGAAGCGGCTGGTCGCTCTCGATGAAATCTCCGAAAACCGAATCCTCTGATCCAGAAACTGGTGCATCAAGCGAAGAAACATCGTTGGAATACGAAAGCAGATCGTTAATGCTGGACTCGTCCATGCTTGTCATCCTTGAGATATCCTCGGCACTGGCTGTCTCGCCGGTCTCCTGCTCTATATGGTTCTTGGCCTTCTGCATGTTCATCAGGTCGGCATTCTTGTTCATCGGCAGCCTGATCATTCTCACCTTGTCGCTCAAGGCCTTCATGATCGCCTGTCTGATCCACCAGACTGCATAGCTTA
>JAQUYU010000022.1:10386-20444 GCA_028691695.1 Sphaerochaetaceae bacterium | reverse complement strand
ATTCATCTCAACGAGGAAGGAGCCAGAGCGATTTGCTTCACTTTTGAGCAGAAAATAGGTAGATTAGAACAGAAGACTGTGCAAGCACAGCAGGAATGATGATGGAAGAAATTGAAAAACAGGCAAAGAAAGCTGGAGACAGCCCCAGCCCTATTGATGCGATAATGAAAAGAGACGCCGAGAAGCTCCCGAAGAATCTTTATATTCTTCCGCTTCGCAACGGAGTCCTGTTCCCCGGCGTTCTGTCGCCGCTGACAATAACCAACGACCGAGACCTTGAGATAGTCAAGGCAGCTGAACCGCGCGGGGAAATCGGTCTCGTGCTTCTGAAGGAGAATCTTGAGGAGCCGGCTCCGGGAGTGACTCCATTCTCAAAGGACGAGGAAGCCCAGATTGATGAATACGTGAATTCCATGGACAACATGAATGCCGAGCAGATGGATTCGTTCTTCGATGCACTTGAAGCACAGGCCAACGGCGAGAAAGCCGGCGACCAGACGTTCCAGCAGCATCTGAAGATCCTTGAACTCATCGCAAAGAGGTTCGGAAACGAGAACCTCAACGACGGCGACAAGTTCTACAAGATCGGGGTCTATGCAAGAATACTGAAGAAGATCAACCTTCCGAACGGCGGGGTGAGCCTGTTCCTGACCATCGTAAGAAGATTCACCATCCGGAGATTCTTCTCGACCGGAACGCAGTTCATTGCAAGCGTTGACTTCTTTGCAGACGAATTCCAGGCCATGGCACCATCGGCACAGCTTCTGGCTTACACCAGGCTGCTGAACAAGGAAATAAAGACCATCTCTTCCATTTCGCCGGTGTTCTCCGACGAAGTGAAGGTCAATATTGCCAATATCGACAACCCCGGACGGCTGGCGGACTACATAGCCAACAACCTTGACATATCCCCAGAGGAGCAGCAGGAAATACTCGAGACCATCGATGTTCCTGCCAGAGTCGAGAAAGTCCTCAAGTTCCTTCAGAAGGAGAAGACGGTGATCCAGATGCAGTCCGAAATAGAGAACCGCGTCAAGAAGACCGTCGACAAGCGCCAGCGTGAATTCTTCCTCCGCGAGGAGATGAAGTCAATTCAGGATGAACTTGGCAAGAAAACAAGCTCTGACATGGCAGATTCCGAGCTCGGGGTCGCCATGCCCATGGACAAGATCACCAAGCTCAAGAAGCGTTTCAAGGAAGCCCCTCTGAATGCGGAGGCACGCGAAGCGATCCAGGGTGAGTTCGAGAAGCTTTCGCAGATGGATTCCTATGCCCATGAATATTCGCTTGTCCTCTCCTACATCGAAACAGTCCTTTCCCTGCCATGGGAAGACCCGAAGCCTGAGAACTACTCCATTGAGAAAGCGAAGCAGATCCTGGACAAGGATCATTACGGGCTCAAGGATGTCAAGGAAAGGATCATGGAGTTCATTGCCGTCCGAAAGCTGAAGAACGACACAAAAGGCTCGATCATCTGTCTTGAAGGGCCTCCGGGAGTCGGAAAGACATCCGTAGGACTTTCGATTGCAAGGGCATTGGGCAAGAAATGCTTCAGATTCTCCGTAGGCGGAGTCAGGGACGAAGCCGAGATCAAGGGACATAGACGGACCTACCTCGGAGCATTGCCTGGAAAGATCATCCAGGGACTCAAGATAACAAAGACCAAGGATCCGGTGTTCCTGATCGATGAGATTGACAAGCTCCAGATATCCAACAACCAAGGCGACCCTGCAGCCGCGCTTCTCGAAGTGCTGGATCCAGAGCAGAACATCGCATTCCGCGACCACTACCTCGACGTGCCTTTCGACATCTCGCAGGTGCTGTTCATCGTGACTGCAAACGACAAGAGCCTCATTCCCAAGCCGCTTCTTGACAGAATGGAAGTCATCGAGCTTTCAGGATACACAAGCCAGGAGAAGCTTGAGATAGCAAAGAACTACCTTGTACCCAAATCACGCAAGGCGAATGGACTCAAGGCCTCTGACGTGAAGATTCCTGACGCCATGCTAAACTGCATCGCCGAAGGCTGGGCAAGAGAGCCTGGAGTGAGAAACCTGGAGAAGGCTCTGGATAAGATCTTCCGGAAGATAGCCCTTGAATCATTCGACACCGAGCACTTCAAGCGCCCTGTCAGGATTTCCATGAGCAACATCAAGCACTACCTTGATGCTCCGATCTACAGCGAGGATGACATCATCCGCGCCGACAAGGTCGGGATGTCAATCGGACTTGCGTACAACGGATACGGAGGGACCACACTTGGCATAGAAGCCATAAGCATCCCCGACGGGAAAGGCGAGCTCAAGCTCACCGGACAGCTTGGAGATGTGATGAAGGAGTCTGCTAACATTGCGTTCTCGTTCCTCAGAAGCGAGGCATCAAGCCTCGGGCTTGATCAGAAGTGGTTCGAGACTCACAATGTCCATATCCACTTCCCTGATGGAGCAACGCCGAAGGACGGACCAAGCGCCGGAGCGGCAATCTGCTGCGCCCTGTACTCTCTCGTCTCAGGAAAGCTCATCTGCCATGATCTGACGATGACAGGAGAACTGTCTCTCACCGGGCGTGTGATGGAGATCGGCGGCCTGAAGGAAAAAGTCCTTGCAGTTGCAAGGAACAAGTTCAAGCAGGTAATAATCCCGAAGTCAAACAAGAAAGACCTGGACAAGCTGGACGAATGCGTCAAGCAAGGCCTGGTGTTCTACACAGTGAACGACATTCATCAGGTTCTGAAGATCGCCTTCACAGACGATGGCAACCCTCAGATGGCCGATGGAGTCGAGATGATAAGCTTCAAGGATGACAATAAGTGATCGAGCTGCTCGCCCCTGCCGGAAACATAGAAAAGATGGAGACTGCATTCACCTATGGGGCAGATGCAGTCTACATGGGCATGAAGGATTTCTCCCTGCGCTGCAGGGCGGACAACTTCGATGACGACGAAGCAGCGAAGATATCCGAGATCAAAGACAGATTCCATGGAAAAGTCTATGGAGCACTGAACATCTACTTCCACGAAGATGACATCGATTACCTAAGAAGCCGCCTTGATGACATCGCACGCTATCCGTTCGATGCCTTCCTCGTCTCCGACCTAGGAATCGTCGACATTCTCCGAAACAGGTTCCCGGACAGAGAGCTTCATCTTTCAACCCAGGCCAACTGCCTGAACGCCGAAAGCGTCAAGCTTTACCGCAGTCTCGGTTTCTCACGCATTGTTCTTGGAAGGGAAACCCCTCTTTCTGACATAAAGCGGATAAAGGATGCAGCCCCTGAGGTTGAACTCGAAGCCTTCGTTCATGGAGCCATGTGCATGGCCTACAGCGGACGCTGCTTCCTTTCGGCGCATCTTGCTGGCCGGAGTGCGAACCAAGGCGACTGCGCCCATGCCTGCCGGTGGGACTACAGCCTTGCCCTCGAGCAGAAGGAAAGGCCTGGCATGTACTTCCCCATAGCCGAGGATGAGAACGGCATGTCGATCCTTTCATCAAAGGATCTCTGCATGATCGACCATCTCAAGGACCTTCAGGATGCCGGAGTCACATCGTTCAAGATCGAGGGCCGGATGAAGAGCATCTACTACGTTGCAACCGTCACAAGGGCATACCGGAAGGCCATCGACGCACTCTCTGACCCGGCCGTTGACTTCAAGCCGTTCCGAGATGAGCTGTACAACGTGAGCCATCGCGACTACTCCACCGGATTCTTCTACGGACACGGCCCTATCGACGTGCCATCCCATCCTGGCTACGAACGCAGCTGCCTGTATCTTGGCAAATTCCTCCGCGAGGTCCGGCCATCGGTCTGGGAAATCGATATCCGCAACCAGATCGCCATGGGCAAGACCCTCGAATACATCGGTCCGGACGTCCTGTGCATTCCGGATTCGGGCTTCACGACGCTCAACGGAGATTTCGAGCCGGTCGAGCACATCGATCATTGCCAAGCCTGCTATCTTAGGACGGATGCTCTGGTCAAACCCGGATACATCATCAGGAGTTCAGAAAACTGAAATGAAAAGAGTTGTGCTTCTTTGTGCATTGTTATGCCTGCTCGCACCTTCCCTGCTTGTTGCATCGTTTTCTGACGAGCTTTCGTTCCTTCAGGATTCAGAGCTGTACTGCAGCCTGATGAGGAAGATCTGGGACCGCGAAGACATGCAGACTTGCATCGATGTCTATGAGACGCTTTATGACAGCGTCGGAGACCGAAGCGACTGGGAAAGTCTCTGCATTCGCCTGAAAGCAGACACTGCAATGGCCAGATACTGCATAGAAGGGCCGAAGAAGAACACTCCAAATGCCAAGACCCTGCTGAAGGATGCCGAAAGCCTGTATGCCAGAATCGAGAAATGCTCTTCGTCAGAGCAGCAGAAAGTCCTTGGGGCGATGAAGTCCGACATAAAGAGCATCCACTACCTCCTCTCCCCTGTTTTCAACATTGCATCAGGCCTTGATTCCACCAAGATAATCGACAAGGAATACATCAAGTACCCGGACGAGGTGACCGTCGCACTGATGTATGCCAACAGGCGGCTCTATGCCCCGGCAATCGGCGGAAAGGACACAGAGGAAGCTCTGGGAATCTACTCAAGCCTCCTTGAGTCCGAAGAGAAGCTGTCCGAATGGGACAGGTTTTCAGTTTTAAGCGGTCTTGGTATGTGCTTAAAGGAAAAAGGATGCTATGATGAAGCGGCCGCCTACCTTGAGCTGGCCATGGATATCTACCATGGCGATGAAGCCATCATAGAAGCTCTGAAGGAAATCGGAGAATAGTCCCCGGAGGGTTTTCATGGAAATTGCAGGAATCGTTTTTCTGGTAATAGGCGTATATTTCTTCATTGTTTCAGTGACGAATTCAATCTCTCTGCGCAGAATCAAGGGAAACCCAATCCTTACCGAAGGCCCGCTGATATCGGTCTGCATACCAGCAAGGAACGAAGAGAGCAACATAGCCAACTGCGTCAATTCAATGATGGCCCAGAGCTATTCAAACATAGAAATCCTGGTTCTTGACGACAATTCCACCGATGCCACAGCCTCCATAGTCCTTGCGCTAGCCGAAAAGGACCCAAGGATCCATTACATCAAGGGAAAGAAGCTCGCTGCCGGATGGAAAGGAAAGACATATGCGATGCAGCAGATGCTTGAGCAAGCACATGGCGATTACATCCTTTTCACCGACGCAGACACCATCCACGGCAAGGACAGCGTGGCAAACGGCTACTCGATAGCAGTCCAGAACAATGCGGAGTTCCTCAGCGGCTATCCTCACGAGAAATGCCCTAACTACATGGGACGGACTGCGATTTCATCGATGGTGCTTCCGATTGCCGTGATGCCGCTTTCAATCCAGAAGAAGCTTCAGCTGCCTATATTCGCAATGTGCATCGGACAGTTCATGTTCGTAAAGCGCACGGTCATGCTTGAAGTCGGCGGAATGGAGCCTATCAAGAACGGAATCACCGATGATGTGAACCTGGTACGCCTCATAGTGAAAAACAAGCACAGAGCTCTTTTCACCTCCCTCAAGGATCATGTGACCTGCCTGATGTATCCGGACCTCTCAAGTGCAATGAAAGGCATTGGCCGAAGCATTGCAGGAGTTCTTCCAACATGGATGTTCTCCATACTGTTCATCGCTCTCATCCTCGTGGTGCTTGCATCGCTTTCAGGGCTCGCTTCATTGATCCTTCTTATTGCGCTAGGCTATTCCAAAGGCCTTCTGATGGTTCTCATTGGATCATTCCTTGTCTGGATTGCATGGTTCATTGCAGCAAGGTTCTGCGGGTTCAATCTTGCAGTTTCCTTCTCACAGCCTCTTGCATTCATACTGGTTGCCATAACATATGCATACAGCGTTATCTCAAGGCTTCTTAAGCACAAGATTTTATGGAAAGGCAGGGAAGTTTAAGGCGAAAACCCTCTTCTACCTATCAGAAATGATGTTTTTTACTATTTTTTGCATATTTTTGAGCTTTTTCACTTGTGCATCTCAAAAAATATGGTAGGATTGAATCAAAGTTAAGCAAGGAGGCATGTAAATGTCCAATCATGACCAGTTAGTAGCTCTTTTCGAGACCTATGTCGCAGAAAACGAGAAGTTTGAAGTAAAAGGCATCAAAGCATCTGCAGCACGGGCACGCAAGGCCTTGGCTGAGATTGCTAAGCTCTGCAAAGAGAGAAGACAGGAAATTCAGGATAAGAAAAACGCAGAAGGCTGATTTCTATTCACAGATTCCTGAAGGCGGGCTATCCATCGGAAGTCCGCCTTCTTTTTATTTAACAGCAATCAGACAGACTCCTTTCCTATCGTTCTGGAGAGGACATCTGCGATGATTGTAGCAGCTTCATCAAGAAGCGACTCAGTCAGTGTAGCCATCATGCTGGTGCGTATCAGGCACTCATTCTCTGCCGTTGCAGGAGGAAGAACAGGATTGACGTAAACGCCTTCATCGAAAAGAATCTTGGCAATTCTCAGAGTGGTATCGCCATCTGTCGTATAAATCGGAACGACAGGAGTGATTCCGTCCTTGAATCTGACATTCCTGCTTTTCAGAGCCGCTCTGAAATAATCCGAAAGCGCCTTCAGCCTGCCTACAATCTGAGGATGCTGCTCCATGTATTCCAGAGCGGCAAGAGCCGATGCTGCGCTTGCTGGCGGAATGCTCGCCGAGAAGATGAACGGCCTTGAAGTATGCCTGATGAAATCAATCACCCTCGCCTTCCCAGCTGCGAATCCGCCCAGGCTGGCCAGAGACTTGCTGAAAGTACCCATTATGATGTCGACCTGATCCTCAAGACCCCAGTAGCTGGCTGTACCTTTCCCGTAGCTGCCTATTGTTCCTATTCCATGCGAGTCATCGACCATGATGCGTGCATTGTACTTGTGGGCAAGCTCAACGATGGCAGGGAGATTGGCAATGTCACCGCTCATGCTGAAAACGCCATCGGTCACAATCAGCTTGCCGGCATTCCCTGCCTTGCTGAGCATCATCTCAAGGTTCTCCATATCATTGTGCCGGTAACGAAGCATCTCGGCATAGCTGAGCTTGCAGCCGTCGTAGATGCTTGCATGGTTCTCCCTGTCGCAGATGACATAATCGCCTCTGCCGCAAAGTGAGCTGATGATTCCCAGGTTCGTCTGGAAACCAGTAGGCATTGAAACAGCATCATCCTTTGACAGGAATGAAGCGACTTCTTTCTCAAGCTTCAGATGAAGATCAAGCGTTCCATTGAGGAACCTTGAACCAGAGCAGCCAGTGCCGTATTTTTCAATTGCATCTTCAGCTGCCTTCATGACGCAAGGCTGGGTGGTCAGTCCAAGATAGTTGTTGGAACCAAGCATGATTCTGCGCTTGCCTTCCATGATGACTTCTGGTGCCTGACGGCTCTCGAGGCAATGGAAGTAAGGGTAGATTCCCTTTTCCCTGGCATCATCGGCTATATGGTAATTTTGGCATTTTTCAAAAAGATCCATGATTTTCCCCTTTACCAAAGAAAATCCCCTTTATTGGCAATTTAGTCAATATATACTAAGCGTTTTTCAACACTTCTACAGAATACGTATATAAAACTGGATTATTTGGCGATTGGCAATTCACAAGTCTTTGGAAAAACAGTCAAAAATAACCATTCAATTGACAGGCGGCTCCCGTTACATGCGGGAGCCGTCCATAAGGCAGAAGCTACTTCCTGTTGTTGAAAGCGCTCGGAACCCAAGGCTTCTCACTTTCCACTTTCTTGTTATATGCATCAAGCTTTGTCATCTGCTCGACGATATGCACAGGGTTCATCTCCATCTGATTTCAAGAAGGAGCAGACTAGATTGGACAATCCCTGATGCCTCGCCGGATAAACAGAAAAACAAAAAGAGAGCCTCCGAAAAGACTCTCTACTAACGTTATTGAGAACCAACCTAGTCAGGCAGCCTGATGATCCTCTTTGAAGGATCAATATTCTGCTTGAAGAACACAGCAGTGAACCCTGTGGTCGCCACAAGATCCGAGCCTGTCTCCTCCGCCAGAGACTCTGAAACAGGACGGACCTGATCCTTGAGGCACTGGAAGCGCACCTTCACCAGCTCATGGCAATCAAGCGCATCTGAAAGCGCATCCACAACAGCATCGGTCTGCCCTGCCTTGCCAACCATCACGACAGGAGAAACTGTCTGTGCCTTAGAACGGAGAAAACTCCTGGTTCTGCTATCCATTGATCTGATCCTTGTACTTCTCTGCAACCTTGAACCTCTTCACCTTGTTAGTAGAAGAAAGCTCGAAAGGCTCATCCACTATGATCACTTTCCTGATCCTCTGGTAAGGAAGGAGAGTCCTGTTCACCGTCTCAACGATATCCATCATGTGCTTCCTCACAGCTTCCGGGTCATTGCCAAGCGACTTGCGGCAGGCATCGGAAGGCAGGATAAGAGCACAGACAGCCTCGCTCTTGAGCTTCGCATCAACAGTATATCCAAGACAGCAGAGCTGCTCAATATCATAGTAAAGCTGGAATGAATCCTCGATTTCCTCAGGGAATACATTCTTTCCGCCTTCGGTGACGATGATGTTCTTCGCCCTTCCAGTCAGATAGACATACTTCCTAGAATCAATGTGGCCGATATCGCCGGTGTTGAGCCATCCATCCTTGTCCAGGACCTCGGCAGTAGCCTCAGGGTTCTTGTAGTAACCCATCATGACGCTGACGCCTTTGATGTAGAGAAGACCGTTTCCGCTCGAATCAGGATCTACGACCTTGAATTCGGTATTGGCCACAGTCCTTCCGACACTGGTCTCGATGTAGTCGAAGATCGGATTGAGCGTGATGATCGGGCTGGTCTCGGTAAGGCCATAGCCCTGAACGAAGTCGATTCCCAGCTCATTGAACTGCTTGAACGTCGAAGGAGGAAGCGGGCCGCCACCGCTGATGCAGATGCGGTTGGAATCAAGTGAAACTTTCTTCAGAAGGAACCCGAACATCTTCTTTCCCGGGTTGAAGTGAAGAACCTTCTTGCAGAACCCGGAAACAGACATAAGGAAATGAATCAGGCCATTGACTATCGGCCCCTTCTCCTTCACTCCCTTCATCAGCCCTGAAAGCAGCTTGTTGTACAGCATAGGGACTGCAAGGAACATCGTGACATGAGCTTCCTTCATCTCCTTGAATATTGCGCTTACCACGAGCTTCTTGCCGAATACAATCGAAGCGCCAACAGAAAGAGCCTCGATGAAAACAGCAAGCATGGTGTATGCATGATGAATCGGAAGGATTGCATAGAACACATCAGTTTCGAAGATATTCATGCATGACTGGGCAGAATAGCAGTCTCCGACGAGGTTGCGATGGCTCAGCATCACTCCCTTCGGGTTGCCTGTGGTTCCGCTTGTGAACAGGATAGCGGCCATCTCCTCGCTCGTGGGCAGGACAATGTCCTGAGCCTGCGTCTCGCGGCAGTCAAGCACATAAGGAAAGCTGCTCCCCTTCTCCAGGGAATACATCTGCACAGCCTTGCTGCTGGAGAACTTCTCAAGCTTGTCAATATCGGCAAAAGCCATCTTGACCTCTGCGAAGTCCATCAGCCTTTCGATCTCCTCAACCGTGAGGGAATGATCAATCGGGACTATAACAGCGCCGGCATACAATGCGGCAAGATAAACGAATCCCCATTCAGGGCTGTTCTTTCCGGTAAGTCCGACCTTGTCGCCATGCTTGATTCCTTTCTTCGCCATGAAATTGGCAATCTCAAGGACTATCTGCTGAACTTCTGTGTAAGTGTACACGACACTCTCCGGCTGGAAGCACAGAAAGCAGTTGCGGTCAGGAAAGCGCTTGACGGTTATGTTGAACATCTCAGGTACAGTAGGCCATTCGCCTGTGAAGAATTCACCTTTATAGTTTGCAAGAAAATCCCATGGAATGGGATTATGTTTTTTCTTAGCCATGATTTCCTCCAGAAATCTTAGATTGACAACAGAAGTCTAATCAAACGAATTAAGATAGACAAGAGCTGATTGGCCTATTTTTAACATTTTCTGACATTTTGTCAATAATAGCTTAATCCCG
>JAQUYU010000022.1:0-10286 GCA_028691695.1 Sphaerochaetaceae bacterium | reverse complement strand
TTCCCACAGCAAAACATTTCAGTTCATCAAGAACAATCAATGCTCAAAGCCTTCGGAAACCCATTCAATTGGATGCCCGAATCAGATAATATGGACAAAAGACACGGTAAAGGATAGATTGTCACAAGCTATGGAAAACCCATTTTTCACTGATTTCGATCAGGTCACATCATACATGGACAGTTTCACCAACAAGGAGAACAGGTCATACTCGAAAGCAAGGCGCACTTACCGCCTGGATAGGATGAGCGCCCTCCTCGACCATTTCGGCAACCCTCAGAAAAGCTACAAGACCATCCACATAGCAGGAAGCAAGGGCAAAGGCTCAACGGCATCATTCATAGCCTCTGGGCTCAAGGCATCAGGGTACCTGACAGGACTGTACATGTCCCCTCATGTAGTGGACTACAGGGAACGCTTCACTCTGGCCGGCGAGTTCTTCCCAGACGAGTTCCTTCTCGAAACAGCAAACGAGCTTGAGAAAGGCCTTGAAGGCTTCTCTTTCTGCGAAACCTATGGAGAGAACGTCCCAACCACATTTGAGCTGTACACGCTGTATGCGTTCATGCTGTTTGCCAAAGCAGGCTGCCAATGGGCGGTCATCGAGACAGGGCTCGGAGGCAGGCTGGATGCAACGAACGTCATCATGCCAGAAGCATCGGTGCTCACCCCGATCGAGCTTGAGCACACCGAGATACTCGGTGATACCATCACTCTGATTGCAACAGAGAAATCAAAGATCATCAAGCCGGGCGTTCCTGCCTTCGTGTCAAAGCAGCTTCCTGATGCCAGGGCCGTGTTCGCAGCCGAGGCAAAGGCGCAGAATTCCCCGGTGCTGTTTCTTGAAGATGAGCTTCTGTGCGAGGACACTTTCCTTCCAGACACCGATGAAGGGCCTCTTGAGCGTGAGAACGTCCACCTGAAATACAAGGACGGATTCGAAGCCTCTCTATCATTGAGGATGCTTGGAAAGGTCCAGGCAGACAACTGCGCCCTTGCAATCCTTGTCCTGAACACCCTTGGACTTCTCAATGGAAAGAAAGCCCTTTCAGCAATGGAGAACAACACTCTCCCAGGACGGATGCAAAGAGAATTCTTCAGGAGACCGATCTTCCTCGACGGTGCCCACACCCCGAGATCGATTGAGAGCCTCCTTTCCACGTTCAGAACCGTCTACAGCGGGAAGAAGGGCGTCTGCATCTTCTGCTGCGTCAGCGGAAAGGACTACAATACGCTCACAAGCATGGTGCTTGATGCATTCGATACGATCATCGTCTCGAAGCCGGGCACTTTCAAGAAAAGCGACCCACAGCTGATATTCGATGCTTTCAAGGCAAAAGCCTCTGCGCTCTACCCTGCTTCTTCAAAAACGATTATACTCGAGCAAGACAGCGTCAAAGCCCTTGAGACAGCGCTTGACTTCTGCGAAGAAGGACAGGCGATCCTTGTGACAGGGTCGTTCTACATGGCAGGCGTCATCAAGGAGGCACTATGCCGCTTAACTGGAGAGAAATCGAACTGATCCTGAGCGAGCTCAGCCTTGAAGGCTGCCTTGTCCAGAAAGTCATCCAGAATTCATTCCATTCAATCACATGGATGCTCTATGACAAGTCACGAGGCTCATTCGCCCTGTACACCGAAACTGGAACATCCGAAAGCAGGATCTGCCTCACTGGCGCCGACTTGGCAAAGACCAAGACAGAGAAGCTTCAGCGATTCGTCCAGTTCGCAAGAGCAAACATCGAAGGCGCAAGGATCATTGCAGTGGTCCAGAAGCCCGGAGACCGGCAGGTTCGGATCGAGCTTTCAAGACAGCAGGGCACGATGTTCATCTACATCAGGCTGTTCTCAGGGCCGGGTGCAAACATAATCGTGACTGATGGGGACATGAGGATCCTCGATCTTCTGTACCGGCGTCCGAAGAGAAACGAAATCTCCGGAGCGGTTCTTCAGGACTCAGAACCACAGGCTTCACCGAAGGACTATCCGATCAGGGCGCGCATCGATGGCATGACGTTCAACCAGCAGATTGACCAGGAGTACCGGCAGCAGTCGCTTGAAAGCCAGCTTTCGGAGCTGCGATCTCGTGCATCGGCTGCATGCGAAAGGCAGCTGGCCAGGGAGCTTGGCACTGCTAATTCCTTGAAGAAGACCATCGAGCTGAACTCAGGAAGCGCTGACCTTCAGCACATCGGGGACCTTCTTGCGGCCAATGTCCACCGCATCGCCGCCCATCAGACATCAATCGAAGTCCAGGACTACGACACAGGCGAAGCACGGATAATTGTCCTGGATCCTGCACTTTCCGGATCCGAGCACATCAGCTCGTTCTATGAAAAAGCCCGCAAGGCAAGAGGCACGCATGACAATGCAGTCAAGGAGCTCGAGGATACCCAGAAGCGAATCGAGAAGATCCGGTCATACTACGACGAAGCGCTCAAGGATACAGGCAATCCCAAGGATGACCTGAAGAGGCTCAGAAACGCCGTCGCATGCACCCAGAGCCCATCGCAGAAGCCTTCCGAGCAGATTGGAATCAGCTGCCGGAGCGGAGCATTCCCGATAGTGATCGGACGCACCGCAAAGGAAAACGACCAGCTGCTCAGGCACAGCTTCAAGGGAAGCGACCTGTGGTTCCATACCAGGGACTGTCCAGGTGCCTATGTCTTCGTCAAATGCCCTAAGAACAAGACAGTTCCTCTTGAGGTGATGCTCGATGCAGGAAACCTGGCAGCATTGTACTCAAAGGCAAAGGGAAGCGCCAAGGTCAATCTTTTCTACACCCAAGTCAAGTACCTACGCCGCGCCAAGGACGGCCCGCTGGGACTTGTCCTGCCGACGCACGAGAAGAACCTCACTATAGCCGTTGACCGCAAGCGGGCTGAATCGCTTCTTGGAACAAAGGAATTCAGCTATGAATGAAGCGCTTTTCGAAGGCGTCTTCTACGATTTGGAAGACTTTCATCCTGACTACTCCAAAGCTGTGCTAACCTCCCTCCCGGCTGCAATCATCGTTCCGCATGCACGGTTCGACAGGATTGCCTTGCTGGTCGAGGAAGCGTTCGGCTATGCTTCCGGCCTCAAGCCGTGTCTTGTTGCAGTCCTTGCCCCGCTTCACAGAAGCCCGCTGGCGAATGACATGGGATTGACCGCAATAACAACACCGATGAGAACAATCTCGGGCAGGACCTTCAATGTGCGAATCGCAAAGACCGACAGCCCGCTGGTTGCTGAACGGCAGTCATATTTCGAAGAAGAGCCTGCCTGCGAGGAGCTTTATCCGGCCATAAGCAGGACATTTCCTGAAGCCGAAGTCCTTCCACTTCTTTGCGCAGGCAGTACAGCCGGGCTAGGAAGCCTGATCAGCCAGATCATGAGCCAGAATCCCAGTACTCTCTTCATAATCAGCACGAACATGATAGAAAGCGGGAAGCTCTGCGCCCAGCCATGGATAGACGCATTGGACTGCAACTGGACCATCGGCAGCAAGATCGAAGGCAAGGTGAAGCATTTCATGGCATATTCCGATATGAAGAAAGATGGATTATCTGGAATCCGGCTTGCCCAGGCGCAGGCTTAGAGATAATCTTTATCTGGAGCAACATGTACAGAGACAGCGATATCATTCAGGAAGCAGACGGTTACAGGCTTGCAGTAGGAAGCTTCATCGGAAGCGCCCATTCAAACCCGCTTTCCAAGTTCGGAAGCCGCACAAGCCCAAGCATCGTCTTCAAGGACGGGGTCATAGAGCATAGAATCATCGAAGCCAGGGCAACTGCCGGAAAGGAAATCAGCATCCTGTTTCAGGGCAGCAGGCCTCACCCCGCCGCTGAGCTTGGGTACGGACTGCGCTCAGAAGCTCTTGTGTGGATCTCACGCCTGAGCCAGGCAATCCAGCATGCTGGAAATGCAGATCTTCCATTCCTTGACAAGATCATTCCTCTTTACTGCATCTACTTCACCGATGAAGGCGAAGTGATCCTTCTGAGCCAGCAGCTTGCGGATATCATCCACTTCTGCCTCGAAGACAGCGAAAGCTTCTCACAGACATTCGCCCTCAGCTGGGTTCCCTTCAACGACAGCATCAAGCTCTCGGAAGAGCTTGTTCAGCTGCTTTATTTCGCTCAGACAGGGGCATTCCCGTTCTCCGACGACAGGATACGCTGCACTGGAGCACGAGCTTACATTAGGCTTGAACTTACAGGATCGGATCCTGCAATAGCCCGAATCATAGACCGCTGCCTGCGTCTCAGAGGCGAAAAGGCCAAGCTTGACATCGATTCTGTCATTTCCGAGCTTGAAGCAATCGGATGGATATGCCCGGACCATGCCTTCGGCACCCTGCAGGCAGAACAAGCTTTCAAGAAGCTTGACAGCAAGGCACGCAAAGCAATGTTCTGGAAGAAGAAAGGCTGGATAGTCGCCCTCTGCGCAGCAGCGGCCATCACAATCGGCTACTTCGTCACCAACTACTGCGTCAAGGAATTCGGCCCGCCTGACAGTGCAGGGATGAGCGAAGAAGAGATCGTGGCCTACTATTACCAGGCCCAGAACGACCTTGATACCGAGCATCTCACCGACACTCTGGTCCACAGGGTGAAGAGCCCTGTATTCAACGAAGTCACAGCATTGTACGTTACCAGGGCCACACGCCTCGGATATGAGAACATCGACTGCGTTGTATCGCCTGAGAAGTGGATTGAATCAGGAAAGGGTCCGATCACAAGCAGCGCCATGATCTACGGCACAACGGACCTGAGCATGAGGCGCATCGACAGTGACACGCTCGAAGCAACTGTAAGTCTTTACAGCAACACTGATTATTTCAATGAAGGAAATGAAGAAGACTTAAGTCTCGATGCCGAGGCCCCTGCTTTCACTGAGGTGTACGTGTACCGTCAGGTCCAGCAGTTCGACTTCGTGCCCAAGCACTCATGGGAAGAAATTTCAGCAATAACGGAAATCAGCCTTGAGCTGACCGATCATTTCCAGGTGCCGTATTCTGCGAAGCAGACAGGAATTGCTCAACCTCAGACCTGATTGCATCCTCATCGTCGGGGCTGTGCCATTTCACATCCGTAAAGCTCTGGAAAAACACCTTCTGGCGCTTGGCGTAATGAATCGAATCCATCACAATCTGATGCTTCACTGCTTCGATATCTTGATTCCCGTCAAGGAATTCCTGATATCCGATGGCTTTCATCGCAGGCCAGTCCCTGGTGGCACCAAGTGCAATCAGAGCATGAATCTCATTCTCAAGTCCCTGGTCAAACATCTGGTCTACTCTCATCCTTATACGGCTATCGAGCTCTTGCTTGGGTCGTGTAAGGCCTATTGAAAGAACCTGCATCCCGTTTCTGATGGTATCAGGAACAGCAAAATCAGACAGCTTTCCGCCCGAACTCAGGCAGACTTCCAGTGCCCTTGTAGTACGATAGGTATCATTGGGATGTATCCTTGCCGCACTGACAGGATCAAGGCTCTCAAGGTACTGATGACACCAAGCCGGGCCCTTTTGCAGAAGAAGGGCCTTGACAGTCTCCCTTGTCTCAGGATCGGACTTGGGGCTGCTTGAAAGCCCATAGAGAAAATGCTTGAAATAAAAGGCAGTTCCACCGCAGACTACCGGGACATTGCCCCTGGATTCAATTTCGGAAACCTTCTCATCCGCAAGGCGGATGAAATCTCCGACTGAGAAATCCTCCCAGGGATCGCGGATGTCAATAAGGTGGTGGGGAATCCTTGCTCTCTCTTCGGCGGTCGCCTTGGCTGAGCCTATGTCAAGATGTCTGTAGACCTGGACGGAATCGGCATTGATGACCTCGAAGCCTTCAGCAAAGACATTAAAAAGCAAGGCGGTCTTGCCGACCGCCGTTGGACCGAAAAGAAATACTATCCGGCCGTTGCTATTTGTCCTCGTCGTCAATGGTATACTCTACCTCATCATCAAGAACCTTGTCCAAAGCAGCTGAAACGACTTTCTCGCCGTTCTTCTCTTCTTCGGTATCGTTCTCTTTCTTTGAAAGCAGAGTAGCTTCCTTGATGGCCACGCAGGTCATCTCGTAAACATTGCAGTTTTTATCAATAAGCTTATCAAGTTGAATGCTCACATGGTTCTCCTTACTCAATCGCAAAGCACTATTTTACTACATCGTGCTTTTTTTGTACAGTCAGCGAAGCCTTTTCGATTATCAGATCAGCAATCTGTTCTGGAGTCATGCTGCCAGCATCAATCACAAGATCCGCTATAGAGGAATCATTGTTGTCAATGCCATAGATCCTCTTGTAGCGCTCGGTGTCTGATGCATCCCTGTGCCGTGTCTGCTGAAGGATGCTTGCGAAATCACCGCCCTCGCGCTTGTAAACCCGTCTTGCCCTTGTGTATTCATCAGCAGCAAGATACACCTTCAGATCGGCATCCTTGAGCATCCAGATAGCAAGCCTCGAGCCAAGGACGCAGCTGTCCTGCGCCATTGCCATCTTCACCTGGCGGCTGTCCAGCTCCCGGTCAATGCTGTCATCCTTCTGCGCCATGTCGCAGAATACCCAGAAATCGATGCCTTTCTCCTGGGAAAGGTTCCTGAATGTGAAGTTTATCATCGGAAATCCGAGCTTCTTTGCCACCAATGACGAAACTGTAGTGTTTCCGCACCCGCTCTTCCCTGAAATCGCAATCCGCATTATTCAATGTTCCTTATCTGCTCACGGATATTCTCCAGGCAGTCCTTCATCACAACGACTCTGTTGGAAATCTCCACCATGATGTTCTTGCTTCCGATCGTGTTTATCTCGCGGTTCATCTCCTGAGTAAGGAAATCCAGTCTCTTCCCGCACGGCTCCGAGCCGGCTATGAGCCTGTATGCCTCGGTTATATGGGCGGTGAGACGGCAGATTTCCTCATTTATCGTGTATTTGACGAGCTGCACTGCAACTTCCTGAAGAAAGCGACCCTCATCATAGCCCTTATCCCCGAGCATTTCATTGAACTTGGAGATAAGGCTGGCCCGTATCGTCTGCTCAAGAAGAACGGCATTGTCCTTCACGACCTTGAAGCTTGCATCAAGCTCATCCAGAAGACGCCTGATGTCGGCAAGGGTCGCATCCCCTTCCCTCTGCTTGGAGGCTCTGAACTGTACAAGAGCGGAATCAAGAGCCTGAAGCACAGCCTTCTTCAAAGCCTCAGAGTCCAGATCATCTGTCTCTGTAATCAGTCCGTTTACAGCGGCAAGATCCGAAAAAGAAAACTGAGCCTTGCATCCTGTCGCCTTCTCTATCTGATCCAGTGCCGCCTTGTATTGGGCAAGCGCCTCCTGATCCACAGTGATCTTCACGCCGCTATGGATGGACTTCATCCTTGCATTGACCTCGACCCTGCCTCTTGAGGCAGCAGCCTTGATCCTGGCATCTATATCTTCTTCAAAGCCAGAGAAGCCTGACGGCATCACATGGGATATCTCCAGAAATCTGTTATTGTAAGACTTGAGCTCCAGGCTTACGATGAAATCATCAGTCTGGACTTCTCCGGCTCCATATCCTGTCATGCTCTTCATTCCGCTTCTCTCCTTCGCTTGATTCTGATCATCTCAAGCAGATGCCTGTTGTTTCCAGCTCCCAGGCTGACGCATACCCCGCCGGAATCAAGCGCACTGGCAAGATAAGAAGCGGCATCTTCATCATATTCAATATAAACCGCTGACTCAAGATGCCCATGGGCTCTCCTGAGAGCCTGATTCTCAAGCCGTGAAGCAAGATCACGGGCATTGTCATGCTCTGCAGTCTCGCCTCTGGCGCTCTGGCAAGTCTTCTGGACCACGACTATATCCGCAAGAGAAAGAGAACTGACGAAGCCATCCATAAGAGCCGCTGTTCGGGAGTACGTATGGGGGCAGAATGCCACGACGATCGCCATAGCAGGATAGCGCAGCCTGAGGTTCTCAAGACAAACACGGATTTCAGTCGGATGGTGGGCATAGTCATCGATGTATACAACGCCGCCCTCGGAAGCTACTTCTTCACCGCGGCTATGTACTCCTGGGAAACTCTCCATCTGCTTCATCATCGATCCGATCAGAGTCCCGAGTATCTCATCGCTGATGAGCTCCGTTCCATCGAAGTAAAGCTTCGGATCGGGACGGTCAAGAAGAATCGAAGAAGCAAGAATTGCCGCTCCGAAGTAATCAGCGATGATTTCCCTTGCCTGAGCCTCGAAATTGAAGCTCCGGTATTGAAGGAGGTCGATTGAATACCCGTGTCTGATCCTGAACGGCCCATGGGCGGTGAATCCGTATTCCACGATCACGAGATCCCTGCGGTTTCTGCTGATCCATGAGCAGAGCGACTTAACCCTTGGGCTGTCGACGCAGAGAATCAGGAACCCGCCCTTTTCTATTCCCATTGCTAACTTCGAAAAGCTCTGGAACACGGCCTCTTCGTCGGCGAACCAGTCCGGATGATCCATCTCGATTGAGGTGACAAGAGCACCTCTGACCTTGTAGGAAAGAAAATGGTCACGGTATTCGCAGGCCTCGATGAGCATCTCATCTGTTCCCTGGAACACAGGTCCTCTTCCGTTGAGCTCTGAGCCGAACACTGCAAAGAACGGAAAGCTCTTCCGTGAGTCCTGACTCAGAAGGTAAGCAGCGGCGGCTGTCGTCGTGGTCTTTCCATGAGTACCGGCCACGGCATAGGTCCGGCAGCTTTCGGAAAGAAATGCAAGAAACTGAGGATATGAGAAAAGCTTGATTGCGGGCACGGCCTTGGCAGCGGCCAGAACTGGGCAGCTGGAGGGGCTGAAGGCATCGCTGTACACAGCGTAATCGGCCTTCATGTCAAGATTCTCCGCTCCGAATCCCGACAGGAACGGCACTTTCTCGTCAATCAGGACCTGATCGGTCGGAAAGACCTCTGGGCTGTCGCAGCCAGTGACCTCTGCTCCTGCCCTTTTCAGAATGACAGCAAGGGTGGACATGCCTGTGCCCTTGATGCCTATCAGAAAGAATCTGCTGCCGGAAAAATTCAATTCCAACCCCTTCATACACGAAAAGGACTGACAAGCAGTCCTTTTCAAGCAATCAGAATAACTGATTATTTTGCGTTCTTAAGCTTTGCGCTGCACTGCTTGCAGACCTTGGCAGCCTGTTCGTCGATTTTTGCATCGTACAGAACCTTGATTCCAGTTCTATTGCATACAGGGCAAGTGCCTCTGCCGTTGTTCTTCTGATCTCTTATCCCGAAACCTCTATGAGCTTTTGACATTGAACAATCTCCTTACCACGTGACTATACAAAATCATTTACGTTCTTGTCAAGTTTAAAACTTCCCAGCACCGAAGATAATGCAGCCTCAGATGAAGAAATCCAGTCCCATCGAGGCAGTGACCTTTGCCTTTGTTCCACTGTAAACGGACACAGGCATCTTCACTGCTAGATCGGCACGGAACACGTCAGTGTCCATGCCAAGGCCGAACGTCTGGCATGAAGAGCCGAAGAAGCCTCCAGCGAACGAACCGCTTCTCCAGCCTGCAAGAAGAGAAACGCTCAGATCAGGTGCAAACTGAAGTCTTATTTCGGTTCCGATGCATAGCTCGCTCTGGCGAGACTTCACGGAAGCGGCAGGAAGCACTACATCGTCAGAGGAATCAAGGAAAGCATTGTGCACCTCAATCCCGAAGCTTGGAACGACAAACAGGAGGCCAGCAGTCCTTGAATCGTACCGGCTTCCGCTGTAATGGATTCCTGCATTCATCGTCATCATCATTGCCCCCAGAGAGAAGCTGATGCTCTGCCCGTCGTTCATCTTTGTAAGCTCATCGAAAGTCAGACCGAACGAGAAATTTCCGAATTTAGCCATCGTACCAAGAGACAGCGAGACGAACTCAGAACCGAGCTTTGTATGGTAACGCTCGAAAAGCGTCTCCATGATATAATCCAAGAAAGTGCTTCTGTCATAAATGCTTATATTTCTACGCTCGGTGCAGTTGCCCCCATTGACAGTGAAGCCGAAAGCGAAGTTTTTCCATCCATAAGCCGCGGTCAGCTGAAGATCCGCTGCCGTGAGGGCATCGTATGTCCCATAGCTGCCGTCATCGCTGATGCTCTTCTCATAAAGGAGGTTGGTCATCGTGATCGAAAGCGCAGCGTTGCTCCCGACGAAACGGACGTTTCCGGAGACAGCGGGATCGCAGAGCAGCGGATTCGGGTCACCTGCGGCGAAAGCCTCGGGATCGATTGAATCAAGCCCTGTTGCGGTTAAGCCGAACGGTGAATCGCTTTCCCTGAACACCAGCG
>JAQUYU010000021.1 GCA_028691695.1 Sphaerochaetaceae bacterium | reverse complement strand
GCATGAAAAGATCAAGGGCAAAACCGTACATCAATGCAGTGGCGAACGAGAACAGATAGCTCAACTTGAATTTTCTCAGCACTAGGGACAGCACAATAAGAAGGAAAGCCTGCAAGACATATTCTGCCATTCCAAATGTAAAAGCTGGATAATACTGCGAAAGCTTAAGATAAAAAAGATAAGCTGGGGCAACTACCATTGACATTCCGTAGTCCGCCCATTCCATCAGAGCTGTTCCGAATGCCAAAGTCAGGATTCCGGCCAGGTAGGCAATCTCTGTGTAGAAAACCTTTTTCTGTTTCATTTTGCACCTCACTATGCGATGCCGCTTGATACAGAAACGGAAAAGATGCTTCACATCATAGCAAAGATCGGGGGCCTTTTCAACCTGAAGCAAAAGCATCTTTTTATTCTGCGATAGATTAACACTGAACTCCAGCCGCAGGTACAATTTTGCTTAAGCTTTTTGCAAAAAGATGGTATAATGCAATTCAGGAGAAATCAATGGAAAGCAGCTTCAAGACAAAGGGTGTGGAATTTCTGCTCGATAATCAACCTTCTGATGGTGAACAGACAGGATCTGACCATTTCGAAGCAGCGGGCTATGCTCGAGTTGAAGGCGGCATCTGGTTCAGGTGCACAGCAGTCTGGGACAATCCTTCGCTTGAGAATGACACAGAGGGCAATCCAGATGACTGGAGCAACCCTGACAGCATATTGATTCAGGCGGAAGACAAGGAGATTGACCTTCTTGACATCTCTCCTGATGCGGAATCCATCATAATCCGTGCATTCAATGCCGCAAACACTTCTGGAAGCAGCCCGCTTGCCGGCGGTGTGACTCTTTCAAAGACAGCAGATGGATTCGAAGCCAGAAACGACAGAGGCGAGACACTCAAGCTTGAGGGATTCGACGATGCACGCGGACTGTTCGGGCTTTCCAAGGACTTATAAAGCATTAGTGATCAAGTCACGGCCGGAACTTAGATTCCGGCTTTTCTTTTTTCGGACAAATCATTAGATTGTAGATGAATGGAGACAACACTATGATAAAGACAACACTTGGAATTGAAGGAATGATGTGCAGCCACTGCGAAGCTCACGTAACTGAGGCAATCAAGAAGCAGTTCAAGGTGAAGAAAGTCTCTTCATCTCATGAGAAAAAGTCTGCTGAAATAGTTTCGGAAGAACCAATCGACGAGAACCAGCTCAGAAGCGCAGTGGAAGGCGCTGGATACAAGATGGTATCTTTCAAAACCGAGCCGGTCGAGAAGAAAGGACTGTTCCACTAGAAAACGGCAGGCTGCATTGCCCTTTCCAAAAAGAAGATTTTCTTAAGAAGGTATTTACATAATGATTCGATGCTGTTATATTCTGTAGCGTGCGACACTTTTAAGGAGGGTGCAAGAATGCAAAATTCCCACATAGGATACCTTATCAAGACCATCAGCGACAGGATTAAGATCCATGCTGATGATGACCTCAAGCGGCACAATCTCACACTATCCCAAAGCCGGGTTCTAATCTTCCTGCTGAGAAACGGCGGAAAGGCGATGCAGAAGGAAATTGAAGAAGAGCTTGAGGTCTCGCATCCGACAACAGTAGGACTGGTTTCCAGGATGGCGCAGAACGGCTTCCTGACGGTTCGTCCAGACATGGATGACAGACGCAACAGGATTGTCTGCCTGACCCAGCACGCAATAGAAGTCGGAAGCGACATGGACAACCTGATCGGCCAGATGGACGAGAAGATGCTTTCTTCAATTCCCGAAGAACAGCAGAAGCTTCTCGTTCAGATGCTTGAAATAATCTATAAGAACGTTAATTGAAAAAACCAAACATGTAGCGTGCTACATCAACGGAGCAATCAAATGATAAAGACACTATCACAGAGTCTGAGAGAAAACAAGAAAGGCTCAATAATCACAATACTGCTTTCTATCATGGAAGTGGTCTTTGAAATCATCATTCCGCTTGCAATGTCAAACCTGATTGACTTTGGAATCAGCCTTGGAAATATGGGACAAGTATTCAAACATGCAGCTGCGCTTCTGGTTTTTGCATTTCTGCAGCTTGGCACCGGAGTGTTTTCGGCCAAGATAGCTGCAAAGGCCTCCGCAGGATTTGCGGCGAACCTCAGGGATGATATGTATGCCAACGTTCAGACGTTCGCCTTCTCCAATATGGACAAGTTCTCGACATCCTCTATCATTACCCGACTCACAACAGATGTGACGAACATTCAGAATGCATACCAGATGCTCATAAGGATGGCAATACGCGGGCCTGTGATGATGATATTCGCAATGATTGTGTCATTTCGGATAGACAAGCAGATTTCGCTTGTGTTCGTCGCCGTGATTCCAGTTCTTGCCATTCTCCTGTATTTCATCATCAAGAGAGTAAGCCCAATCTTCAAGAGGGTGTTCGGCACATATGATGAGCTTAACAGAGAGGTGCAGGAAGATATCCGTGGCATAAGAGTCGTAAAGTCATTCAACGAAGAAAGCTTTGAAATAAAGAAGTTCAATGGAATCTCTCAGCGAATCTACAATGACTTTGCAAAGGGAGAGAAGATAATTGCGTTCAACTCGCCTCTTATGCAAGCCTGCATGTATGCCTGCATGATTCTGATTTCATGGTTGGGCGCAAAAGCAATCGTTGCCTCTGGAAACAATGCAGCGGCCGGGCTTACAACAGGAGAGCTGACGGCATTGATTTCATATGCCATGCAGATTCTGACAAGTCTCATGATGCTTTCAATGGTATTCGCCATGATCACAATCTCGGCATCATCAGCTTCAAGAATCGCCGAGCTGCTCCAGGAAAAGACCGACATAACAAACCCTGACAATCCTGTCAAGGAGGTCAAGGATGGAAGCATCATTTTCGATCATGTTGATTTTGTATATGCATCAAAGGCTGATAATAAAGTCCTTGACAACATAAACATCAGAGTGCAAAGCGGTCAGACCATCGGAATCATTGGAGGAATAGGATCATCCAAATCGAGCCTTGTCCAGCTGATTCCAAGGCTGTATGACGTAACCGGCGGGAAGCTCCTCGTCGGAGGCTGCAATGTAAGAAACTACGACCTTGATGCGTTGCGCAGTGCTGTTGCAATGGTACTGCAGAAGAACGAGCTGTTCTCAGGGACGATAAACGAAAACCTTCGATGGGGAAGCGAAGAGGCAACCAATGAGCAGATCCATCAGGCATGCCGCCTCGCTTGCGCCGATGAATTCATAAGCACAATGCCTGATGGATATGAAACCCACATTGAGCAAGGAGGAACGAATGTCTCTGGAGGGCAGAAACAACGGCTTTGCATTGCAAGGGCTCTTCTCAAGAACCCGAAGATTCTGATTCTTGACGATTCGACAAGTGCAGTAGACACAAAGACAGATGCACAGATTCAGAAATCGCTCAAGAACCTGCTTCCAACGACAAGCAAGATCATCATTGCCCAACGGATCAGCTCAGTACAGGATGCGGACTTGATTCTCGTGATGGATGAAGGGAAAATCACAGATTCCGGTACTCACAAGCAGTTGCTTGAAACAAGCATCATATATCAGGAGATATTCCATTCTCAGCAGAAGGGAGGAAAGCAGAATGAAAAATAAACCGGATCCTAAAACCCTGAAAAGGCTTTTGATCTACATGAAGCCTTACAGGAAACAGCTCATCGCAGTAACAATCTGCATACTTCTCTCTGCTATTGCAAGCGCAGCATCTTCATTGTTCCTGCAGTCATTGATCGATGATTACATCACCCCGCTTCTTGGAACTGAAAACCCGGTTTTCACCGGCCTTCTCAAAGCTCTTGCAGTAATCGGAATCATATATGCCGTCGGTGCAGTCTCGAATCTGATCTACAACCGCATGATGGTCACAGTGGCACAAGGTACGCTGAAGACCATCCGTGATGAAATGTTCTCCAAGATGCAGAGCCTTCCTGTCAGGTTCTTCGACACACACACTCATGGAGACATCATGAGCCTGTACACAAATGATACAGACACCCTGCGCCAGATGATAGCCCAGTCGATGTCTCAAGTGATTTCATCTGTTTTCACAATCGTTGCAGTGTTCTTCTGCATGCTCTACATAAGCGTATGGCTCACCATTGTGGTAGTCGTTGCAATGTTCTTCATACTCAAGATAGCCAAGGCTGTTGCTGGAAGAAGCGCATCTTCTTTCACCGAGCAGCAGCGCACCCTTGCATCACTTGACGGCTACGTGGAGGAGATGATAAACGGCCAGAAAGTGATCAAGGTATTCTGCCATGAAGCCAAGACCAAGCAGGAACTGGAAGGAAAGAACAAGGCATGGGAAACAAGTGCCTCAAACGCCAACGGACATGCGAATTCCATGATGCCTATGATGAATGCTTTAGGCTATGTGCAATATGCAATCATTGCAGTTCTCGGTGCCTGGATGGCAATCAAAGGAACCGGCAATCTTGGATTGCTGGGAACCAGCACCATGACTCTTGGAATGATTGCATCGTTTCTGACGCTGTCACGGAATTTCACCAATCCGATATCCCAGATTTCCAACCAGTTCAACTCAATCATCACCGCACTTACTGGAGCACAGAGAATATTCAGCTTCATGGATGAACCGCCGGAAACTGACAATGGATACGTGACTCTTGTAAATGCGCAGGAGAAGAACGGGGGATTGGCCGAAACAGAGGAACACACCGGGATCTGGGCTTGGAAACATCCGCATCACGATGGAACGCTTTCCTACACAGAGCTGAAAGGAAACATTGTGTTCGACCATGTGGATTTCTCTTACGAACCAGGCAAGCCAGTTCTCAGCGATATCACCCTCTACGCCGAGCCAGGGCAGAAAATCGCCTTTGTCGGAGCCACTGGAGCGGGAAAGACAACGATAACGAACCTGATAAACAGGTTTTACGACATCGAGGACGGAAAGATCCGCTACGATGGAATCAACATCAACAAGATCAGGAAGTCGGATCTGAGGCGAAGTCTTGGAATGGTGCTGCAGGAGGTGAACCTTTTCACAGGAACCGTTATGGAAAACCTCCGATACGGCAATCCTGAAGCGACCGACCAGATGTGCATCGATGCGGCAAAGCTTGCAAATGCTCACAGCTTCATCCAGATGCTTCCTCAAGGCTACGACACTGTGCTCAATGGCAACGGAAACGGACTTTCACAAGGGCAGAGACAGCTGCTGTCAATCGCAAGGGCCGCAGTTTCAGACCCGCCTGTGATGATTCTTGACGAAGCCACATCATCCATTGATACAAGAACCGAAGCACTGGTGCAGGATGGAATGGACAGGCTCATGCAGGGACGCACGACTTTCGTAATAGCTCACAGGCTTTCGACTGTACAGAATTCCGATGTCATCATAGTTCTCGACCATGGGAGAATAATCGAGCGAGGAAGCCATGAGAAGCTGATCGCAGAGAAAGGAACATACTACCAGCTTAATACTGGAGCGTTCGAGCTGGAATAACCAGCACGAATCAGGTTCTCAGAACATAGACCGACACAGGGTCGAAGTTCAGGCGGCACTCGTCCCCAACCTTGTAGATCCTCTTGTGCTTCGGGTTGTACTCTTCAAGCCTGACAAGAGTTTTTCCAACCATCACATGGTAATTCTGATAAGAACCCATGAAGCATGAAAGGATCACCTTGCAAGGCACGCCATCGGTATCTGAAAGCGAAGAAGCTTCAGGCCGGAGCACAGCAGTATAAGTGCTGCCCTCGCTCATTCCATCATGCTTCTCCACCTTGCAGCGATGTCCATCGATATCGAGGATTGCAAACTCTCCTTCGGTTCCTACCATCGGTCCGCGAAGGAAGTTCGCCTCTCCGATGAAATCTGCGACAAACTCATTAACCGGGTTGTAATAAATCTCATAAGGAGTGCCCATCTGAGCCACTACGCCCTTGTCCATGATGATGATCTTGTCCGAGATCGCCATTGCTTCGCTCTGGTCATGGGTAACATAGATTGCAGTGATTCCGACTTCCTGCTGGATTCTGCGGATCTCGGTTCTCATCTGCACCCGCAGCTTGGCATCAAGGTTGGACAAAGGCTCATCGAAGAGGAGAACCGATGGCTCGATGACAAGGGCACGGGCAAGAGCAACACGCTGCTGCTGTCCGCCGGAGAGCTGGTTGGTCATCCGGCTCTCCATTCCGGTGAGCTCGACGAGATCGAGGATCTTCATGACCCGCTCGTGAATCACATCCTTAGGAAGCTTGCGGATCTTCAGCCCGTATGCAACGTTGTCATAGATGTTGTAGTGAGGAAGAAGCGCATAGCTCTGGAACACCATAGCGGTATCACGCTTGTTGGGAGTGAGCTCATTGATTGCCTCATCACCCAGATAGATATTCCCTTCATCAGGGCTCTCAAAGCCTGCAATCATCCGAAGCGTCGTGGTCTTTCCGCAGCCTGAAGGCCCGAGAAGAGTCACGAAAGAGCCTGGATCTATTGTGATGCTAGCATCCTTGACTGCATAGAAATCCTTCTTTGTCTTAGGATCCCGGTATATCTTCGATATATGTTCAAGGCGAACGCCTTTGCTTTTCTTTTCCATGATTTCAATCCTCCTTGATTTGCCGGCTGGTGCCGAAGTGCTTAATGAACAGGTTCATAAGAAGAACCGATCCATATGTGATGATGATAAGAATCGTAGCGAATGCGCAGGCAAGCCCATATGAGCCCTTCTCTGCAAATTCGTTGATCTGTACAGTTATCAGCAGGAACTGCGGCGTCACCAGCAGGATGATAGCCGAAATAGCAGTGATGCTTCGTACGAATGCCGTCACAAGCCCGCTTAAGAACGAGTCCTTTATCAGAGGAAGCGTCACGCTGGTGAAAACCTTCAGGCTTCCGGCTCCCATGTCGTACGCCGACTCCTCTATGGATTTGTCTATCTGGCGCAATGCCGCTATTCCGCTTCGCGTTCCAGTCGGAAGCGAACGGACGATGAACACGATCACAAGAATCGCACCTGTGCCATAGAGCCCCTGCATGAAGCCCGTATGAAACAGACCGCCTGAGAATCCTCTGATGTACCCGACGCCAAGAACGGTTCCCGGAACTGCCATTGCAAGCATAGATACAGCTTCTATGAAGCCCTTTGAGCGGAACTTGCGCTTCACAACAAGGTAGGAGATTATCATCGAAAGAAGAGCCGTTATCGGAGCAGCGATGAACGACAGCACGAATGAATCCTTGAAGGCCTTGAGTCCATGGTACCTGGTGAACACCAGCTTGAACCACTTCAGCGTCAGCGGGAAGAACTTGAATCCCCATGTGGGGAAAAGCGCACCGATAGGAACGCAGATATACATCAGGATAACGAACGCTGCACCTATTGTGCAGAGAGTCGAAAGGGGAATTCTCACACCCTTGTCTTCGATGAGCATTCTTGCCCTCGATGCCTTGCCTGTGAGAGTTGCAGTTGATTTGGCTTCCAGAACGTACTTCTGGACTGCGAACATGGCAAGTGTGATGCAAAGCAGGACAACTGCCATCGCAGCAGCGCCCGCCTTGTCATACGCTCCGGTTATCTGAAGATAAATCGTAGTTGCAAGAGTATCATAGTTGCCGCCGATGATCATCGGGTTGGCGAAATCTGCAATGGACTCGATGAATGTCACAAGGAATGCATTGCCGATTCCCGGCAGCAGAAGCGGCAGCGTGACGCTGGTGAAAACCTTCCAGCGGCTGGCGCCCATGTCACGGGCGGCCTCTTCAAGGGATGGATCGATGTTCTTGAGAAGCCCCTTGAACATCATGTAGCAGACGGGGAAGAAAGTAAGGGACTGAACTATGACTATTCCCCAGAAGCCATAGACGCTGTTGTCATAGATCTTCAGCAGATAGCGGGTAATGATTCCCGCCTTTCCGAAAAGCATGATCATAGACAGAGACAGGACAAACGGAGGCGACACTACAGGAAGCATCGAAACCATCTTGAAAAGCCCGCTCGCGAAGCGGTTTATCCTCACATACATCTCGACATAGGCGAAAAGCAGACCGACTGCCGTAGCAATCAATCCTACGACGAACCCAACCTTTAGAGTGTTGGTAATCGCAGTTGTGAACGTCGGTATCTGAAACACCCTCTTGAATACCGAAAACGAGAACCCGCCGCCGTCTCCAACGAAGCTGTCCACCAGCAGGATAGCCAGCGGATAAAGAATGAAAAGAGAAAGGAAGGTGATCAGCAGGACAATGGTGGTCACCATCACCGGGTCTGCCATCAGCTTCTTCTTATCAAGCGAGGCACCTTGCCCTCTTGCCATAATCACACCCTCCCTAATTCAAAATAGGATGGCGGCGCAGCGTCACCATCCTATATCGATTTGAAAAAAAACCTGATTTCTACTTGATCTGGAATCTGGTCGTATCATCGGTAGCAGCACCGGAATTTGCAAGAGCTGTCATTACTTCAGAAACGTATTTCTTGATATTTGCTGTAGCATCAGCAAAGTCGTAATCAATCACATTGTGCGGATCAAGACCGAAGTCATATGCAACCTGCGGCTGCTCGGCATTGTCGAGGACCAGGAACTGGTATGAGCCGTTGTCCTTTGCGATGTTCACGCAGTCCGGAGAAAGAGCATATTCAATCCAGAGCTTTGCAGCATTTGCGTGCTTTGCACCCTTGAATATGGCAGTTGCGCCGATCTCGCATGTGGTTCCGCTTGACGGGATGCACATTCCGATGTTGGTATAGCCGTTGTCCACGATCTGGGTGATGACATCATGAAGGAATCCGAGTCCGATGACGCACTCGCCTGTTCCGACGTTCTTTGAAGGACCGGAACCGGACTTGGTGTAGACTTCGACGTTCTTGTCCAGATCCACCAGGAACTTGATGCCCTCATCATGGCCGTACTTCTGAATGACGGTGTTGATGATGAGCTTGGCAGTTCCAGCTGTATTGTAGTTGGATGTCCAGATAAGTCCCTTGTACTCGGGCTTGAGAAGATCCGGGAAATCCTTCGGTGCTTCGAGTCCAAGTCTCTTCAGCTCGTCGGTGTTGTACATGATTCCAAGGATTCCGGTGTAGATTCCGTACCAGAGATTGTCCTTGTGCTTGTATACAGAAGCCAGCAGGTGGGATGCATTCTTTGCATCGTATCTTTCAAGGAAGCCCTCAGCAGCAAGTACGTTGTACGGATCGGTTGTGCCGCCGAACCAGACATCAGCAGAAGGATTGCCCTTCTCTTCTTCGATCTTTGCCTGAACCTCGCCGGTGGAAAGACGCTGATAGCTTGTCTTGATGCCGAATTCTGTCTGGAACTTCTCGCAAGCAGCTGCAAGATACTCCTCTTCGCATGAGCCGTAAACAACAAGCTCACCCTCGGCCTGAGCTGCCTTGATCAAGGCAGAATCAAACCCTTCGACCTTTGTCTCAGCCGCAGCAGTTTCCCCAGCGCCCTGAGCAAATGCGCTTGCTGCAACCATGACAATTGCAAGAAGCAGAACTGTAAATTTTTTCATTTTCCCTCCAGATATCCAATTTGGGTATCAATAATGCAATTATCCCACGGATAACTGTAATTAACAAGGAAAAATTCTTTGCATTGCCTGTAAAGTTTTGACTTCTTTTTCTGGCCAAGCCCTCACACTTCGCCAGACGCACGCTCCGCTTCATAGACTGGTCTGTTCACCTTCGCCGGAATGATGATGAGAGCCACAACTGCAAGGAAATTAACTCCTCCGAGCAGCAGCGCAGCTGTTCTGTAGGGCATCACTTCTCCAAGCATCCCGGCTGCGACCTGAACAATGATCATTCCCAGCGAGCATATTCCCGATAGGATTGCATTGATGCGACCCCTCATCTCAGGCGGTATATAGCTCTGGACAGCGGCCTGCCTGATTGTGGCACTCTGCACACCAAGGCTTCCCAGAATGAAACGGATACCCAGCATCACGGGATATGGAAGATAGAGAAGAAAAGCTTCAAAGCTGTCATAGCAGATATATACGGTTTTGGTAAAGGCGAACCTCTTCTTGGCAGGAACCTTGATGAAGTACTGCATAACGCCTCCGATGACACGTCCGATCATCTCGGCTGTGGTGAGAAAGCCGAACATTGTGGCATTAAGGACAGCACTTGTCTGGAAGTAAGCCTGCTGCATCAGGCTCTCGCCGACGGAGATGCCGTTGGTTATGCCCATGTATCCGGATATGTTCCTCATGCCCTTCTCCTTCTTGAAGTAGGCAAAGCCGGACTTGAGTTCCTTGATATACTCCTTCAGGCTCTGGATTCCGCCCTGAGACTTGCAGGAATTGCCGATCATGCTTTCAAGCACAATCGAAAGCACGAGAAGGGCTGCTGCCACCAGAAACATCCAGCTAATTGGCACCTTGGTATACAAGAAGGCTGACAGAGGAGCCATTGAGAGCGTGATCACTGGGTATATTGTCGAGCTCACAGCATAGCCCTTCTGCTCGAAACCAACCGGAATCAGATTAGGGAACCAAGCTCCGAATGATACCTGATAAAGAGCAGAAGCAGTGCTGAAAACAAAGGTGAAGATCACATAAATCCAGTAGCTGAAGCTGATTTTCAGCATCAGAAGCCCCATTGCTACCATCATTGCAGCCGACGCTATATCAAGTGCGATGACCCAGTGCTTCTTGCTTCCCCTGTCTATTGCAGGTGAAACAAGTACGCCGAACAGCAGGTCCGGCAGGAAGCTGCAGATCATGATTATGCTTGAAAGCAGGGTTGATTGCGTCTCATCGAATACAAGCAGGCTCACTGGAAGCACAAGAGCTTCACCTGCAATAGCTGACAGGACAGTGGTAACAGTGATCAGAGAAAAATCTTTTGTCCATAATGTTTTTTTCATTTTCATTTCCTAGAAAAGAATGTATCATTTATTTAAAGCATTGTCATTTTAAATATTTTGGGAAATCAATGGCATTCTATCAAGGTTTAACCAAATAAAAATGGTGAATTGGAGGAAATTATGGAAAACAGCATGACTGGAATGCTCCTAAGAAGCCAGAGGCTCAGGAAGGGGCTTGAAATAAAAGAGGTCTGCAGCGGAATCTGCTCCCCCGGCTATTTGTGCAAGATAGAACTCGGCAAGACAGATGCTGCCCCTGATCTGATTGCCAGGCTTGCTAACGTGCTTGATGCCACGCTTGAAGAAGATCCAGCAATTGAAGCAATCCTTCAATCGTATTTCCACGCTTTGATGTTCGATCTTGACCATAAAGGCGAGTTTTCCAAGCTTGAAGTCCATAAGAAGGACATCATGCGAAGTCTTTACTTCGTTGATTACCTGCTCGCTCAAGGGTTCGAGAACCGTAGCCAGAGCCCTGTCCTGACTCAGGTCTATCAGCAGATGACCTATCGGCAGAAAGGCTTCTTCCATTTTCTTTCAGGAGCCATCGCCACGGACAGTTCGGTCATGCTCCAGCAGATGGAGAAAGCACATGCAATCCTTCAGAATTCTTTTTCAATCGAAGGCCTGCTCACCGCTTACTTCTTCAGCAGCCTGTTCGTGACGATCATCGCCCTTGAGAAAGAAGCAGAGCAGCTATGCCTTCGGGATGGAAACATTCCGGCTCTTGTGAGCATCACCACTCTTATAGGGTCCTGCTATTCATCGACAAGCACGGAGATGATGATGAAGTACTACCAGAGAGCATTATGCATGGCAGAATCTTCGAAGGCCGATATGTCCATCGGCTCAGTGAATTACAACATAGGATCAACTCTGCTTCAGGACTGGTGCCTGGATGAAGCACTGCCGTACCTGGAAAACAGCGGCGAGCAGTCTTTCCTTACAGTCCATAAGATGGCTCTTCTTCTTATAAGGCAGAAAAAGACAGAGGAAGCCAAGGCTGAAATAGAAAAGCTCAAAACCCTTGCCGTCACCCGTCTGGATCAGCTTCTGATCGAAGAAGCGCAGATGGAATGCATCGCTGGCTTTGAAGCCAGACCAGAAAGCCTCTCTCTTGCACTGAAGCTGCAAGAGACTCTTCTTGAATCAAAGCATCTTGGATTTCTGATCTTCTTCAGAAAGGTTCTGGAAAAGATCTACTGCTCACAGCGGAATTACAAGCAGGCATACCTTCTGGAATCAATCATTTCAGAAGGCATGGAAAAAGGGCACATCGCCCCGGTTCCTAGATAGGAAACTATTTCTTCTTTCCCTTCAGAGAATGCATGAAGTGGTTGAGCTTAACGGCATTCTTTCGAGAGCTGACTGCATAGTTGACTTCTTCAGTATCTGCCTGATGGGTCTTGCGGCTTTCAACTTCAAGCCTGGCAAAGAGCGGCAGCGCCTTCTCTGACAGGTTCGGATCAATGGGTTCAATCCTATCATGCTTTCGGAAAAGAAGGTCATCGTTCTTTGTCAGATAACGTGCAACAAGCGTGTACTCATCACCGATCTTCTCAAGGGAAAGAGCCTTTGAAGCGGCAACCATACGGCTGCGTTCAAGAGCTGCCCTTTCCTTTCTCATTGCGGCACGCTTGTCATTGAACTCCTGGCGAAGCTTATCATCGGCATCCTTAGGTGTCTTTGCGTTCTTGATTTCTTCGTTCTTTGCATCAATCTGGACATCAAGATCCCGGCAGGCGACGATGGCTTCGTCGGCTCCGTTTCCTGCAATCTTGGCAGCACGGATCACCTCCGCAGGTGTCAGCCTCTTCAGTCTTGAATAGACTTCGCCTTCCTTCTGGTTCTCATCGCCTTCCACATAGTAGCGCTTGGAGAACACTATGGACCAGAATCCTTCTTTCTTTTCTTGAGGATTGGCTTTCTCTTCTTCAGCCTTTGCCTTTGCTTCTGCTTCTGCTTCTGCTTCTGCTTTCGCCTTTGCTTCTGCTTCGGTTTTCGCCTGTGCTTTCGCCTTCTTATCAGCGGCAGCCCTGGCTTTCTCTTGCTCAGCAGCAGCGGCCCTGGCTTTCGCCTGCTCCGCTACAGCTGCCCTGGCAGCAGCGGCTGCCTCTTCATCGGCAATCCTGGAGGCCTGGGCCTGTGCTTTCTGCTTTCTTGAAGCCTGCTTGGCAGCTAGCCTATCGGCGCTGGTAGAATATGAGCGCTCCCTCATTTCCGCCTGTCTAGCAGCATTGAGTTTCTTGATTTCATCCTGCGACAAGCCTTTGAGCTCTTCTCTTGTAGAAGAGTAATTGCGTTCCTTTGAACGAAGCTTTACATACTTCTGTGACATAATAAAAACCTCCAGCACCTGTTGCTCTATTATGCCTTTTTCGGAACATTTTATTCAAGTCGTTCTGCTATAAAAATTAACTTGTTATAAAACTTCATGCGGTGGTAATCAAAGGGATATCGGGAATACAATCACAGCCCAGGCAGTGGAAATAAGCCAGATTGCAAGACCGGGAAGAAGTCCCTGCTTTAGCATGGATTTCACATCATAACCTCCCAAGCCCATTATCATCGGAGCAGTTGCAGTGGCCATAGGAGTCATGAAAGCGCAAAGAGCGGCAGCCTGAACCAGAAGGCACAGCCCTATCGGGCTCACGCCCAGAGCCTTTGCAGTCATGATTGAAACAGGAGTGAAGATATTCAGAAGGGCAAGATTGTTCATGAACTGAGTCAGAACGAACGGAACGAAGAAGAACAGAGCATAGAACAGGAAGGTGTTCCCGATTGCAGTCCCTACCGAAGCAAGCGCTCCGCCTATCAGGTCTCCTGCGCCAGTGGCAGTGAGAGCAGCACCGGTAGCAAGAGAACCGGCATACAGCACCAGCATGCTTGCTGGAATCGCATGATAGGCCTCTGCTTCCTTCAGAACGCCAAGGACGATCATCAGAATCGCACCAATCATGCAGATGGCCCACTGAGGAAGATTGATAGTCGAGGAAAGCAGAAGACTGGCCGAGACAAGTGCAAACACAGCCACAGCGCTCCACTCCTGCAGCGGAGCCAATCTTTCTCCTGAAGCCTTCTTGGCTGAAACCGGATCCGAAAGAGGAAGAATCGGCTGTGCCGGAGCAAACCGGTCTGCAAAGAAGATGCAATATAAAAGAACGAAAAGCATCGCCGGGAACCTTGCAAGAGCTATATCCCAGACTCTGAACTCATACTGAGTGTAGTCAAACATCTGAAGATAACCGTTCAGCGTTGCGAAATTAGTAGCGCTTGTGCCTATAGGAAGCACCCCGCAGGTAGCAATTGCGACAAGCCCGATCGGAAAGATCACCTTCGACGGGCTTACATTCATCTGAGCGCAGCTGGCAAGCACAATCGGCGAAACAATCACGAAGGCCGCCGAAGGACTCTGAATGAACTGTGACAGAAGAGCTGTAAGCAGGCAGTAACCGGCCATTGCAGTCCGCCACGAGCCGGCGCTGACACGAGAGACAAGCGAAGCGATCCTGCCTATGAACTGAGTCTTTCCGAACCCCGCAGCGACGATGAACATCGAAGCAATCATGATGGTGTTGGAATTGGCGAAGCCGGAAAGCGCCGTCTTGGCATCGATGCAGCCGAAAAGATAGTACAGGACCATGCTTGCAATGGCAGTTATTGCCATTGGAATCCTGCGCCATATGAAGCTGATAACAGTCAGCGTGAAAATAACCAGACAGACCACCATCTTGAAATCCATGATCTCTCCTCCTGTTCGGGCTAAGCTCTGAACACCAGCTGTTCAAGGGCATGGCCAATCCCTGATTCTTCATTCGACAGTGTTACAAAGTCGGCAACTGCCTTTGTGGCCTCAGTGCCGTTTGCCATGCACACCCCGACTCCGGCATGCTCAAGCATACCGATGTCATTGTCATAATCACCGAATGCCATGACATTCTCAGTGCCGATGTGCATGTACGAAGCCAGAAGATCAACAGTATCTGCTTTGGTCGTTCCTTTCGGAAGGAACTCAAGGATGCAGGGCGAAGAGAACACAGCCTGAAGATCTGGATAGCCGCCCTTGAGAAATTCAGACTTGAGATTCTCAAGGATGCGGTGATCGGTGTTCTTTGCAAGAATCTTGTAGAACTTCATCCCGCTGTCTGGTGACAGGGCCTCTTCAAGATTCATCAGCCTTCCCTCGAAACCGCAGGCACGGATCTGGTTCTCATACCAGATATTGCGGTCCTCCATCACCCAGCTGTCCAGAGTGAAGATCAGCGGAGTGCAGCCAAAAGACCTGATCAGAGGAAGCACGCCAAGAAGAATGCTGCTGGAAGTAACCTCATCATGAACCACTTTGCCATCCATTTCGATATACAGACCGTTGAAACAGGATATCGCAGCCTTGAAATCAAGCTGTGAAGTGATGCATCCGAGCCCGCCTCTGAAACGCCCTGAGACGATAGCGAAAGGAATGCCCAGCTCACAGGCGGCATAGGTGAGAGCCTTCCGGTCAATATCGGAGATTCTGCCCTTGCTGTTTATCAAAGTGCCGTCAACGTCACTGCAAATAAGTCTGATTTCTGCCATAGCAGGATAATAACAGAAAACCCCCATCTTTAACAGATTGCAAATGAGAATATGTTTGACTTGACATCATTTGGAACATAGAATCAGAATTGGTCAAGGATTTAAAGTCGATTTAAGCTTTCGGCATTATCCTGAAGCAAAGGCGGAACATTACAATGAGACTTCTTCTTGCAGAAGACGAGAAAGACCTATCCAATGCACTATGTGCCATTCTGACGCACAGCAGCTATTCGGTCGATGCCGTTTACAACGGAATCGATGCCCTTTCATACCTTACCTCTGGAAAGTACGATGCAGCGATCCTGGACATAATGATGCCGGGAATGGATGGAATCACAGTGCTTCAGAAGGCACGCAAGAGCGGATGCTCCATCCCTGTGATATTCCTTACGGCCCGTTCTGAAATCGATGACAGAGTAGAAGGATTGGACAGCGGGGCCGACGACTACCTTACCAAGCCATTCTCTTCCAAAGAGCTTCTTGCACGGATCCGTGCCCTCACGAGGCGGAAAGAGACGATAACAGACAACAAACTCAAAGCAGGGAACATCGAACTTGACCAGACCACCTGCATTCTCAGCTCCGAAAGCGGCGAGTTCAAGCTGGCCAACAAGGAATTCCAGATGATGCAGATGCTCATGGCCGAACCCGGACGTATCATTCCGACAGAGACTTTCATGGAACGCATCTGGGGCTGGGATTCCGATGCCGAGATCAACACTGTCTGGGTCTATCTGTCGTATCTCAGGAAAAAGCTCACAGCCCTTGGCAGCACTGCAACGATCAAGGCCTCGCGCAACCTCGGATACAGCCTGGAGGCAGCCAAGTGATTGACAAGCTCCGCCGGAAATTCATCTCGGTTGCACTTATCTCCGTATCGATAGTCATCGTAATAATCATGGTTGTCCTCAACCTCTCCAACTACCGGAGCACTGTATCCAAGGCCGATAAAACGCTTTCACTCCTGATTGACAACGATGGGACCTTTCCAGTTCCTCCGAAGGAAATGGACGGTCCTGGCACAGGCGCCCCTGAGCGCAAGGACTTCTCACCGGAAAGCCCGTTCGAATCACGGTACTTCTCAGTACATCTTGACGATGATGGAAAAGTCATTGATGTGAATACCGACTCGATTGCAGCAGTCACGGATGAACAAGCAGCGAAGTACGCTCTTTCGGCAGCTGAAAAAGACAAGAAATCAGGATTCATCGGCAACTACCGCTATGAATGCAGCGGCAGCCTGATAGTCTTCCTTGATGCAACCAGAGACCTTGAATCATTCAGATCGTTCCTTGGAACTTCAATCACAGTTGCGGCAGCGGGCCTTCTTTGCGTCTTCTTCCTGGTTCTGTTCTTCTCAAAGCTGGCAATGAAGCCCATAGCCCTGTCAATGGCGAAGCAGAAGCGGTTCATAACCGATGCTTCCCATGAAATCAGGACACCGCTGACCATAATCGATGCAAACACCGAAGTCATAGAAATGACCACTGGCGAAAACGAATGGACCCGCAGCACAAGAGCACAGATTGCCCGCCTGACCGAGCTTACCAAGTCTCTCGTGTCCCTTTCGCGGATGGATGAGGGCACTGCCTCATTCAAGCCGGCGGAATTCTCCATTTCAGATGCCGCTTCCGACACCGCCCAGCAATTCGAAGCACCAGCTCTGATCGGAAGCAAGGAATTCGATAAGGAAATCGAGCCTGGACTCAGATTCTGCGGTGACGAGAAGAAGATCCGCCAGCTGCTTTTTCTGCTCCTGGACAATGCACTCAAGTATTCGCCACCGGATGGCTGGATCAGGTTCTCTCTCAAGAGCAATGGCCGCAAAGTGACAATCGAGGTATCAAACTCGGTCACTTCAATCTCAAAGGGCAGCCATGATCAAGTGTTTGACCGATTCATGAGGATGGACAGCTCACGAAACAGCGCGATTCCGGGCTATGGGCTTGGGCTCTCGATAGCCCAGTCAATCGTCGAACTGCACAAGGGCAGAATCACGGCATTCAGCCCCGACGACAAGTCATTCTGCATCCAGGCGACAATCCAGTCTTTGTGAAGAAATATGAAGATTTGATCATTCTGGAAACCTTTAAAGTCCGTTTAAGCTACCTACGCTAGATTACAGTCATAAAGCGGAGGCGCATATGGAATACAGCAGCATTTTCAAACGGACAGAGATGAAGTACATGCTTTCTGCCGATCAGTGCAGGAAGATCCGCAATCTGATCTCTGACTGGATGCAGGTCGACAAGTACGGCGAAACCACCATTTCCAACATCTATTATGATACACCGGACAGCATTCTGGTCCGACGCTCAATCGAAAAGCCTGTATACAAGGAGAAGCTCCGGATCCGTTCATACGGCGTGGCCAAACCCGACAGCCCCGTTTTCGTAGAGCTCAAGAAGAAGTTCAGCGGAATCGTCTACAAGCGCAGAGTTGCAATGACGGAAGCCCAGGCTCTGTCCTACATGAATGGAGGACTTGCCCCTTCCAGCGGCCAGATCATTTCAGAGATCGATTACTTCAAGTCGTTCTACACAGGTCTCAGGCCTGCGATGTACATCAGCTACGACCGCACAGCCTTCTTTGCAAAGAACGGAAGCGACCTAAGAATCACCTTCGACCGCAACATAACATACCGCAATTGGGACCTCTCACTTGAGAAAGGATCATACGGCGACAGCCTTTTAGGTTCAGACCAGGTACTGATGGAAATCAAGGCTTCAGAAGCCCTTCCACTCTGGCTGGTATCGATTTTAAGTGCAAACCAGATTTCCAAGACATCGTTCTCCAAATACGGGAATGCTTATCTGAACTCGGTCTGCAAAGGAGCACGCAAATATGCTTGACAGTTTCTTCAGCAGCCTCTTCGAATCCAGCACAGCTGCTGCCATCACGGTTTCGGATTTTCTGATCTGCATCGGAGCCTCACTGGTTCTCGGTCTGATCCTTGCTCTTGCCTATATGTACAAGAGCCGCTACACAAAGAGCTTCGCCGTAACGATGGCTCTTATTCCATCAGTGGTTTGCATAGTGATCATGATGGTCAACGGAAACATCGGAGCAGGTGTTGCAGTTGCCGGAGCATTCAGCCTGGTGCGATTCCGCTCGGCGGCGGGATCAGCCAAGGAGATCGGCGGAATATTCCTTGCAATGGGAGCAGGACTTGCCTGCGGCATGGGCTACATCGCCTTCGCTGTATGCTTCTCCCTGATTATAGGAATCGTATGGATGCTCTACTCCCAGTCCCGCTTCGGCGAGAAGCAGGATGATGATGCCCTTCGCACGCTTCGCATAACAATTCCAGAAGACCTGGATTACTGCACGGTGTTCGATGACATCATAAGCGAGTACACCTCACAGAGCAAAGTCGTGAAGGTGAAGACCACAAACCTTGGCAGCCTGTTCAAGATCACATGGAACATCAAGCTGAAGGATCCTTCCAAGGAGAAGGAATTCATAGACAAGCTTCGCTGCAGGAACGGCAATCTTGAGATCGCCGTCTCTCCGCAGGAAATACAGAGCAATGAGCTCTGATAGGAGAAAAACAAATGAAAAGAAGAATAATCATCATTGCAATCATGCTGCTAGCAGCATCAGCATTCTGCCTCTGGGCAGGCGGAACAAAAGAGCAGACTGAGACAGCCACATCGGCATCGACCAGTGCTGAAACTGTCACATCTGCATCAACCACTGCAGAAACAGTCACATCGGCATCAACCAGGCCAGAAATGGGCAACCCTCCTGATGGAACGATGGGCACACCTCCTTCGGGCGGCATGGGCATGGGCATGGGAACTCAGTCCGACATCACCGCTTTGGATACCGGAATCGATACGACCGACCAGTTCTCCAAGCGTGATTCAAATACAGAGTACACTGAATCGGAATGCACTGTGATAGATCTCACAAAGAGTTCAACCATCACATCAGAAGGCACCTACATTATCAGGGGATCCCTTTCAGAAGGTCAGCTGACTGTATCAGCCCCTGATACTGCCAAGGTTCAGATCATTCTGGACGGATGCAGCATCTCGTCCTCTTCTGGACCAGCATTGAACATTCTCACAGCGGACAAGGTGTTTCTCACCCTGGCTTCTGGAAGTTCAAGCAGTCTCTCATCCAGCGCTGATGCAGCAATCCTCGCTGAATGCGATCTGACAATCAACGGAGAAGGAGCTCTCTCGCTGAAAAGCGCCGCTTCTGCAGTCGATGCAAAGGATGATCTTGCAATAACAGGCGGTACCCTATCGATCGTCAGCACAGAGCATGGACTTGAGGCCAACGACAGCATACGCATCCTCGATGGAACAATCACCATTGATTCCGAGAAGGATGGCCTGCACTGCTCCAATGATGAAGACACCACCAAAGGCTATATCTACATTGCCGGCGGAACTCTGAACATCAAGGCAGCAAGCGACGGAATGGATTCCAGCAAGGCAGTTCTTGTCACCGGAGGCACAATCTCCATCGAATGCGAAGAGGGTCTTGAAGGACCGATAGTAGCAGTCGAGGGCGGCGAAATCACAATCAATTCAACCGACGACGGTCTGAATGCATCAAGCGGATCTTCCACAAGCTCCGACCCGATGGCGGGAGACTCAACACTCCAGATCCGCATCTCAGGCGGAAATCTAGTGGTCAATGCTTCAGGAGACGGACTTGATTCCAATGGCTCGCTTCTTGTAACTGGCGGAACAACAATCGTATACGGCCCGACTAATGACGGCAACAGCGCCCTTGACTTTGGAACTTCGGCCAAGATCACCGGTGGCACAGTCATTGCAATCGGAACAAGCGGAATGGCTCAGAACTTCGGAACCTATTCTACTCAAGGTGCAATTCTGGCAGCATCAGCTTCTTCTCAGAAAGCAGGCTCGGCAATTACACTTACCAGCAGCGATGGCACAGTCCTGGCTCAGACCACAGCCCTCAAGCAGTACAACAGCGTGCTTGTCAGCTCTCCTGGAATCACTGAAGGTGCTACCTACACTCTTGCAATGGGCACTGAAACCCAGAGCATTGAAATGACCAGTCTGATCTACAGCGCTTCAGGCTCCGGCATGAGATCAATGGGTGACAGAGGCGGTCAGAGGATGACCC
>JAQUYU010000130.1 GCA_028691695.1 Sphaerochaetaceae bacterium | reverse complement strand
AGTCGGGCTCTCATCGAACCTGGCGAAATAGCGTCCCAGCATCAGGCAATCGGCTCCCATTGCAAGAGCAAGAGCCATGTGGTAGTCATACACCAGACCGCCATCCGAGCAGATCGGAACATAGATACCGGTCTTCTTCTTATAGTCGTCCCGAGCCTCTGCAACATCAATCAAAGCAGTCGCCTGCCCTCTCCCGATGCCCTTGGTCTCGCGAGTGATGCAGATAGAACCGCCGCCGATTCCGACCTTGACGAAGTCTGCGCCGCAATCTGCAAGGAAATCGAATCCTTCCCTGTCAACAATATTGCCAGCACCGACTTTCACAGAGTCTCCGTATTCACTTCTTATCCACTCCAAAGTCCGCTTCTGCCATTCAGTGAAACCTTCTGACGAATCGATGCAAAGCACGTCCGCTCCAGCCTCAAGCAAGGCAGGAACTCGGTCTTTGAAGTCCCTAGAGTTGATTCCGGCCCCGACTTTGTAGCGTTTCTTCGAATCCAGCAGCTCGTTCGGGTTCTCCTTGTGAGAATCATAGTCCTTGCGGAACACGAAGCACTTGAGCCTTCTGTCACTGTCAATAATCGGTAGCTGGTTGAGCTTGTGCTCCCAGAGAATGTCATTTGCATCAGAAAGAGTAAGCGGCTCAGTACCATATACTAGCTTGGAAAACGGAGTCATGAAAGTGGAAACCGGGGTATCAGGATCCATTCTCGAAACCCTGTAATCACGGCTTGTTACCACTCCGAGAAGCACCCCATCGCTCTTTCCGCTGTCGGTGACGGCCACTGTCGAGTGTCCTGTCTTCTGCTTCAGGTCAATCACATCAGAAAGCGTATCTGTAGGCTTGAGATTCGAATCGCTTGGGACGAAGCCTGCCTTGTAGCTTTTTACCTGAGACACCATGGCGCTTTCGCTTTCTATGCTCTGCGAACCATAGATGAACGAAATCCCGCCTTCTCTGGCAAGGGCTTCGGCCATCCTCGATCCGCTGACAGACTGCATGATTGCGCTTACCATCGGGATGTTCAGAGACAACGGGCACTCTTCGCCTTTTCTGTAGCGCACAAGCGGTGTTCGAAGACTGACGTTGGATGGAATGCATGAAGCATCTGAATACCCAGGTACCAGAAGGTACTCGCTGAAGGTATGTGACGGTTCCGAGATGTAAGTGGCCATGTTTTTCTCCTGGATTTTCAATGAATATACAGCGAAAAAAGACTTATCTCAATAAGAATAAGGAAAATCAAGATGCAAAAACAAAATAAAAGTGATATTCTGAGAAAACAGACAATCTGTTGTCGAGGAGTCGATATGGCAAAGAATGATACAGCAGCACCGAAGAAGGCTGCAGCAAGCAAGGCAGCTGCTCCTGAAGTGGAAGCAGAAGAAGAGAAAAAGGAAGTAGCGAACGTTCATCAGGTCCTGCATACTACCGATGGAAGATGGGCTGTGAAGCGAAAGAACAGTGACAAGGTCATCAAGTACTTCACTACAAAGAAGGAAGCCCTTGAGTATGTGACCGCAGTCTGCGAGCATCAAGATACCAAGCTGATGGTTCAGAAGAAGAACAGAGCTTTCCAGAAGCTTTCAAACGCCCTCAGAGGCGTGAAGAAGCAGTAATCACTTCTTTTCAGGAAGGACAAGCTCTTGAATAGCGAAAACTATCCAAGGGCTGTTTTTTACAGTCCGAACCCTACGCCAAGGAAAAGATCCCATCCGAAAGAGAAAGCGCTTTCCTTAACTTCGGGAACAGAAGAGTTGCTCTTTGCAGTATCGGCAAGGCCGAAGTTCAGATCAAGCCCGGCATTGGCAAACATGAAATCTCCTATATCGTAGGAGATAGCGCCTTCAATCTTGGCACCGAGAAGCATCGCTGTGAACTCACCCTTGGAGGGATTCACAAGCTTGTTGGCCTCATAGACCTGGATTGCAGGACCGAATGCCACTTTTACATCGAAGGCTTCATTGACAGGAAACTTGTAGAAGATGCTGAAGAACGAGTCAAACATCACCTTTCCGCTGGAGCTCATGTTGTTTGTAGTTTCGCCATTGGAAAGAGTGTTGGCAAAGAAGCTGCGGCCCAAGCCCAGCCCTACCACAGCCATTGCACCGAAGCCGCTCTCGCCGAATCTGTAATCGAACTCGACATCAATCGGGAATCCTGAAAAACCAGAATTCTCCTTCGTATCAAGGGTTTTGTTTCTATAGCTGTAGCAAAATGATCCATACCCAGTTCTGGCTCCAATGCTGATGTTCCCAGAATATGCAAGGCTGCATGCAATGACTGCAACCATGATTACAAGAAGAGCTTTCTTCATTTTTCACTTCCTTGTAAAAATATTATCACATAAACATGGTTGTATCAAATGAAAGAAGGGGCTGCCTTTCAGACCTTGCTGATTGGATTGCATCATGATAAAATAAAAGCAGCCAAGAAAGGAGGTAACAAAAGATGCCCACATTATCCATGTTCTATGGAATCATCATTCGAATGCAATCCGAAAAGAATGGAAGGCACCATGTTCCTCATGTACATTGCATTTATGGAGAGAATGAAATAGTAATCGCAATAAATGGAGACATTCTTGAAGGAAGCTTGCCACCAAAACAACTGAAACTAGTTCAAGCGTGGATCAGCTTGCATGAGGAAGAACTCGCTGCTAACTGGAGACTCTTAAGCGAAGGCGAAGGATTTTTCAAGATAGAGCCCTTGAGATGAAACCCTATGGAGGACTGAATGCTTAGACCTACTGCCATAAAAGTTGTCCCTTTGAATGATTTCCTTCTTCAAGTGACATTTGACAATGGAGAAATAAAAGATTTTGATGTAAAGCCGTATATCAAAGGAAAATGGTACGGCGAGCTGGCAAACAAAGCTTATTTTTCATGTGCATCAGCAGATGGTTATTCAATCAAATGGCCAAATGGCCAGGATATCTGTCCTGACGAACTATACTATTGCAGCAAGAAAGAATGAAGCAGAAGGGGCTGCCTTTCAGCAGCCCCTGATTGATTCATCTGAATGATGGATTGACTATTTGATCACTCCTTCGGCTCTCAGATCATTTGCATTGACTGCCTTGATATTGATGGATCTTCCATCAGCTGAGGTCGGAAGCTTGATTTTCCCGTCGCGGATCATCTGATAGATCTCTTCGGCGGCAGGATCAGAGAAATCATATCCGATGATTTCCCAGTTGTTATCGCATACCGGCATGATGGTACCCTTCTGGGCAACATAGTCGGAGATGGAATCACGTACTGCAAGACCTGTGTTGTATACAAGATCATCTGGAGCAGCGCTGATCATTCCTGATCCGGAGAGCCCGCCGTAACGGTAGTTGTTCAGAGCAAGAACAAGCACCTGATCATCGGCAAGAGGAGCACCCTTGTACATCACATCGACAATTCTCTGTCCCTGCGGCTTGGAGATATCAATCTTGTAATCAACTCCTGCGAACATGTCGTAGTTGTACAGCCTGATCTTCGGGTTGAAGGAGAGAGTGACATCGCCTGGAGTGTAGGTGTTGAAATAGTTTCCAGCCTGCTGCTCCATGATAGCCTTGAGCTGCTTTCCAGTGATTCTGACAGCCATCAGAGTATTGTCGTACTTATAAACCTTCACGCCATCGCGCTTCTTGAAATCTCCCTTAGGAAGATTGCTTGAAGAATCAAACAGAGCAGCAAGGGATACATCAGCACCAGTGATGTTCATCTGAACAATGTTGATCAGATCCATCATGGCAGTATCCTGGCAGACAGCAGTCGGGATTCCCGGAAGATCCTTCCAGTAAAGCGATGGAAGGAAGTCCGCTCCGACCTGTCCGACTACTTCGTCTGCAATAGCCTTGGACTGGATGTCGACGTATGCCATTTCCTTGCTCAGGCCTGGATCCGCCTCAACGCCCTTGGTGGAAATCATCTCAGGAGTAGAAGTCTTGGAATAGACCTTTCCGGTGACCTTGTCTCTGAGAACCTTGATTGTGACCTTGGCAACATTGGAAGCCTTGGCACCCGGCTCTACGATGACAGCGCCGCTTTCTCTTGTCTCGGCCTTCGTCGAATGTGCATGTCCGATAAGGAATGCATCGACTCTGTCGGCATACTTGTCAGCTACATCATACATTCCAGTCGTGCCGTACTCGCCATCTTCGCCATAGTGGCAAGTAACGATGACAACATCGGCCTTCCCCTCGATTTCATCAAGCACTTTTCCAAGTTCTTCATCTGGAGTAGTGAATGTCATGTTGTTGAAATGCTCAGGATTGGAAGCTTCCCATCTTGTGACATGCGGAGCAGTCAGACCGATGATGGCGACTTTCAGTCCCTTGACTTCCTTGATTGTGTAGGCAGGAAGGAACCTTGTTC
>JAQUYU010000129.1 GCA_028691695.1 Sphaerochaetaceae bacterium | reverse complement strand
AAAAACTTAACCTCCATATAGAATAGAATAGTAAAAAGACCGATGAGAAAACTCACCGGTCTTTTTCTATACGGATAAGAATTTTCAGGGGATCAGCACTCGCTGTGACCACAGGAAAAACACTTCTTGCAGCCCTCGATGTTGACGAACGAAGCATTGCCGCACACCGGGCATATATCCGGAGTTACACTGTTCTTTGGGGGCTCGAAGCCTAGCTCAAGCTGACCAGCATCCTCTTCTTCCTCTCCCTCGTCTGGAAGCTTTGCCTCATTCGAGACGCCTTCGTCCATTGAGCCGATATGCTCTTCAAGCACCTGGGCAACAGCATCGGGCAGGCTCATCACCCTATTCTTTCCGAATCCGAGCGGTCGTCCGCTGCCGATTCCCTTGAGCTGAGCAATGATCGTCTTTGCCCTTTCCTTAGGATCAAGAGGACTAGGCATCCTGAGAATCAGGCTTATCAGCCTTCCTATGCCCTCTGCATCCGCAGCAACATCTGATCCGACCTTTGCAACATTGATGAAGACCTCAAAAGGCTCATCGCCGTCCGGGCCATCTGAGTTCACAGTTATGTAGGCCGTTCCAATCGGAGTCGCCTTACGGTAAGTCGTGCCGGAAAGACAGGTAGTACGAGTCCTTGCCTTGAGCTTCGAAGGCACAGCAACAGGAGCCTTGGCTTCCTCGGTCTCTTTCTTGTCATCATCCTTCTTGACGGTCAAGACCTGGGTATCACGTGAGCCGTCACGGTACGTAGTGCCGCCCTTGCATCCCAGATCATACAGGAGCTCGTACAGCTTTCCAGTCTGCTCGACCGTATAGTCCTTCGGAGTATTTCCGGTCTTGGAAATCGAAGAATCAACCCAGCGCTGAATAGCAGCCTGAACTCTCACATGCCCTTCGGGAGCCAGATCCATCGCACTTACGAAATAAGCAGGCTTCTTCTGACCCGGATGAGATTTCACCCATTCGTCATAGACTGCAACACGCTCGATGTTCTTACCCATCCTTCCGGTTCTTTCCCATTCCCAGAAGTAATATGGCTCTATTCCAGTGCTGGTTCCGACCATTGTGCCAGTAGTACCAGTAGGGGCCTGAGTCAGCAGGGTAACATTTCGAAGCCCATCGGAAAGCACCTTTTTGCGGATCTCCTCAGGCATCTGCTTCATGAAGCCGCTTTCGATAAGCTTCGGACCATCGAAGAGAGGGAATGAGCCCTTTTCCTTTGCTATATCAGAGCTGGCCTTGTAAGCCTCGATGCAGATGAACTTGAAAAGCTTGTCGATGAAGGCAAGTGACGCTTCGCTGCCGTAGGCAAGCTCGCATTTTATAAGCATGTCGGCAAGCCCCATGGTTCCAAGCCCGATCCGTCTCTCGGACTGCTGGCGCTTGCGGTTCTCCTCGAAGAAATAAGGAGTGTCATCAATCACATCATCGAGGAAACGAACAGCAGAATGAACAGTCCTTCCAAGATCATCCCAGAGAACTTTCCCGGACGAATCAACGAACTTTGAAAGGTTTATCGAGCCGAGATTGCATACGCCCCAGGGAGGAAGCCCCTGCTCTCCGCATGGATTGGTCGAGCGGATAGTGCAATAATAGTAGCTGTTGCTCATCTTGTTGTAGCGGTCGCAGAAGAATACACCAGGTTCGGCCGAAGCCCATGCGCTCTCGATAATTGCATTCCAGATCTCTCTGGCCCTGTATTTCTTGTACCCGACGACCTTCTTGCCGGCAGCGATCCACTTCTTCATATCGCCATCCCAGAATTCGTTGTATTCAGGATCAGAGGTATCAGGGAAACAGGTCTCCCAGTCAGCATCGGAACGGACAGCAGCCATGAATTCATCGGTTATGCCGACACTGATGTTGGCATTGACTATCTTGCTCATATCACGCTTGGCATTGATGAAATCCATGATATCCGGATGCCATACATCAAGGATAAGCATCAGAGCACCTCGGCGTGAACCGCCCTGCTCGATAAGCCCGGTAACGAAACTGAACAATGCACCCCATGACACGCTTCCGCTGCTACGGCCGTTGACACCCTTTACGTAAGCGTAGCGAGGACGAAGCGATGAAAGGTTCATACCCACCCCGCCTCCTCGGCTCATGATTTCTGTCATCTGGCCAAGGCTGTCCATGATGCCCTTGCGGCTGTCCTTCGGCGAAGGAATGACATAGCAGTTGAAATAGGTGAGATTCTGATCGGTTCCTGCACCGGTGAGGATTCTTCCTCCTGGAACGAACTTCCAGTCCTCAAGAATCCAGTTGAATTCCTTCTCCCACTTCGATCTTGAAGCAGGCTTCTCCTGGCTGCTTATCCCTTTTGCGACTCTCTGAAGCATCTGAGCCGGATCTGATTCAAGCGGCTTGTCCACGCCTTCAATCTTGGTCTCAACGATTGTACCATCATCAAGCTTCACTGTAACTGCGTCATTTTCCCTGTCAAGACTTGTGACAGAACCGATCTCGCGCTGTCCTGTTGCGGCATTGGCAACAGCGACAACTATATCGCCGACAGCAAGGGTGGTCTTCTTTGCATCTTTCAGAGCATAACGATCAAGAAAGATCTTCCGGCCAAGCGGACTCAGTTTATTCTTTTCCTCTTCCATATTCAAACAACCTCAGAATAGCTACATGATTCAGGAGCCCAAAATCCGGACTCTTGAACAACCATACCACAGTTATTTTGAGAAAGCAATATCCATAGTGTAGTTTTTGAATTTGAACCACCATATATGGTGTTATATAACTTTAATAGCAATCAAATAGCGAACTAGTCCAAATCTGAGATGTATCAAAAAAGCCCATTCAGGCGCTAGTTGTTTTCACTATTGGAATTTACAGGAAAAAGCGAAAACAGCCAGCGGAGGAATTAGTTTTTTTCTTTTTTTTCAGGCCAAACCCAGAATCTTCGTCGCTATTGTGAAGTAGATAACAAGTGTAAGAGCATCCACCATTGTTGTCAGAACCGGGCCTGCCATCACTGCCGGATCAAGTCCGATCTTGCCTAGAAGCAGCGGAAGGGCTGATCCTATAAGCTTGGAAATGATAACAGCGACGAACAGTGCGGCGCATACTGTAAGCCCCACTGTCACGGATACCTTATCAATAAGCAGGAGCTTTGCAAAGTTGCACACGACAAGCGAGACGCCGCAAAGCACAGCTACACGCATCTCCTTCCATAGAACCTTGAACAGGTCCTGGAACTTCAGATCCCCCAGAGCAAGGCTTCGCACTACAGTCACGGAGGCCTGTGATCCTGCATTTCCTGCAGTATCCATCAGCATAGGGATGAAAGCCGTGAGGATCACGCACGCAGACAAGGCAGACTCAAATGCGGTTATGACTTTCGCTGTGAAAGTAGCACCGATCATCAGGACGAGAAGCCATGGAATCCTCGCCTTCCATATCTTCCATACCGAAGTCTTCAGATAAGGGGTCTCGGACGGAATGATTGCAGCCATCTTCTGCATATCCTCGGTTGCCTCATTCTGGACCACATCCAGCACATCATCAACAGTGACGATTCCGCAAAGGCGCTTCTGACTGTCAGTCACCGGCATGACTGTAAGGTCGTACTTCCCGAAATCGTTGGAGACCTTCTCCTTGTCATCGTTGACATCGACAGACACCGGCTGGCTGTCCATCACAGTTCCGACAGGCATCTTGTCATCACGGGCGGTTACAAGGCTCCGCAGTCCAAGAGAACCTACAAGGCGCCTTGAACTGTCTGTAACATAGCAGACGTTGACCGTTTCCTTTCCAAGACCGGCGACGCGGATATAGGCAACGGCATCCTTGATGCTCATCTCTGGATTGAGAACGATGAATGAAGTATTCATCAGACTCCCGATGCTGTCAGGCTTGTAAGCAAGCATCATGGCAAGCTCGGAGGCTCTGTCAGGCTCAAGGAGCATCTTCACCCGTTCCTTCTGCGGATCATCAAGCAAGCGGACAAGCGAAATCACATCATCCATGTAAAGCGAGCCCAGAAGAGATGAAAGCTGAGGGTCATCCATCCCCTTGATCAGGACAGGGCGGACCTGGTCATCAAGCTCAACGAAGAGCAGCCCTGCGTTGGCCACAGGTATGCGGGCGAAGACTCCAGCTAGAGATTCCTCTGGAATCATGTTGAGAAATAACCCGGCATCGGCCGGATTCATCGAAAGCAGCACGTCGGAAAGCGCACTGAATTTGCGGCTGTCAAAAAGCTCAAAGAGAACTTTCTCAAGAGACTTGTCAATCTGTTTCATTTGTTTTTCCTCCAATCTCCGCAAAAATGAAAACGCGGATAATCAGATTGAAACACTGTCTGCTCAGAACGAGACTGCGCTGCAGAACAGTGCGTCAATCAGGGTCATAATACGGCCACGGCAACTGCCAGGGTCAGCATCCATTCTGCAACCTCCAGATAAAAAGATAGTGCGGCCACGCCGC
>JAQUYU010000128.1 GCA_028691695.1 Sphaerochaetaceae bacterium | reverse complement strand
GGCACATGCAGACGAGCTGTTTGCAAAGGCCGAGCAGGATGCAAAGCGCAGAATGAGCTTCTATCAGAAAGTCGGACAGGTCATGTAGCCTGATCTGATCAATTCAGAAAACCGGGAGCCGTTGCAGAGATGCAGCGGCTCTCTTTCGTTTTTTTTCAGTGACAAAATCACCTCAAGCATTGAACACAGGTTTTCTTTGTTCTATCTTTGAGGCATCCGAGGATGAGGAGCATTCCGAACCTGAGGAAAAACTAGAATCTGAGCACAAGGATCAAAACCTGAAGGCAAAGAGAAATGAACAAGAACAAGATCATCAGGCCGATTGCATATCTGGCCATACCTCTGGCGCTTGCCTTTGCAAGCCTCTCAATCGGACGCTTTTCTGTACCGATTGATAAAGTGTTCTCCATCCTCTTCCAAGGAGACCAGAGCGACAGGATGATGGCAAACGTGATCTGGTCAATCCGTCTTCCACGAATAACTCTGGCAATTCTCGTTGGTGCTGGCCTTTCTGTTTCAGGACTGGCATTCCAGAGTCTGTTCTCCAATCCACTGGCAACGCCGGATACTCTTGGTGTGGCAAGCGGCTCATCGCTTGGGGCGATAGTATCGCTGATGGCCGGACTTAGCCTGGTCTCGACACAGCTCGTGGCAATGTCGTTCGGATTGCTTGCCATTGCTGCGACTTACTTTGCCAGCAGGCGGAAGGGCGAGAGGAGTCTGGTCGATATCATTCTGACTGGAATCATCATAGGCTCACTCTGCAATTCATTGATCTCGCTTGCAAAATTCCTTGCCAATCCTGAGACCCAGCTGCCGGCAATCACTTATTATCTTATGGGTTCGCTTGCTTCGGCGAACTGGTCAACGCTTCGAATCGGGGCGGTTCCAATAGGGGCCGGCTGCATAGTGCTGTATCTGATCCGATGGAGGCTCAATATCCTTGAGCTGGATGAAGATGAAGCAATGGCTACAGGAACAGATGTCCGTATGCTGCGTCTTGTTACCATCATGTGCGCAACAGTGATCACGGCATCCTGCGTGAGCATGTCCGGCCAAGTCGGATGGGTAGGGCTTCTTGTACCGCATATTGCAAGAATGATGCTCGGAAATGACAATCAAAAGCTTGTTCCAGCCACTCTTTCAATCGGAGCGGCCTTCATGCTCGTTGTTGATACAGCCGCCAGAAGCATCATTGGAACAGAAATCCCGATTTCAATTCTCACATCGATAGTCGGAGCTCCGTTCTTCATCTCCTTGATTCGCAGAAAGGGAGGTCGGCTGTCATGAACTTCGAAGTCAGAAACGGTTCATTTTCCTATGCAAGGGGTTCTGAGAAGATTCTGGACAATGTTTCATTCTCCGTGAATAGTGGAGAAATCCTTGCAATACTTGGGCCTAACGGGGCAGGAAAGACAACGCTTCTCAGGTGCATGATGGGATTTCTGGACTGGACGGAAGGATCCAGCCTGATTGATGGCAAGCCGATTTCCGAAATCTCCCGCCGTCAGATGTGGAACAGGATAGGATACGTGCCTCAGGCACGTGGATATTCAGCATCAGGGACGATTCTCGAACTGGTGCTTCTCGGGCGTGCGAGCAGGATTGACCTGTTCAAGAATCCATCGGAGAGTGATATCAGCTCGGCGATGAACAGCCTCGATCAGATGGGAATCCGTTCTCTTTGGAACAAGAATGCAGATCAGGTAAGCGGAGGAGAGCTTCAGCTTGCTCTGATAGCCAAGGCGCTTGCAGGCAAGCCTGAGCTTCTGATCATGGATGAACCTGAGTCGAATCTGGATTTTCGGAATCAGCTGAAAGTGATGGAGATGATCCAGAAGCTTGCATCCAACGGATACAGCTGCATCTTCAATACTCATTATCCCGCTCATGCTCTGCGCTATGGAACTCATTCGCTTCTGCTTGAAAAACGGGGAAGTGCGCTTTATGGGTTATCTGGAACAGTTGTAAATGAGAACAACCTCGAGAAGGCGTTCGGGGTCAAGACAGCTATCAGGGAGATAGAGACGGACAGCAGGTGCTTCCTGGATGTGCTGCCGATTGAAACCGCTGAGAAAAAGAGAAATGAACCAACTTTCTGGGAAAGGGAGGAGAATATGGAATCAAGGCTTGCAATAGTTGCAATCATCATTGAAAACAGGGATGCGGTGGAAAGAATCAATTCACTTCTTCATGAAGTGTCTTCTTACATCATCGGAAGGATGGGAATGCCTTACGAAAAGAAAGGGGTATCAATCATCACTGTGGTGATGGATGCTCCGCAGGACATCATTGCAGCCCTGTCAGGAAAACTTGGTCAGCTTCCGGATGTGAGCATAAAGACCACTTATTCAAAGGTGTGAAGACATGGACTGTAAGAATCTGATAGATAAGCTGGAATCAGAGAAATCGCTCTCTTCTGATGAGTATGGATTTCTTGTTTCTTCGTATACCGAGGAAGACAGGCTCTATGCTCAGAAGATTGCTTCAGGAATTGCAGATTCGATCTTCGGTCGCAAGGTGTATACACGTGGGATAGTGGAGTTTACAAATTACTGCCGCAACAATTGCCTATACTGTGGAATCCGCTGTGCAAACAGGGATATTGAAAGATACCGTCTTGATGCAAAGACCATCCTCTCATGCTGCAATGCAGGCTATGATATCGGTTACAGGACGTTTGTTCTTCAAGGTGGTGAGGATCTCTATTATACCGATGAAATGATGGCTGATATCATCAGATCAATCAAGAAGCAGTATTCAGATGCTGCAATTACGCTATCGATTGGAGAAAGAAGCTATGAAAGTTACAAGCAGTTCAGACTCGCTGGTGCCGATAGGTACCTTCTCAGGCATGAAAGTGCTGACCCAAAGCATTTTGCAAAGCTGCATCCTGCCAGCCAGGTGCTTTCGACAAGGATGCAATGCCTGAGGAATCTGAAGGAACTGGGTTTTCAGACCGGTGCTGGAATGATGGTCGGTTCGCCATACCAGACAGCCGGAAACATTGCTTCTGATCTTGTGTTCATTCAGGAATTCAAACCGGAGATGGTCGGGATTGGCCCGTTCATTCCACATCACAGCACTCCGTTCAGATCCTTTCCCGCAGGCAGCGTCGATATGACCTTGTTCCTGCTTTCGCTTGTGAGAATCATGCTTCCCAAAGTAATGCTTCCGGCAACTACTGCTCTTGGAACAGTTGAATCTGACGGAAGGCTTCGTGGAATACAGGCTGGGGCGAATGTGATAATGATGAATATTTCTCCGTTTGAAACACGGAAGGATTACCTCCTGTATGACAGCAAGAGGGAAATAGACAGCACCCATCTGGTCAGCGTCCAGGATCTGGATGGTATTCTCAGACCGATCGGGTACAGCGCAATAAGCGCGAAAGGAGATTACAATAATGCTTAGAATTGCAATATACGGAAAAGGCGGCATCGGGAAATCTACGATTTCATCAAACCTTTCAATAGCCTTGAGAAACAGAGGACTGAATGTCCTGCAGATAGGATGCGACCCGAAGGCGGATTCGACATATCTTCTGACAGATGGCAAGGAGATAGTCCCGATTCTTCAGCAGATTCGTGACAAAGGAAATGATTTGAAGCTTGAAGAGGCTGTTTCAGCTGGATTCGATGGGGTCTGGTGCGCCGAAGCCGGAGGGCCGCCTCCAGGAATGGGCTGTGCAGGCAGAGGAATAATCGCAGCGCTTCAGATGCTGGATAAGCTTGATGCTTACAAGAAGCTTTCAATTGATGCTGTTATCTATGATGTCCTTGGTGATGTAGTATGCGGCGGCTTCTCTATGCCCATCCGTGATGGATATGCGGACAAGGTGGTGATCATCACTTCTGGTGAGAGAATGGCAATGCATGCCGCAAGCAACATAGCTCAGGCTGTTGAGAACTTCAAGGACAGGGGCTATGCGAAGCTTGCTGGCATAATCGTCAACAAGCGAAATGTGCCCGACGAGGAAGCCAAGACCCAGCAGCTTGCCCAGAGCATAGGGACAGTGATCCTAGGAACTCTGCCCTTTTCGAGAGAGGTTCAGGTCGCCGAGGAGAAGCATCTTCCGGTCCTGGCCGATTCGCCTGATTGCGAATGCTCTAGAGTATTCAATGAAATTGCCGGGAGGCTGATTGATGAAAGCATATAAGAAACTGCCGATTGGGGACTGTGATTTTGCGTCTCCGTTTCTTGACACACTCCAATATACTCCGCCTGCTCGCGGAATGTGGAATATTGTCCATGTAGGGATGCTGATTCCTGAAAGCCATCAGATCTTCGTCTGTGCGGGCGGGTGCCTGCGGGGTGTTGTTCTGACTGCTGCCGAGATGGGGGCCCAGGATAGGTTCTCCACAGTCAGCATAGAGGAGTTCGAGACCATTGATGGCAGCATCGAGGACAATCTGATTGATGGAATCGATGATGTGATCAGAAGACTTCCCAAGAAGCC
>JAQUYU010000020.1 GCA_028691695.1 Sphaerochaetaceae bacterium | reverse complement strand
GATACACCAATAGAAGTCAAAATACCATCAAAAAGGGCTCCTCCAATGGAGAAGCCCTGAAAAGTCTTAGATCTTAGATCAACTACTTCTTGTAGATGTCCTTGACAGGATGGTAATCCATGGTGTTGGTGTACCAGCCGCCCCAGACATCGGTATCGATCATGTTCTGAGTTGTGTAGAAGTACAACGGCATGATAGCCTGATCATCATTGATCATGATGCCCTCTGCCATCTGCAGTGTAGCCATTCTGTCTTCGCCAGCAGCCATCTGAGCAGCTGTGGAAATGTAAGCATCGTATGTAAGGTTGCTGTACTTTCCGCCGTTCATTCCGCCGCCAGTCACGAACATGTCAAGGAATGTGTTAGGATCCTGATAGTCTCCTACCCATCCAGCACGAGCAACCATGAAGTTTCCAGCATTTCTGTTGGAGAGGTATGTTGCCCATTCCTGGTTGACAAGCTCTACGTTGATTCCGAGGTTGGTCTTCCATTCCTGCTGGATGAACTCTGCAATAGCCTTATGGCTGTCGCTGGTGTTGTACAGGATGGTAATGGTCGGGAAACCTACGCCGTTCGGATATCCAGCATCAGCAAGATACTGCTGAGCAGACTCTACGTCGTAATCTTCCGGGAATGCAAGAGCATCGTAGCCGGCCATGTCAGGAACGATTCCCCAAGCAGGAATCTGTCCGCCCTTTGTGACGTTCTCAACAAGAGCTTCTCTGTCGATGGCACGTGCAAGAGCCTTTCTTACGTTCGGGTCATCAATCGGTGCAGTTGTGGTCTGGAACACATAGTAGTAAGTGGAAAGCTGCGGTGCACTCTGATACTCTTTTCTGAGCTTTGCAGAAGCAATCTGATCAAGAGGAACAGTGTTGACCCAGTCAATCTCGCCGTTGAGGAACATGTTATACATAGTAGCATTGTCTTCAGAAGCATAGAAGAATACTGTGTCAAGCTTTACATTGTCCTTGTCCCAGTATGTCTCGTTCTTTGTAACTTTCACATACTGCTGAGGGAGCCACTCGGAAAGAACGAACGGTCCGTTTCCAACGAAGTTCTCAGGAAGGATCCATGCATCGCCGTACTTCTCGATTGCGTGCTGCGGGACAATGGCGAAGCTGTAGTGGGTCATTGCACCGAGAACGTACGGAAGCGGTCCGATCAGTTCCATCTGGAATGTGCGATCATCAATAGCCTTGATGGCGACTGAAGAAGCATCAGCTGTGCCAGCATTGTACTCTGAAGCTCCCTTGAGGAACATTGCAGGGAACCATGCATATGGAGATGCTGTTTCTGGAGCAAGCTCACGAAGCCATGAATAAACGACATCGTTTGCAGTGATTGCAACGCCATCGCTCCATGTGCATTCGCGGAGATGGAATGTGTAGACAGTTCCATCATCGGAAATGTCCCAGCTCTCTGCAACGCCCGGAAGTGCACCGGCTGTCTCAGGATCATCAGCTACGAGGCCTTCGAAAAGGGCCTGTGTGATTCTGTGCTCTGGAACACCCTGAATCTTGCTAGGATCAAGTGACTCTGGCTCTGCGCCGTTTGCAATCTTGAACACAACACCTTCAGAAGCAGCTGATACAGCTTCAGCAGCCGGAGCTGCCTCTTCTGCTGGAGCAGCAGCCGCTGGTTCAGCAGCCTTTGTTTCAGTCTTTGTTTCAGTCTTGGTCTCTGTCTTTGTAGTAGCAGGTGTTGCTTCAGCCTGAGCTGCAGGTGCGGCTTCTGTTTTCTTGTTTCCACAAGAAACGAGCAGCACTGTGGCCAGGAGAATGCAAAGCATGACTGTCATAACTTTCTTCATAACAATATCTCCTTTGTCATAAAATTCGTTTTAAAACCAAATAAATGAATATATGGTTTGAATCATCATAAAGCATGGTAAGGCTTTTTTCAATCACCTTTCACAAAAATATTCTAAAATTCATCCGTTCTATGGATAAAAATTGTATTTTCATTTATCTTTTATGCATGTTCAAGCTAAAGATTTACCGGCTGAAATCAAAACTCGTCTACAGCATTTCGCCATTTTCAAAGATTCCATATGCAATAATGCTCGCAATTGTTATCTGGGGACTGGCCACAGGTGAAGCAGGCTGGACCGCATTTCCAATCATAATAGGGCTTATCTGCCTTATTGGAACCCTGTATGCCGAAGCTTGGACATTCGACAGTGAAAAGCAGGAAATCGTATCCTATTTCGGAGTGTTTCCTATAATGAAAAGGAACAGGTATTCATACAATGATGTAGATTCACTTCGAATAAAGCATTTCATCAGGGGCATCAGCGCTGACGATGAGAAGCGCCTTGCGTCCGAAATGGCCGACCATGCGGCCGACAGCAAGAAACGCAAGCACGGCCAGAAACCAATGATGATATTCTCTTTGTGCCTTACAGGAACTGACAAGAACGTTCCGATTGAAGTCATAGAGGAAAACAAAAGCTCAGGCCGCACTGAATCAGATGCTGTGGTCATTGCCTCATATACAGGACTGCACCTGGAAGTCGACAGACCCCGTGACAGCGGCCCGCGCATGTCCATAAGGGATATTCCCAAGGGCTTCAACAAGAGGTGAAGAACGAAACAAAGGCAGGTTCCATCAGGATAGCCTGCCTTTGATCTGTTTTCATTTTTCTGATTCTGCCAACGGGAACTTTTCCTCAAGCTGCCAGCAGGCGCAATTGTGATGCGGTCCTACCGTGAACATTGGCGGAATATGATTCTTGCATTTGTCCATCTTGTTCGGGCATCGGTCATAGAAGTAACAGCCAACATGCTCCTTGTCCGGTGACGGAACATCGCCGGTGAGGATGATTCTGCGTCGCTTGCGTTCAACTTCAGGATCCGGAATCGGTGCTGCGGACAGCAGGGCCTTCGTATACGGATGAACAGGATTGCTGTAAAGCTCGACGCTTTCGCTAGTCTCAACGATCTTTCCAAGGTACATGACGCAGACCTTGTCCGAAATGTACTGGATGACGGCAAGGTCATGAGCAATGAACAGGAAAGTCAGTCCAAGCTCCTTCTGCAGCTCTCGAAGCAGATTCAGGATCTGGGCCTGAATCGAAACATCAAGCGCCGAGACCGGCTCATCTGCAAGAATGACCTCTGGGTTCAGAGCCAAGGCACGGGCTATTCCAATGCGCTGCCTCTGTCCTCCTGAGAATTCATGCGGATAGCGGTTCTTGAACGCCTTGTTCAGACCTACACGCTCCATCAGATCCTCTACACGAGTCTCGATTTCCAGAGGAGACAGCTCCTTCGGAAGCAGATGACGCTTATTGTAGATGATAAGCGGTTCGGCGATAATCGAACGGACAGTCATTCGCGGATCAAGCGAAGCATACGGATCCTGGAAAATCATCTGAATGTTCTGGCGAGCCATAAGCAGCTCGTGCTTGCTCACTTTGCAAAGGTCTTTTCCCTGAAAAATCACCTGACCTGAAGTAGGCTTGGTGAGCTGGGCAATTGCACGGACAGTAGTCGACTTGCCGCAGCCGCTTTCGCCGACTATTCCAAGAGTTTCACCAGGGTACACATCAAAGGAAATACCATCGACGGCACGAATAACGGCATCCTTCTTGCGAAGTCCTCCGCTTGATTTGATAGGGAAATGAACCTTCAGGTCCTTGACCTCAAGAATAGGCTTCTTTACGCTTTCACTCATTTCGAGGCCTCCTTTGATGCCTGACGGGCATCCGCTTCCTTCAGAGCCGCGCTCTTCTCCTGATCGGTGCCATAGAGCCAGCAAGTGACCTCATGGTCTTCATCCAGCATATGGGTCGGAGGATTGCAGCGGCTGCAAAGACCTTCAATGGCCTTGTGGCACCTTGGATGGAATGCACAGCACGGCGGAAGATCTATGACGTTAGGCGGCTGCCCTTCGATCGAGAAAAGCTTTCCCTTCTCTCCTGACTTGTCCATTCGCGGAACGCTCTGGATCAGGCCTTCGGTATAAGGGTGCGCAGGGAACTTGTATATCTTGTCAGTAGGAGCTTTCTCAACGATCTTGCCAGCATACATGACGCAGACGTTGTCGCACATTCCAGCAACCACTCCGAGGTCATGGGTGATCAGAATGACAGCAGTCTTCATCTCGACGTTGACCTTCTGGATCAGCTCAAGGATCTGTGCCTGGATTGTCACATCAAGAGCCGTGGTCGGCTCATCGGCAATCAGGAGGTTTGCATTGCATGACAAAGCCATTGCAATCATAACACGCTGCCTCATTCCGCCGGAAAACTGGTGAGGATAGCAGAAAATCCGTTTCTCCGCTCCAGGGATCCCGACTTTCTTGAGCATCTCGATTGAACGGCTCAAGGCTTCAGCCTTAGACACATTCTTCTCATGAAGCCTTATGGTCTCGATCATCTGAGTCGAAATCTTCAGAAATGGATTGAGACTGGTCATAGGATCCTGGAAGATCATGGAGATCTTGTTTCCTCTGACGTTTCTCATCTCTGCCTCTGAAATCTTCAGGAGGTCTGTCTCTTGGAACATCACTTCTCCTGCAACAGTCTTTCCAGGAGGGCTCTGAATCAGGCGCATCACCGAAAGGTTGGTGACGCTCTTGCCGCAGCCGCTTTCTCCGACTATTCCAAGAGTCTCGCCCTGGTGGACAGTGAAGTCGATTCCATCAACTGCCTTGACAATTCCAGCATCGGTCTTGAAATAAGTCTTAAGACCTTTGACATCAAGTATGACTTTTGAATTCTTGTCTATCATATCGGCCTCCTACAGCATGTTCTTGCTCTGCGGATCAAAGGCATCACGAAGCCCATCACCGAAGAAGTTCATCGAGAAGAGGAACAGCGTCATTACAATTGCTGGATAAACAAGACGCCATGGATACTTGGTCATTCCCTGCGTGGAATCTCCGATAAGGGAGCCCCATGAGGCCAGCGGCGCCTGAACACCGAGTCCGAGGAACGACAGGAAGGATTCCTGCATTATGAATTCCGGGACTCGGAGAGTTGAATAGACAATGATCACCGACAGTGAGTTCGGAACGAGATGCCTGAATATGATTCTCCATCCGCCTGCTCCCATCGACCTCGCGGCCTCGATATACTCCTGATTCTTAAGACTCATGATCTGTCCGCGGACCATTCTTGCAATGGTGAGCCAGCTGACCATGGCCAGCGCAAAGAACAGGTTGAGAATGTTGGTTCCGAAAATCGCCATGCAGATGATGACAAGCAGCATGTATGGCAATCCATAAAGAACATCGACGAACCTCATTATGTAATAGTCCACCCTGCCGCCGAAATAGCCGGCAAGCGAACCCATGATGATTCCGATGAACAGAGATGTGATGGTTCCGACAATTCCAATAAGGATTGAAATCCTTCCGCCATAGATGATTCTTGAAAGAAGATCACGCCCGAGGTTGTCTGTTCCAAGGATATAGCGCCTTGAATTCTTCAGCGAAGCTTCGACCTTGAAATTAATATCATCAAACAGCGTCTCGGTATCCTTGTACGGGAATTCCTTGTTTGTTCCTGCCTTGATTTCCTGCTTGATCTGCTTCGTCATGGCATTCTGGATCAGGACATTGATGTTATCCACAGCAAGCGATTTCTCCTTGGCCTGAACTCCATCTTCGCCAAGCGAATCCTTTTCCATAGCCACGAGGCTCTGAATGTCCTCAGCGGTAAGCTCAGATTCGGAGTTCTTGGTCTTGACCTCAGTCTGGATCTGGCTGTTGACGCCGGTTTCCAGGGAAGTGCGTACCTTCTGCTCGTCAATTCCGCCGAGAGCCTTCGCATAGATTGAAACAAGCGTGTCGTAATCAAGATTATCAAGCTTGTATGACTTGCCATTCTCAGGATTCACCCATCTGACGCTGTTTATTGTTACCTGAATATCATTCTTGATGCTATCCTGAAGCCTGTCGTACTTCTTCTGCTCAGAGGCAGAGAAAACGTATGTTCCTGCGGCTCTCTGCTTCTCGCCTTCTTCATAGCACCAGTTCCATACTTTGTTGGTGTCATCGAGGGTGATCCAGTTGTTGAGCATCGCATCCTCTTCTTCGGTGACTGAAAGCCTTCCCTGTCTCCAGGAGGTTGCGTACATCTCGGAAAGCTGACGCTTGAGCATCAGCTCGCCTGCGGTCTTGGTAAGTGAAGGCGGAAGATACTGATGGTCGATGATGATCTCTTCATAGGAATAGATCGGAAGGATGCCTGCACAGAGGGAAATGATCGCGTAGAGAATCACCACACACATTCCGACTACTGCAGCCTTGTTCTTGCGAAGCCTCCTCCATGCATCCTTGGAGAGGCTGTTGCCCTGGACGGTCTGGTTGAACTCATTCTTTGCACCATTGCGTCCGGCCTTGTTGAGCTTGTGCATTTCCTCGCGGTCATGAATCTGCTTTTTGAATCTATCTGTAAATTTCATAATCCGCCTCCTCTATTGATAGGAAATCCTAGGATCGAGGAACGAATAAACAACATCGACTATGAAGTTCATTGCAACCAGAATCATCGAATAGACCAGAACGACGCCAACAATAAGAGTATAGTCTCTGTTGAACGAACTCTGGACGAAGAACTTGCCAAGTCCCGGAACTCTGAACACCTGCTCGACGACGACCGATCCGGTGATTATTCCTGCGAATGCCGGTCCTAGATAGCTAACGATCGGAAGCAGAGCTCCTTTCATTGCGTGCTTGAAGATGATCGTCGATCTCTTCATTCCCTTTGCCTTTGCTGTTCTGATGTAATCGCTTCTGAGAGTTTCAAGCATCGATGAACGCATCAGTCTTGCAATATTGGCAAAATACGAGAAGGAAAGAGCAACTGAAGGCAGAACCACAGTTGCCCATGAATCGCCCGACTTGAACCAGCCGCTTGTCGGAAGCCAGTGCAGCTTCATGGCAAACACCAGCTGCAGTACAGGACAGATAACAAACAGAGGAATCGATATTCCTATTACGGCAAGCCCCATGGAAAGATAATCAACCCACGAGTTCTGGTTCACCGCCGCAAGTATTCCGAAAGTGACTCCGAAGAGAACGGCCAAGCACATCGCTATGGTTCCAAGAATCATCGAGTTAGGAAGAGAGTTCCCAATGAAGTAGTTCACATCGTGGTCCTTGTACTTATATGAAGGACCGAGGTCCCCTTCCAGAATGCCAAGGATATATCTTCCATACTGCTTCAGCAAAGGCTCATCCATATGATATTTGGCCTCTATGTTCCTCTTCACAACTTCTGGAAGAACTTTTTCTCCATCAAACGGACCGCCTGGAGCGACTCGGACTATGAAAAAGCTCAGAGTTATGATTATGAACATTGTAGGAATGATACCCAGCAGGCGTTTGATTACATATTTCGCCATAACTTACCCCTAAACAATAGTAGACAGCAGCATAAGCTTTTTGAGCCATAACCGCCGTTATAGCGGTCATTGTAATCAAAGTCGCCATGGATTTCCACTGATTTTGAAGAAAAATTCTAAAAAAACACTCAAGCAAGGATAAATATGCATTTAATATACAACGATTAGTGCAAAAACTGGGATCCTTTTCAGTTGAAAAACACCGTTCCACAGTGTAGAATAGTACTGTTATGAACACAGTAATCAACCCTTCGGGGATCAGCGGTGAAATATCTATCCCTTCGTCCAAGAGCGAGACGATAAGGGCTCTTCTGATCTCGGCATTCGCACGAGGGCGCAGCATCATCCATAATGCGCTTATATCCAAGGACACACAGTCCTGCATCCAGGTATGCAGGGCTCTCGGCGCATCCATCTCTGTTTCTGTTTCCGAATGCCATAATGGGTCATCCGACATAACTGTGGAATCCGAGAACCTAGGAAAAGGCCTGAGCGAAGCTACACTGGACTGCGGAAACTCCGGGACGACGATGTACCTGGCGTGCTCACTGGCAGCAAGTCTTGGAATCCCTGTGACCTTCACAGGCGACCAGCAACTCAGCTCAAGGCCTGTTGGGGCGCTTCTTGGATGTCTTAAAGGACTCGGTGTCCAGGTCGAACCTCTCAATGCACTGTTTCCTCCATTTACAATCTGCGGCCCCATCCTTGGAGGCCATGGCACGATTATCTGCAAGTCAAGCCAGTTCCTGAGCTCTCTTCTGCTTGGGTGCCCGCTTGCAAAGTCCCAGACCTCGCTTGACATACCTCTTTTATATGAGAAGCCATACGTGAGGATCACGATGGAGTATCTGGCAGGGCAGTCCATCTCCTACCGCTGTCACCAAGACCTTCAGCACTTCGAAATACCAGGCGAACAAGCCTATCATGCAGCCGAATGGAACATAGACGGCGATTTCTCAAGCGCCTCGTTCTTCTTCGGAGCTGCTGCAATCACAAGGGGCAAGGTCACTGTCCACGGACTGAGGCAATCGGACCCGCAAGGGGACAAAGGCATCCTCAGAATACTCAGCGCCATGGGATGCAATGTGGTCTGGGACGGAGATTCTGTGAGTCTTTCAGGTCCAGATCAGCTTCAGGGCGGCACATTTGACCTCAATTCAATGCCGGATACTCTTCCGATTCTTGCTGTTGTAGGCTGCTTTGCAGACTCGGCGGTCCATCTTGTGAACGTTCCGCAGGCAAGAATCAAGGAAACCGACAGGATTTCATTGATGAAGCGGCTTCTCATTCAATGCGGAGCCCGCATATCAGAGCTTCCTGACGGCCTTCTTATAACCGGCAACGGAGGAAAGATGCTCGACGGAGGCAGGAAGATCGATGGCATGGGTGATCACAGGGTCGTGATGGCAATGTCCGTTGCTGGACTTCGATGCACTGAACCGCTGACTATCATCAGCACCGAAGCGGTCGAGATGACTTTCCCGTCGTTCTACGAAACGCTTTCGGCCATTGAGCACTGATCATTTTTAGGAGAGCATATCCGTGAAAGAAACATTTGAACTCAGAAGCGATACGTTCACCCTTCCTTCAGAAGGGATGAGAAAGGCAATGTATGAAGCCAAGGTCGGAGATGATGTCTATCATGAGGATCCGACTGTGAAAGCACTTGAAGAGATGGCCGCTGAAATGCTTGGAAAGAAGCATGCAGTGTTCGTATCGAGCGGATCCATGGGAAATCTGATTGGTCTCTTTGTAAACTGCGGCAGGGGAAACGAAGTCCTCTGCGCATCGAATTCACACATAATCCACCATGAAATCGGTTCTATTGCCACTATTGCACAATGTGTTCCGATTGAGATCGATGCACCGAACGGCATTCTCACACCAGTTCTGCTTGAAGGACATGTGAAGATGCGAGGCGTCTATGACATGACGGCAACGGCAATGGTCGAAGTAGAGAATACCATCGGAGGCTTCCCGTACACTGTTTCGAACCTGAAAGGCATACGAAGATTTGCCGATGCAAACGGCCTGAAGATCCACATGGATGGAGCAAGGCTGTTCAATGCTGCTCTTGCAGAAGACGTCAAGGTTTCAGATTTCGCAGAGCTGGCCGATGATGTCACGTTCTGCCTTTCAAAGGGGCTTGGTGCTCCTGTCGGCAGCATTCTTGCATCCGACAGCGATGAATTCGAATACTGTGCACGCAGGACACGCAAGATGCTCGGCGGAGGAATGCGCCAGTCCGGATTCCTGGCAGCAGCGGGAATCTATGCACTTGAGCACAACATAGACAGGCTTGCAGACGACCATGCGAATGCGAAGACGATTGCAAAAGCGCTTGCCAGCACTTCCTGGGCTGATATCGATCCTGATCAAGTGCGCAGCAACATCATCATGTTCAATGCACGAGGACTGTCAAACAGCAGCCTATGCGGCCAGCTCAACGAACAGGGAATCCTGTGCCTTACCGACGGCGGCATGGTCAGGCTTGTCACAAGCCTGAATCTCAAGAACGAGCAGGTTCCGAAGGTCGTCAGGATAATCGAAAGCTTCAAGCCGGTTTCAGACTGAGGAGGACCTCATGCCAGACAAGGTGATAATCTGCTTTTCCGGTACGGGAAACAGCTACTATGTTTCGAAGATCTTATGCGCCAGGCTTGGATACGATCAGGTCATTCTCGGGCCCGACGTTCTCGACCGTCCTGAAATTCTAGGCAACCCGAGCGAGATCGGAGTCGTGTTCCCGACCTATTCAGGTCATCCTACTCAGAACCTCGGGCCTTTGATGATCAATGTGCTTTCAAAGCCTGAATTCGATAGGCTTGAATTCTTCTTCGCAATAACGACATGCGGGCTTTTCCCCGGCCATAGCCTAAAGATAGCAGAGCAGCTTGCTATGGAGTCCAACATCCTATGCAGCTTCCTCGACTGGGTCAAGATGCCGGATACATACGTTCCGATGGCCCCGATTCCTAGCGATGAGGTCCAGAAGGAAATCCTGTCCAAGGCGGATCAGAAGATCAACGAGATTGCCACTAGAATCCTCAAGAACGATTTCGCAATACCAAGGCGCAAGATGTTGACGAAGCTTGCTTTCAAGCGGTACTGCAAAGTGTGCAGCAGGCCGGGAGTTCCATCAGTACATGCATCAGATGCCTGCACAGGCTGCGAGCATTGCGAAGCAGTGTGCCCAAGAGATGCAATAACGATGGAATCAGGAAAGCCATTATTCAATTCCAACTGCGAGAACTGCCTCGCCTGCTACCACTTCTGCCCCGTCCATGCAATCGTGCTGGACAGAGAGCCGTCTGGCGGTTACACCTACTACAGCAACCGTTTTACAGGCTACTGCCCGGACTATCGTCAGGACAGCGGAGATAAACAAGAGCACTCCTGACAGGAAGATTCCATCTCCTGTGCACTGCATTGCTGTAAAGCTCCATCTGCCTGGCATGCTGGGCTGGATCCATTGACCGGTCTGTCTTGTAATCGACTACAAGCATCCTGTCTTTCTGCGTTACGAGGAGGTCAATCACTCCCTCCACAGCAACCTTGCGTCCATCAACGGTTTCGCCAGAAAAGAAGCGGAGCTCTGTGGCGAAGCTGAAAGGCTTGACCTGAGTCCGGTAAAAATCAGAGCTTAGAAAGCCTTGGGCAAAACCGATTGCATCAGAGCAGAATGCCTTGGACTCGGGCTCTGATAAGTCGCCTAGGCCTTCTGTAGATTTCAAAAGCTCCATGGCACGCTCTGGACTGCAGGAAGACCCTGACTTGACTGATTCTTCCATTATTCTATGGCAGAAAGTTCCGAATTCAGCAAATATTCCATGCTTATCGGCAATTGCATCGCTCGGAAACAGCGGCAGAGGATGGCTCCAGGCACTAGCCTCGGGTTCAAGTGAAGTTGCTGCAACTCTCAATGGAAGGCCTCTGCGGTCTTTCTGAACAGCACTGTCATACAGAGCTCTTGCCTCTTTTATGAAATCAGGGCCGGCTTCGCTGCTATGGATGAAAGTCGATTGCACCGTAACATCAGGGATTCTCTGGAAAACCGCCATGGAACCAGGTATCGGGCCGTCAGGAATGCCATCTTCAGTCTTCCAGTCCAGATCAGGATAAGCCATGCCAAGCAGCGAATTATCCATTCCGCCATTTTTTCTCTTGCCGCCTTCAAGAACAAGATGGGTCTCGGCTCTAGTCATTGCAACATATAGCAGACGCTTCTGCTCTGCCAGGTCCTTTGCCTTTTCAAGCTCGCTTGATGCTTCATAGAAGAGATTGCGTACATTCTTCTTGCCATCAAAGAAATCCATGTGCCGGATTGAAAGGACATTGCCAAAGCTTGCCTTGTACTCATATAGCAGGTCCTGTCCCCTACCGCCTGAACGGGACGAGCCAGCATCGGATATGATGACAATCGGGAACTCAAGCCCCTTGGACTTGTGGATTGTCATGATATTAACACCCTCGGACTGCTCTCGAAGCAGCTCGAAGTCCTTGAGCTTCTCAGAAGACCCTATGTGCATCCGCATGTACGACAGGAAAGCGCTGAGGTCTGACCCTTTTGCATCGAATCCAGAAGCAAGAAGCCATATGCTGTCATAGTGCTCCATGAAGCTCTGGCTCGTCTTCTTGGTGACCAGGAAGTACCTGTATCCCCAGTCATTCCATATGAAATCCACCAAAGATGCTATCGTGCTGTTTCCGGCCATCTGCCTGAGCTGATTGAATTTCTCTCTTGCAAATGCATACCTTGCAAAAGTGCCTTCTGAGATTGCAGCTTCACCGAATGGTTCAGGCGAAGACAAGGCAGCTTGGAAATCCTCCCCATCCATGTGGCAGAGAGGGCTTGAAAGCACGGCAGCATAAGCAATGGGATCCTCTGGAAACAGGCAAAGCTCAAGCACGTTGAACAGATCGTTGGAGACGGCATCCTGCATGAGGGCACGGGTCTGCTGAAGACAGTATGGAATATCAAGAATCCTCAGAGCTTTTTCATAGCTGTTCTGGCGTGAAAGAGAACGAAGCAGAATCGCTATGTCCGAATATGATGGCCTGCGGGTACCTCCCTTTCCATCAGGAATCAGGAACTCATCAGTTGATGTCATTCTCTGGATCAAGCCGGCAGTGAAGCTGGCTTCAGCCTGATCCTGTGAAGCCAGATCATCCGAATCAGATCCATCTTTCTTGGGAAAATGACAGCAGACAAGCATCCGGCTTGCTATGCCAGAGCTTGCTGGGCGAAGGCCAAGCTTCTCGAAATCAGCCTCATAGTCCTTTCCGCCTGTGCCCATCGTCTTCTGGAACACTGAATTGAATTCATCAATCAGCGCAGGCTCGGTCCTGTAGTTGGTTTCAAGACTGACAGTGCTTCCGCCTGAGCGTGCCATCTCTCCGCCAAGTGCCTTGAAAACAGAAACATCCGCACCGCGGAAACCATAGATCGACTGCTTCTCGTCTCCAACAAAGAACAGCTTGTCTTTTTCAAGATTCTCAGGCAGCGGGACACCATCGCCCTCGGTTCCGTAACGTTCGGAAAGAAGGAACAGAATATCCTTCTGCAGTTCGTTGTTATCCTGGAATTCATCGATCATGATGTACTTGAACTTGTTCTTGTAGTATTTTCTGATGGTTTTATTGGTTTTCAGGATATCAAATGCCATACGAGAGACATCAAGAAAACTTACTGAAGAGCTGGATTTCTTGCTGGACAGAATTGCATCCTGTATTTCACAGAGAATTCCAAGAACCCCCACAAGAACGGAATCTGAACCAAGGGCGATAGCTGCTTCAGTCAGATGCATGATCTCGCTTCTGAACGAATCGACCGCCTGCTTCTTCTCAGGTCCTTCGCCCTTCTTTGTTCGGTCACGGGTCATATTGATCTTGATCTGGGCAAGGCCGGATGCCATAGCAGCATAGTCGTGCGGTTCTTCGCATAGCTTGATTGCCTGCGAAACTTCGGCGAGGTTCTCGGGATTGGCCAGAAGCCCCTCAAGGTCAGAGGCAAGCGAGCGAACCGAAGAAATGCTGCTTTCGAAGATTTCCTTCAATCCGGATTCAATCGACTCAGCCCAGGATGCAGCATCATAGTGCCGGTCCAGCGTGAACCAGTTCTGGCCAAGGTCAAGAATGAGGCTATCAAGGTCTTCGGGACTGTACATGGAAGCCAGAGCTGCAAGCTCTGCACTGCCCTTATGGCCATCGAACACACGGTTTGCGACACGCCTGATCAGCGATGACATGTCATCATCATCAATAATTGAAAAATCGTTGGTGAGCCCGTATCGAATGCAGTCGGACTTCACGATCTGAGAGAAGAAGCTGTCCAGCGTCGAGATCGAAGCATCCGGAAACTTGGCAAGCTGAACTTTGTCGCCTGCAGACAGCAGCCTTCTGTAGATTCTTTCGCTCATCTCAGCTGCGGCCTTCTTGGTAAACGTCAGAGTCAATATCTGATCGCTGTCGGCCTTGTGTTCAAGCACGAGCCGCAGGAACCGGTACGACAGCACCGTCGTCTTTCCAGAACCGGCACCGGCCTTGACCACAGTACCGGCATCGCTTGCAACGGCTTTCTTCTGATTGCCATCAAGATCTCGATGGTCTTTCCTGAGTATTTCCTCAAGCCTTGGATCAAAGCAAATCATCTTATCACGTACCTCCTGCGGCATATCGGATAGAACTCGCAGTTCTTGCAGCTTTCAGTGCTCGGAGTCGGATCAAGCTTTCCTTCGGCAAGGCTCTGCATCATCTGTGAAAGCCTGGAATCAAGCAGCGAATCCGCCTTGGCAGAATCGGCCGCGCTGTCCCATCCATAGTAGAACTTCGAATCCTTCACTGAAAGATAAGCACCGAACATGATTTTCCGGCCATCGTCTTCAAGCAGCCTGTTGTAGACAAGCAGCTGAACAGAAAACGGCCCATCCGGAGTATCCAGCCCCACTTTCTTAGTCAATAACTGAGCCTTGAACGAAGCGCTTTTCAAATCAAGCACACCAAGATTCCCATCCGGATCTTCAAAGACAAGGTCAATCCGCCCTTTAAGCGAGCACGAATCCAGATCCTTCCTGCACTCCTTTTCTGAAACGGACGCCTTGAAGCCAGCAAGCCCTGAGAAATCGATTTCGCTGATAGCTTTCCTTAGAACGCTGTTCTCAAAATCAAGTGCCGTTTCGCTCATTGATGATGTCAGGCGGAATTTGGCAAACTGATGGTCGTATTTTTCAATCACAGCCTTGTTATACTCATCCTTGCAATCAGGATCGATCACCCCGGCATCGAGGAAGAACTGCTCGAACACTTCATGAATAAGGTTGCCGATTCCGATGTAATCCACACTAAGCGGGCATAGATCCAGCTTCTCAAGCTTGAACTGGTACATGCACTTGAACTTGAAAGGACACTGCATGAACGCATCAATCGACTTTGAAGAAAGCACAGGCTTATGATGGCTCATTGGCACATCATTGATGCAGATTTCCTCAAGAAAGCTCTGCCAGAAGGCATCAAATCCATTCTTCTGTCTATAGTTCGGGACAAACCCATGATCTTCGCCTATCCAGAAATCAAGCTCAGAGGAATATTCATCCATCTTCTGTCCAGAGATGACGTGTTCCTTCTTCCGGTTCTGGGACAGAAATAGCGGAGGACAGAGAGAAGCACCTGAAAAGCCAGTCTCCGAACCGCTCATGCAGACTTCTGGAGAGCTACATGAATAAAGAGCAAGAACGCTGTTGGTACGATCGATCCTGTCCAGGATGAAGTCGCCTGTTATGCTGTCTGGAAGGAAAGTCACGTAACGAGTCTCCTGCCTGGCGGCTTCCTGATCGATGCAGATCACAAAGTGCTTCGTCGGTGCCAGCCCTGCGCTTTGAGGATAGGAGTATACTTTGATCCCTTCCTGTCCAGATTGAGGCACATAGATGGTTTCGCCAAGAAGCCGTACATAAAGAGCAAACAGTCCATCAAGACCATCCAGTCCGCAATCCGACATTGATTTCTCCAGCTGTTTCATCAGCCTTACGCAGTACGAATAGACATGGCATGCAAGCGAATTCTCATCTGCGCGGAAGGCACCGCTTATGAAGCAATTATCCTGAAAATCATTGAATGCCCTTCTTAACTGATCCACTGTGCGGCATTTCTGGAAACCTGTGATACGCCTGGAGAGTCCTTCGAACAGCTCTTTGCTTTCAGGAGAAAGCCTTGAAAGCCAGTCCTGCCTTCCTGAAATGACTCTTGAAGACATCGCTTCAGACACCATCGTCCTTAGTGCCTTCGGATCCTTGTACGGATAAGAGCCGCAAAGGACGAGACGCTGAACCGATTCCAGCGAGAAATCAGAAGAAATCACGTTGAGCACATCCGGAAAGAACTTTCCGGCGCTGTACTCTGAGAGGGTGCGGCCTTGCACTATGTCAATCGGAATCTCGTACCTTCTTGCTTCTCTTTCGAGAAAAGGCCTGGCGGAATCAAGGCCTAGGCATGTGATGATGATCTCAGATGGGTTCACACCCTCATCGAGCAGGCATCTGATCCGTCTCATCTGCGTGCGAAGCTCGCAAAGCGCATTCGGAAAGACCTCAAGGTCAGCTGCAAGGTCCGACGCATCAGCTCCCACTGTGGAAAGCTCAAGACCTGTCTGATGCACAAACAGCGGATATCCGGCAATCGCCTCTGGAAAGAAAACAACGTAAGCCGAAGGATCAAAGCCATCAGGCACAACAGCTTTGTCATACAATGGCTCGAAAAGACGGTTTGAAGCAAGAAAAGCAGAATACTCATCAAGAACAAGCTGGATATCTGCTTCCATGTCCCCAGAAGCATGACCTGAAGCAAGGCTCAGCTGACCAAGGATCCTTGCAAAATACGATGCAAGTCCATCAGGGGAGAGACCTGAGAAATGGCGCAGCAACGTCGCTTTCTCCGAATGGCAGAACGAGACTGCGAAGATCTTCCGTACAAGCAGATCGGCGGCCTTGAGTCCGGGATGAGACGGACTGAAATTCTTGTAGAAAGCATCCCATGCAACTGCCTGAGAGTCTAGAACCATTCCCTTTTCAGAAAGCCTTGCATATTCGATAAGAAAGAATCTCGCTGCCACTTCAGTCGGGAAAACGCAGATGCGGCCGCTGTCCATCTGCTCGAAAACCTTTGCTCTGATATCCATCATTGAATTTTACCACGGTAATCTGTAATATACAACAAATGCAAAAAGAAAAACTCTCAAGGACTACTGACTGGATCGTAACGCTCATCTTGGCAATAGTAATCGGGATGGTTGCGAACCTCTTTGTCCCATACCCTGCCGGGGCTCCATCCTGGGCAACGGTGATGCTCGCAAGCATCCGCTATTACATCACAGCCGCTGCAATAATGATTCTTTCAAAGAAGCATCTTCATTTCGAGCCGGCAAAGCTGCTTTCTGAGTCAGGACGCTTCAAAGTACTGAAGATGGTTTCATTTGCTCTGATCTGGATCACCCTTCTTTCACTGTTCGCTCTTTTCAAGTACCTTCTCCACCCAGACCAGTACAGCATGGCTTCAGGCTACCGCTTCTTCTCACCCATGCTTCTTGCAATACTGCTTTTCACACCGGTGCAGACATTCACAGAAGAGCTTATCTTCCGCTGCATGCTTTCTCGCATTCCGAACGAAGAGCTTCCAAAGGAAAGGGGAAAGGTTGCTGCGCTGAGCCTTGCATCAGGATTCCTGTTCGCAATGGCTCACGTCGGTTCATTGAATGCAGACAGCATTGGTCCTTCGGTCAAATCTTTGTTGTTCTACTTCATCCTTGGATCATTTTTGATGCTTCTTGGCATCATCACAGGGAGATTCGAGGCGTCAATCGGAATCCATATGGGAAACAACCTGTTCATTGACCTTGCAGTATGTCAGAGCCTCTCAGTTCAGATCAAGAATCCATTGATCCTCTATTCAGGGTCAGAAACTTACCTGCTGCTTGCCGAACTTGCATTCTGCATTGCAGGAACCTGCTTGTTTATCAAGCTCACCACAGACAGGAATAAAAACAATGGCTAAGAAGAAATCCAAGTTCAAGAAACTTCTGATCACGCTGCTCATCCTCGCAGCTGCATTTGCAGTGATCCTGATTCTGACTCCAGACGAAAAAGTTTCCCAGATTACAGGAAGCAATGCAATTGCCGGCCTTGAGATTCCTGGAACAGACTTTGCCTCTCAGGTAGTCTCGCACACGGGCTACACCCTCTGCTACAGTGAAAAGGACGAGCAGCCCTACTGGGTCGCATATGTGCTGACTCGAGAAGAGATCAACGGAACAGTTGCCCGTGATGACAACTTCCGAAGCGACCCCTCGATTACAACCGGCAGTGCCACATTAAGCGACTACAAGCTCTCCGGATATGACCGAGGACATCTGATTCCTGCAGCAGACCTCTGCTACAGCACAGAGGCCATGAATGACAGTTTCTATCTTTCGAACATGAGTCCCCAGGCACCAGACTTCAACAGAGGAATCTGGGCTGACCTTGAAGCAACAGTTCGCAACTTTGCACAGAACGATGGTCTGATCTATGTAGTGACCGGCCCGATTCTTTCAGAGGGACCATACAAGACCATCGGAAATAGCAAAGTCAGCGTTCCTGACTATTACTACAAAGCAATCCTGGATTACTCAGAGCCTGAGACCAAGGCAATCGGATTCATTCTTCCGAACAAAGGCTCAGATGAAGACCTCCAGTCCTTCGCCGTATCAATCGATACAGTCGAAGAGCGAACAGGCATAGACTTCTTCCCCCTTCTGGACGACAAGGACGAGAATGCTCTCGAGGCCTCGTACACCACTTCGCTCTGGGACTTCGGTCAGTTCTACCGCAGCTCTGCTGACGCATCAGCAGATTCAAATTCAAATGAAAGCGTTGCGAGCGATGCTCGCACAATTGTGCTGAATATCCTCTATGAGGTATTCGGGGACCTGAAGCGCCAGATTGTTTCATCACTCAAGTCACTCATCTAAAATGGCACTGGCATCTTGTTGATTGATAATAAATTACAACATAAGATTGTATAATTGTACATTTTTGTATATATTATCCAATTTTAACTCTTTTTGTGACTTTGTTCAAAATTATCTTACATCAACCCCTTTGCCCGCTTTTCCGAAAAAGCAGTTCCTTCAAACGCTGAATCAGTTATATTAAATACAGTTGTAAAACAGATAAGCTTCATCTGCGGAGGTATAGTCATTATGTTGAAACTCACATTCAAGGAAAAAGTCCAGGAAGCTGGATTGAAGCGAGCAGTTAAATATCTGGGCAGCAACCCAGAAGAGAATCTTCCGAAGATTCTTCATTTCATGGAGAAGATCCAACGGAAGACCAGCATCGTCGGAGGACAGCTGGCCGTATTCAAGAAATACATCGAAGACAAGGACAACAACTGGTATCGGCTGCTTGTAAGCTGCTATCACGATATAGATCCCAAGGTTTTCCAAACAGTATTCACAAACCTAGTCATAAATGCCTCCGTCATCGGAAGCAACAGGCAGAAGGCTGCCGAGGCAAAGTACAACTGCAACATCCCATGGGCAATCCTGATGGACCCAACATCTGCCTGCAACCTTCATTGCATCGGATGCTGGGCAGCCGAGTATGGCAACAAGCTCAACATGAGCTATGAAACACTCGATTCCATCGTGAATCAGGGCGAAGACCTCGGATGCTTCATGTACATCTTCAGCGGCGGAGAGCCCACAGTGCGCAAGGATGATATCTTCCGCCTCTGCACAGCTCATCCTGAATGCGAGTTCCTTGCATTCACCAACGCAACGCTAATCGATGAGGAATTTGCCAAGAACATGCTTAGGGTGAAGAACTTCATCCCAGCAATCAGCATTGAAGGCGACGAAGAGGCGACTGACTTCAGAAGAGGCCAGGGCACCTACAAACGCATCATGAAAGGAATGGAGATTCTGAAGAAGTACAAGCTTGCCTTCGGTGCATCATGCTGCTACACAAGCCGCAACGTCCAGAGCATCGGAAGTGAGGCCTTCTTTGATTCACTGATTCAGATGGGCTGCAAGTTCGCATGGTTTTTCACTTATATTCCTGTCGGCAATGCAGCCCACACGGATCTCATGGTCAGCGCCGAGCAGCGTGAGTTCATGTATCATCAGGTGCGCTCGTTCAGAAAGACCAAGCCGCTGTTCACTCTGGATTTCTGGAATGATGGCGAATACTGCAACGGCTGCATAGCCGGCGGCAGAAGATACCTTCACATCAATGCGAACGGCGATATCGAGCCCTGTGCATTCATTCACTACAGCGACAGCAACATAAAGACCGGCACCCTTCTGCAGGCGCTTCAGAAGCCGCTGTTCATGGAATACCGCAAGCATCAGCCATACAACAAGAACAACCTCCGTCCTTGCCCTCTTCTGGACAATCCCGGACAGCTCGTGGACGTTGTGGAAAAATCTGGTGCTGCTTCGACAGACCTTCAGAGTCCGGAAGATGTCCACGAACTCTGCGGCAAGTGCGTAGAGCATGCCAAATCCTGGGCGCCAGTAGCTGATGAGCTCTGGGGCAAAGGACATCATGTAGCAAGAACAAGCAGGAAGTGATATTTGTTCCCTATCTTTCCTTAATTCTGATGGCCGTCCATTTGGGCGGCCATCTCTTTCTCGTCAGATTACAAAACAGGGTGCTTTTTCGAGCACCCTGCAATTAATGGAACCTATTCAGCCAATCATCAGATCTTGTCGTATCCGATATTGACTCTGATCGTGAGAGCATCGACCGGCTTGTCGCCCATCTCTACTCCAAACTCCTGCCATGCATAGGAAGCTTCGATTCCGACGCCCGGCAGCACAAGTCCAGCGCCAACTCCGAGGTAGCCGCGGTTCACGCCAGCTCTGAGGATGATGCACTTGAGAAGGTTGATCTCTGCACCGGCATTGAGATGAAGCAGAAGCTTGCTCCACTCGAACTCTTCCTTTCCGGTCATGAGATCCATCATGTCGACAAGGTCAGCAGTGATCACTGGATGAAGTATTGCAACCTGAGGAACCCATGCCATTCCAAGAGTAAGGGTCATGTCGTTTTTGATTTCGAAATCAGTTGATTCGTTTGCGGTATGTCCTTCTGGAACATCAATCACTTCCTTGATTGAATTGACCGCATCGCCTGCGCTTGTGAAGCTCTTCATGTGATAGACAGAATTGATGTCGTTGGCAACAGCGCTGATTCTGAGGGAATTCCCGAAGAAGCCCACAGTAACGCCTGCGTTGATTGGGATAGCCCATCCAGCCATGGTCGGAGTATTCCAGAGCAGCGTATTTGCAACCTGACTGGTATCCTGCACCATTGCAAGGACATCGCTTCCGTTGATCTTCTTCGTGTAGGCCTTGTAGATGAACTGCCCAGAAGCACCGATGTCAAGGTTGATGGCATCAGTGTCGATCACTCTGAATCCCAGAGCAAGAGTAGCACCTACGTTGACTTCAGGAATCAGGTTCACGTTTGCAACGTTGGAAGAACCATCAGCCACAGTGTGGAGCTTTTCCTGAACCTGCAGCCCGAAACCGATGTTTCCAGCAGAGAATCCAAGACCGACATCGGTGGTCAGAAGCTCATTGGTGCCGGAACCGAGGTTCTCAAGCATATCCTGAGCAAGCTGAACGCCGCTTTCCTCGGTGATTTGACCTTTCATCGCATCAGCTATGATCTGAGCATCAGTCGGATCTGATAGCAGGTCCTTGACGTTGTACAGTGTCACAGCCAACGATGGCAGACTCATTCCGAACCGTTTCTCGGCAAGAGCCGCAGGGTTCTGGAAGAAGCTGTCCATTCTGCTCGAAGCAGCTATTCCGCTGCCTCCGATAGCAGAAGTCCTGACCGAAGTGCTTGAGAAAGCAGAATCGGAAGACCCTGAGTAGGTCAGAACTGGTTCAGCTGCAGCAGTGAGCATGCACAGCCCCGTAACCAGAACAAGAATTATTGTACTTATTTTTTTCATCTGTTTCTCCTTTCTTTAGTCAAGCATGTCAGTGATCACGCCATCAAGCTGCTTGTTGAAATATTCTTCGTAAGTTTCACCTGCAGAAAGCTTCAGCAAACCTAAGGCAGAGCTGTAGCCAGAGTCGACTGCAAGCACGATTGCTGTGTTGATAATTGTTGAAGCCTTATTTGCCAAAGCAGTTATGGTATCAGTAACTATCTGCT
>JAQUYU010000019.1 GCA_028691695.1 Sphaerochaetaceae bacterium | reverse complement strand
TTGATAAAAGCTCAGAGAACAGGCTGGCCCTTGTCTTCTCTTCGGGCTTTCGCATCGCTGTGATGGTCGATGTGCCCGCCTATGATCATGAAAACCGAGCCTATTGCAGAAAGTGCAAGAAACGGCATGGCAGCAACAGGTGCCAGAATGGTTCCAATGACGCTTATTACTAGCTCGAAGTAGCCAGGAACCGGATTGCGAACATACTTCCCAAGAGCTGCACAGACAAGAGCACCGAAAGCGAAAGCCACGCAAGTGATGGCCTGATCACGTTCCATAGTGGTGTCACCTGAACTCATAAGCGCAAACTGCGCCACTGCAACCATTGCAATTGCTGCGATTATTGCAAAAATGCAAGCTGTGAAAGCTATCAGCGAACCGCCTTTTCTCATATTGTACGTCTCCTGTATGATTACTATATCACATCAATCAAGAAAATGAAAATACTATTCAAGCGGCCTTTGCACAATAAGCACAGTGCTCTGCTTCGGTGCCAGGCTAAGGCGAGATACGAAGGATTGGCCAGAAAAGAAATCCGTGTACTGCTTTTCTGAAGCAAAGAAATCAAGGGCTATCTCAGAAGGCTTGCAGGACCGGCTGAGAATCAGCACCAAAGCTTCCTCCTCGTTGTAGCGCGCCATGCCAAGAATATCGTCTGAAATGGTGAAGAACCGGGTCTGACCGCCAGAAAGCACTTCGGAATGAACGGCTCGAAGCCTTCCAAGCTTTTCAAGCGTCCTGAAAGTCCTGCACTCCTGACGCTTCGGATTCCAATCCATCGGATAGCGGGAAGACTCGACAGTCCCAACAGGACCTTCGAGCAGGATTTCATCGCCGTAATACAACGACGGCATCCCTGGAAGCATGTACATGGCACAGAGCATTCCAAGGTATATATCTTCATCGAACACAAGTTCATCGCTGTGAAAGCGCGGCGTATCGTGACTGTCAATCAGGTTGAACTGAAGGTACTGGAACTGCCCAGGAATGCTCGAAAGCTGAAGCTCAAGAGCCCGCCGCAGTTCAGAAGCGGAATATGGACGGGTCTTCTCAGGCATATGACCCCAGGCCGGAAGCTGGAACCTGTCCATCTCCCCTGCCCATCGCCTAAGAGGTCGCGAACAGCCCAGGTAGTTCATCGCCGCATCCCACATCCGCCCGTTGAAGAAAGCGCTCGGATCCTGCCAGTCCTCCGCCACGAGGTACATGGCAGGGTTTGTCTTCTTCAGATTCGCATTGACCTCAGTCCAGACTTCCTTGCAGAGATTCTGATCGGGACGCACTCCTACGCTGTCGGCAACATCAAGCCGCCAGCCATCCTGATAGTATGGAGCCTTCAGGAACTTCTTCATCACCGAGTCTTCATTACGATAGACTGCATCACGCAGTTTGGCACTGTTATAGTTCAGCTGCGGCAGTGTCGGGACATCGTTCCAGCATGCCGCCTTGCCGTCGCCGCCGATGAAATAATAGTCCTTCTCCATTCCTCCAGCCATCGCCGACTTGAACCAGAGGTTCTCAGTGCCGGTATGGTTGATCGAGATGTCGGTTATGACCCTGATCCCGTTCTCATGAAGAGCATGGCACAGATGTGGATAGCCATCGTCCCCTCCGAGCTTAGGGTCTATGTGATTGTAATCCGTGCAGTCGTAGCGGTGCGTGGTCATCGAGCAGCCGATCGGGTTGAGATATATGCAGCTGATGCCGAGCTTCTTCAGATAAGGAATGCGCTGCTCAATTCCAGCGAAATCCCCGTTGAAGAAGTCAAGGCACCTGCCTTCCTGGAAATCAAGAGGCTTGTCCGTCCACTTCATCGCCCGGCAAGGGGCGCCATCATAGCTGTAATCGCCATCCTTCACCCCAAGCGAAGGATCACCCTTGCAGAACCTGTCAGGGAATATCTGGTAGCAGGTGCATGAGCTCACCCATGAAGGACTGCTCATCCCTGTGACGAGCTTGAAGCACTGTTCCCATACCGGGACTTCCGTCTGAAGCCCGTCCTTTGCATAATAGACCACCTCGTCTTCAGCAGAAGCCTTGCTATGATAGCGGATCTCGAACCACCAGCGAAGCGGCTTTGAATCGGTCCTTGCAACTGCCTCCATGAAGCTGCCGTTCCTGGAAAGCCCAATGCACGAGACAGTGTCATCATGAACTACCATAAGATGCCCATAGACGACATCAATCGCCGGAGAAACGAAAATCCTCAGCCGCACATCCTCTGAAACGCCAGGGAAAAGAGACGAAACATACACTGAACCCACGCCGCTATCGAAATCAAACATTTTGCACCTTTCCTGTTGACCCTGTTGAAAAACCGGTTTACAATTCGAAATGTTACGGGAATAAGGTCAAAAAGTCAATGTTTCCCGCCCGGAGAGCAAATGAAAGAAGACAACGAAAGACTTGCAGGAATTCTGATGCACATCACCAGCCTTCCCTCACCCGGCGGTATCGGCGACATGGGGCCCGAGGCTCTTTCATTCATCGATTTCCTTGCCTCAAGCCATGCCTCGCTATGGCAGATCCTTCCTCTCGGCCCGACCGGCTATGGAGATTCGCCTTATGCGCCGCGTTCGAGCTTTGCCGGCAACGAGCTTCTGATCAGCCTTCAGCGCCTGCATGAGTACGGCCTTGTCACATCTGACGAGCTTGCTGCCATCCCGAGGACCTCTGATTCCAAGACAGAGTACGGGAAAATGATCTCCTACCGCATTCCGCTGCTTCTTTGCGCCGCTTCCCGCTTCATCGAGAAGTTCTCGGACAATCCTTCATACCTCGCCTTCAAGGCGGCAAATGCCAGCTGGCTTGAGGATTACTGCACATTCATGGTGATTTCACGCACCTATAACGACCAGAGGTGGAACAGCATATGGCCTGAGGAGCTCGGTCGCCGAGACCAGAGGGCACTGGCTGCATACAAAGCGCAGCACTGCTTTGAAATAGAGCAATGGGCTGCACTTCAGTACCTCTTCGACTGCCAATGGAAGGCTATAAAATCATACGCAAACAGCCGCGGCATAAGCATCATCGGCGATATCCCGATCTTCGTCGCACCGGACAGTGCCGATGCGTGGTCCCAGACTTACCTTTTCAAGACCGACCCTTGCGGCCAGTTCTCTGCCTTCTCGGGCGTACCGCCTGATCTTTTCAGCAAGGCAGGCCAGTTCTGGGGCAATCCCGTCTACGACTGGGAGCGCAGCCGAGAGACAGACTACCGCTGGTGGAAGCAGCGCATTGCACGCCAGCTTGAGCTTTGCGATATCCTCCGAATCGATCATTTCCGGGGCTTCGAGTCATACTGGGAGATCCCTGCGGGACGGACCGATGCAGTCGTCGGCAGCTGGATTCCAGGCCCCGGGGCAGCTTTCTTCAAAGACCTGCAGGCCGCTTTCCCATCAATGAAGATAGTGGCCGAAGACCTAGGATTCACCACACCTGAAGTAATCAGAATGCTCAAGCAGACAGGTTTCCCTGGAATGAAGATTGCCCTCGACGGTTTCAGCCTCGACTCATCCGGCAAGCTGGATCTCACCAATCCGAGCCTGCCATGCAACTACCCTTACAACTCGATCTGCTACCCCGGCACCCATGACAATGACACGATTGCCGGATGGTATGGCACCCTGCCTCCAGATCTGAAGTCTGCAATTTCGTCATACTATGGACTTGATTCCAAGCATGTTTCAATCAACGAAGCCTTGATTTCTGACATTCTGGAATCACGTTCTCACTATGCAGTAATCCCGATGCAGGATCTGCTCGGGCTAGGCTCCGAAGCACGCATGAACACTCCTGCCACCTGCTCCGACCGCAACTGGAGCTGGAGGATGCTCCCAGGCAGCTGCACAGAGGCTCTTGAAAGCCGCATTGCAGCTGCTGTCAAAGCAAGCTCACGCTGAATCTTGCGAGAAATCGAGGATTGGCCAATCCATCAACACTGATCTTACTTGCCAAGCTTGGCTTTGAGAGCCTTGTCCATGCCTTCAAATACCTTTTCAGGACTTGGGGAAGCATCAACATCAGCAATCAGGCCCTTATCACGGTAATAGCCGATAAGAGGCTCAGTCGACTTCTCATAGACATCAAGGCGATTGAGAATTGCTTCTTCCATATCGTCAGGACGCTGGATAAGAGGTTCTCCTGTCTCATCATCAATGCCAGCTGCCTTTGGAGGATTGTAAATCAGATGATAGATTTTTCCAGTGGACTTGCACATCCGACGCCCGGAAAGACGCTTTACGACCTCTGGCCGTGAAAGGACGAAGTTCACAACCGCATCAAGACCGGTCATCCTGGCCAGAGCATCCGCCTGTACAATCGTCCGCGGGAAGCCATCGAGGATGAAGCCCTTACTGCAGTCCGGCTGTGCAATCCGCTCCTGGACCATCTGGATCGTGACACTGTCAGGAACAAGATCCCCGGCAGCAAGAATTGCCTTCACCTTCAGTCCGAGCTCAGTCTCGTTACGGATGGCAGCACGGAACAGATCACCAGTTGAGATATGGACAATCCCGTATTTCTTCTCTGCGATGGCCGATATTGTACCCTTTCCGGCTCCTGGAGGGCCTAAAAACACCAATTTCATAGCATAACCTCTTTATTTCAAAGTTCGGCTTAGGATACTCCAGCTGATTGTAAAAATGCAAGTGATGCATTAATATATCCGGGAAAAACAAAAAACGGGAGCAGCAGCATATGAACAAGATCGTACTTCATGCACAGGATCTCGATGGCTTTCTCAAGCCTCAGGACAAAACATCAATTGAAAAAGCTGACACACTCTACAAGGTATCGCTGGATGCCTGCAGCAGAATCGACAAGGCAGCAGATGCCCAGGCCCTTGGGAAAGCCCAGAACGACCTGGTGAAAAGCGCCGCCGAAATCGGCAATTACCTCGAGGAAGTCACAGGCAGGGAAAAGGCAATCCATGTCTATTCATTCGAGACACCGCAGGAACAGCATGGAGAGGCATCAAGAATAATTGCCAAGCTCAGAAACCCCGAAACAGGCCATGAAGAGTTCCTTTATTACATCCAGAGGGCATACGAGCTCCTGTTCTCCCATGTCTTCGCCGATGCGGCTCTTCCGAACAAGCGAAGCATCATCACCCCCACTCCGGTGACGAACCCATGCCGCAACTATGCGGTCCACAGAATCCCCGATGTTGACAGGCTCATAGAAGACAGCGTCCTTTGCGTCATGCTCCGCGGTGCTCTTCTTCCTTCGATGATCCTCAGCAAGGAGATGCAGGAGTATTCTTCATCCAACACAGTTCCGCCGTTCGCACTGTTCAAGATCAAGCGCGACGAGTCCAAGAAGGAGAAGAACATGGACTACGTGCTCGACCTTGACCGCTCGTTCTTCAAGAAGGAGGATCTTCAGGACAAGCACTGGATCTTCGCCGACCCGATGAATGCAACCGGCGGATCGCTGGTGACCATCGTCAAGCATCTTGAAAGCACCGGAATCCATGCGAAATCCGTGAAGTTCATCAACGTAATAAGCGCGCTCAAGGGTTCACTGAGGATAATCCGGGCAATCCCGAACTGCGAAGTCTACACTCTATGGATGGATCCTGTTCTCAACGAGGCCGCCTACATACTTCCAGGCCTTGGAGATGCCGGTGACCGGCTCAACGGCATGGATCCTTCGGACAATCCGAGGAACATGATCCAGCTGATCGCCGATTACGGCACCAACATCAACAACCTCTACCGTTCTCAGGTGAAGAAGATCGAAGAAATCGTTCTGGGACGGTAAGATGAGAAGAACGACGGCCATTGCACTGCTGCTTATTGCAATCCTCTGCCTCTCTGGCTGCACAAGCCTTTCCGAGCAGAATGCAGAAGTCCAGGAAGCAGCCCTTCGTCTCGGGGAAGCCTATTCCAAGCAAGGTGATTACCAGAATGCGCTGGCCACTTACGAAAAAGCCCTTGAAAGCGTCACTTCAAAGGAGCTTCTGTACAACCGGGCTCTGATGCTTGCCGCCCTGCAGCGCTGGGAAGAAGCCGACATTGCTGCCGCCGATGCCCAGAAGCTGTATCCCGCTTCGCTTGTGTTCTCTACTGCCAGAATTTCTTTCTTCAAGGCGCAAGGCCTTCAGGACAAGGCAATCGAGGTTTCATATCAGATCCTGGAGCTTGATCCATGCTTCGAAGCTGTGGCTGTAGATCTTCTGGCGATGCTGCAATCTCAGCAGAGACAGGAAGAAGCCCGAGCACTGGCACGCACGATGATCAGCAGAGGCATAGGGGTGGACAAGGCAAAAGCCGTCCTGCTGAATAATCTATAAACTGGAAATGAATTATTCTCTGGTTATCTGCGGAATGGGAAATGCAGCATTCCGCAGGGATGACAGACGATAACTGCTCTCAGAAACTCAACAATGAAGCAGCCAACTGCACTCCCCCGCAGCATAGCATCACGATGATCGGATTGACTTTGAACTTCCGTAGCACTATGAAAGCAGCAAGGAAAATTCCTGCTCCTAGCCAATCTGCATTATCGACAGAAATTGCCTTTCCTTGAAACAGAACAAGCTGGAGAATCGAAAGGCCGGCGGAGGCAATCAATGCCACAACGGCGGGCCGGAGGCTGAGAAGCACATTCTGCAGGACCGAAACGGTCTTGTATCGATAATAGATCCAGTACAGCAGCGAAACTATCAGGCATGATGGGAATATGCATCCGAAAGTTGCAGCCAGTGCACCGGGGATTCCTGCAATCCGGATTCCTACAAACGTGGCAGAGTTCACTGCAATAGGACCTGGTGTCATCTCTGCAATGGTTACAAGATCGGTGAATTCGCTCATAGTAAGCCACCCGTTGAGCTGAACAGCCTGATTCTGAATCAGAGGAATCGCCGCATAGCCGCCTCCGATGCTGAACAGACCGACCTGAAGAAAACTCAGGAAGAGCTTGAAATAGATCATCTGCATGCCCCCTTCCTGCGCCCGATGAGCTCGACGGCAACACCGGCGGCTGCCGCAACGATGATGATGTAGATTACATTGACATTGAAGAAGAACACGGCGATGAAAGAAGCCGCCATCAGAACAATGCAGTATGGCCTGCGGAGCTTGATGACCTTACTGCCCAGATCGCAGGTTACATCCAGGATCACAGCCGCCACGCCAGCCTGCATCCCTTTCAGGACAAGAGCAACATATCTGTTGGCTGCAAAGGCCTTGTAGAAGTATGAAATCACAGAAATGATCACAAGAGGCGGTATGATTGTCCCAATCACCGAAACCAGCATTCCGGCAAAACCGGCAACTCTGTATCCGACGAGGATCGAGGCATTGACCGCAATCGCTCCAGGCGATGACTGGGAAAGAGCTATCAGATCAAGCATTTCGTTCTCTTCAAGCCAGCCAAGCTCATCGACAAACTTGCGCTTCATGAAAGTCACAATGACGAATCCGCCGCCGAAGGTGCATGAACTGATGTAGAGCATGCTAAGAAACAGCTTAAACAGGATCTTAGGCTTTGATAAATGACGCTGACTTTGAATAGTTTCCATAATGTGAACAATACCACTTGCACGGAAATATGTAAAATACTATATTTTTATAAAGTCAATAACATTTTTGTTATAAGGAGGAACAATGACAATCCGTCACCTGAGAGTATTCCTCGCTGTGTATCAGAACATGAGCACCACCCGTGCTTCCGAGCTCTTGAATCTTGCCCAGCCGGCGGTCTCCCGTTCAATTCAGGAGCTGGAAGAAGACTGTGGCTTCAAGCTGTTCGAACGGATGAACCATAGACTGTACCCGACTTCAGCCGGTGATGAATTCTATGCAAAAGCACTTCATATAGTCGAGGCGTTCGATAGCCTGCAGCCTGCAAACGCAGCCGAATCCCTTAGAGTCGGATCTACGATCACGATCGGCAACTTCCTTTTGCCAACGGTCGCAGCGCAGTTCAAGAGCAAACACCCTGATATCAAGCTGAGATGCATTGTTTCAAACAGCAGGACCGTTCAGGATGCAATTCTTGACAACAGGCTCGATCTTGCAATGGTTGAAGGCCCCGTGCTTTCAGACCGGATTGCTTGTGACTTCCTGATGGAGGACCACCTCTGCCTGATCATGAGCCCCGATCACCCGCTTTGCAGCCGAAAGGCAATAACCATATCCGATGTTTCATCGTGCGATCTTCTTCTTCGCGAGCAAGGCAGTGCCGGCAGAGCCTTCCTGGACAGCGTATTTGCGTCTCGCAATCTGAATCCTGAGCCTTTCTGGGAAAGCACAAGCACCCAGGCAATCATCAGAGCAGTCTCCAAGGGGATTGGAATCTCCCTTCTTCCGGAGAAGCTAACTGAAAAGGCAGTTTCCCAAGGCATCGTTGTCACAAGGCCGGTATCGGATGAGCCTCTGGCAAGGAAGAACTCAATCATCTGGCACAAGCAGAAGTTCTTATCAGATGCTGCGAAGGATTTCATCGAGCTCTGCCGGGTCTATTGCTTGCAAGACAGGACCTGAAACACTAATCCCCTTCTCTTCCAGATCATCCATGACATATCTGAAACCAGCAGACACCGATGCATAACCAAGGCGGCATGCAATTCCTATAGCACCGGAGGAAAGGATGACCAGCACCTCTCTTTCGATATCATCACGCGTCCTGTTCTTCCTTCCTGAATAATCTATAGTTCCCTGTGAAAATTCTAATGATTTGAATATTCAGTTGCCATAGAGCTGCTTCGCAGGGGATATGAGGTCTATGTTGGCGTCTTATACAAAAAGGGAATAGACTTTGTTGCGATTAAACGCAGTGAAAAAATCTATATTCAGGTTTCTGATAGCATCAGTGATGAAAAGACATTTGAGCGTGAGGTTTCACCATTACTTCAAATCAAGGATGCATACCCCAAAATGGTGATTGCTCGTACAAGACACGATGAATATCAGTACGAGGGGATTAAAATTGTGGACATTGCGGATTGGATCCTTGATTTCCAAAAATGATTTTATTCCGATATTGGAAATCAGATGTCAACGCTGCTGGTACTATTGAATATTCAAATCATTAGAATTTTTCACAGGGAACTATAGATTATTTCGGAAAGACTTTAACTAACCACCGTAAATAGTATATCTCCAAAAAGGAGATGGTAATCTCGCTTCTTCCGGAGAAGCTCACTGAAACAGAAGTTGCAGAAGGCACCGTTGTCACAAGGCCGGTATCAGATGAACCTCTGGCAAGGAAGAACTCAATCATCTGGCACAAGCAGAAGTTCTTATCAGATGCGACGAAGGATTTCATCGAGCTCCGTTGGGTCTATTGCTTGCAAGACAAGCAATAAACAGAGGACCTGCAATTGCCCTCTGAAACAATCATCCCCTTCTCTTCCAGATCATCCATTACATATCTCAGACCAGCAGACACCGAAGCATAACCAAGGCTGCGTGCAATTCCTCTCTGGGACATAGCACCGGAAGAAAGGATGACCAGCACTTCTCTTTCGATATCATCACGTGTCCTGTTCTTCCTTCCTGAATGATGGTTTTCCGAAAGGAAACCGGAATGAATGGGGATTCTGACAGTCAATGATTGACGCTGCGAATCAGTGATGAACATCGGAGAACCTGAGCCGTTTTTCTTCAAGGCCCGGACAGCAGCAGGAATTCCGGTATTCCTGCCATCAGTCAGACCAAGCTCCTTCAGATAGTTTCCGATTCTGCGGTTGCGGTATTCCCCGAAAGAACGGATATCAAGATCAGCAATCATTCTGTCAGTAATTGAACGATCAAGACCAGGAAAGCTCTTGATCTCGATGAATGTTGGAGTCTTCACTACTGTAATAGGCTCATTGATCTGGTAATCACGATGATAAACCGCATTTGCAAGGATTTCCTTCACAGCAATTATTGGATAATTGAAGAAACGCAACGTCTCGATCCTCGATTCCTGCTTGATCACCCTCTCTTCAATCCATTGATTGCCTATGAACTGCAAAGCAGATTCCAGCTGATTCTGAATCGGGCCAGAGAAAGACTTTTCAGTCATGCCCATCCCTGTTCTGTCCGGAAGGTCCAATGTCTCAATCACAGCATAAGGGAAGAAGTCATTGATCCGCCTTGAGAACATAAGCAAGGCGATGTTTCTTGGATGCCGATTTTCTGAAGGCCCGCAAAGAAGCTTCATGCTGTGGGCAATCTGATTCATCTGAAGCGATTCATCTCCTTCCAGCATATTGCTTTTCACCCTTGAAAGGTGCATTCTCATCAGTGATTCGTCCAAATCAGACAGCGATGCAAAGGGATTCTCTCTGTCGTCGAAAGGAATCCTGCTTGAATTCTCGAAAAGCTCACGAAGCAAATTGCCATCTGCCTGAATGGTCATTGAACCATGACGAATGAAATAGGCCTTATCGCTCTGATCCTTGAATACATCCCTGCTGGCTTTGTAAGGTCTCCCATCACCGGCAGAAACACTGAGAACGACGAGGCTCTTTCCTTTGTAAAGGCAGACTTCGACCCTAGGGAATATGAAAGGCTCTATGAAGTGGCATTTGTTAAGAAGGTCCTTCTCTATTGCCTCAATCCTCTTAGGCTCGATTCCGGAAACACAGGCAGGAAAGCCATCGGATTCTTCGACGCCAAGGATGATATAGCCACCGTCATTGTTCTCGATGTCATTGGCAAAGGCGCAGATTGTCCGTATGCATTCCTGAGGATTCCAGGCTTTCTTGTATTCAATTCGGCTTGACTCGACTTCTCTTCCATCAAGCAATGATTCAATGCTGATCGGCAATGCCATAATGACCTCCATGAATAAATTATAGCATTGCTTTCTGGTTATGACTACTTTTATGACTACTTTTGGCCAAACCCTCCTAATTCGCCTGCAATGAGACAAATATCAAAGCAAGGCCATGCCAGAAACAGCTCCAAGCGCAATCCAGACAACTGGATGAACCTTCTTGAAAGACATGCAGAGGATGAAGAAAACAACGAATAAAGCTGATGGAATCAACTGAATATGCATCTGATCGAACAGGGTTATAGAAGCAAGGGTGAACAGAGCGCAGAAGATCATGCCCGTGGAGACAGGGCGAATAATATGAAATGAATCCTGGACCAGAACACTGGTGCGGTACTTCTCATAAGCCCTTGCAATAATCAGAATGATGACTATTGATGGAAGCACGAGGGCACCGGTTGCAACGATGCTTCCAATGATCCCGCCTGCATTGAAGCCTGCATAAGTGGCCATGTTGATTCCAATCGGGCCTGGCGTGGATTCAGAGACTGCGACCATGTTCCCAAGCTGAGCAGCAGTGAACCACTCAGGATGCGACTCTGACATTGAAAACAGGAAAGGCAGAGTGACCAGCCCGCCTCCAATTGACAGCAGGCCAGTCTTGAAGAACTCCCAGAACAGCTGAAGGTAGATCATACGCTGCCCTTCTCTTTCTTCATTCTTATTCTATTCATCACAAGATGATAGATCACACCAGCAACTATTGCCCCCAGCACGACGAATGCAGTTGATACGCCCAGAACGAGATTAACTGCAATTGCGATGATTATTGCAAAGATTGAGGCTATGTCAGTGACGGATTTGCGTGCCATCGAGATCACAGACTTCAGGATCAAGGCGCACACAGCAATCCTGATTCCTGAAAAAGCTTTCAGAAGATAGACGTTGCCTTCAAAGGCATTGAGAACAGTGGCAAGCAGAAGAATGATCACGAAAGAAGGAAAGACAACACCAAGCGTGGCAATAATGCCTCCGATGTCCTTCCTCTGCTTGTAGCCTACGAAAGTAGCAGTATTCACTGCGATGATTCCCGGAGTGCACTGCCCTAATGCATAGAAATCAAGAAGCTCATCTTCAGAAGCCCAGCCGTGGCGTTCCACGACCTCCTTCTCAAGCATCGGAAGCATAGCCATGCCGCCGCCGAACGTAAGGGCGCCGATCTTGCAGAAGCTTGAAAAAAGCTGCCAGAGCGTAGCACTCAAAGGAACTTCTCCATCTCAGAGCGCACCATCTGGTCGCACATCTCGTTGTATTTGATGCCCGCATGGCCCTTGACCCAGCAGAAATCCACTTCATGCTTTGAAACCATGAGATCAAGCTCTTCCCACAGCTCGCGGTTCTTCACCGCTTCTTTCTTTGAATTCACCCATCCGTTGCGCTTCCATCGATTGATCCAGTCGGTGATCCCGTTCTTCACATACTGGCTGTCGGTGCAGATTGTAGCTTTTTCAAACCCCATGGATTCCTGAGCCTCGATTGCGCTTATCACAGCACGAAGCTCCATCCGGTTGTTCGTAGTATGCGCCTCTCCGCCGCTGCGTGAAGCAATCATCTTCCCATCTGCTGAGAGAACGACGAAAGCCCAGCCTCCCGGACCGGGATTGCCGCTGCATCCGCCATCTGTGTAAATAGTAACTGTACCCATGAATTCATACTAACCCACAACGCGGCTTGACATCAAGCAAGAGCCATACTAAAATCAAGTCACTTTGCGTACTAGGGAAGCAGGTCAGAATCCTGCACGGTCCCGCCACTGTGAAGAGGCAAAGGAAAGCATTATACCACTGCACCAAGCTGCGGGAAGGCGCTTTTCTTGAAATCCTCGAAGCCAGGAAACCTGTTGCGAAGTCACCTGACGGCCTGTGAGGCTGGAATCGGCGGAGAACCGATTCGGGTATGCAGTTTCATGCCCAGACATTTTCTCAAAGGAGCATGAAATGAAAAAACAAAGATTCATCTCAATCGTAGCCATCCTTCTCATGGCCGTCGCCTTAGTCTCTGCGAACGGAATGGCAGAGGACAAGCCTGCTGCATTCTTCAGCACAACTGACAGCACCGGGACTCTGACAGTCCTTCAATCCTGTCCACAGCGCATCGTTTCGCTCAGCCCGAATATTACCGAAACGCTGTTCGCCCTCTCCAAAGGCGACTCAGTCGTTGGAAGAACCGACTACTGCAATTACCCGTCCGAAGCCGCAGCTGTTCCGTCAGTCGGAGACCTCTACGATGTGAATATCGAGAAAGTCGTGGCAACCGAGCCTGATGCAGTGCTCTGCTCCCCTCTGATCTCAAAGGAAACAGTCCGCTCGCTGCGCGGCCTCGGGCTCAACGTCATAGTCATAGACATGCAGGAAACACTTGACGGAACCTATGCCATGATAGAAGAAATCGGACAGATTGCCGGCGCACGGGACCAGAGCAAGGATCTGATTGAGTCCATGAAGGAACGGATTTCAGCTGTAGAAGCCAGAATCGAAGGCTCTGCGAAGGTAAGCTGCTACTACTGCGTCGGATACGGCGAATACGGTGACTTCACGGCAACAGGCGATACATACATCGACGAAATAATCAAGGCCGCCGGAGGAGATAACATAGCTTCCGATGGCACATACTGGACCTATAGCCGCGAACAGCTTCTTGCAAAGGATCCTGAGGTCATCGTTTTCCCCGCATACAGCTATTCAAACTTCGATCTTGATCGCCAGTACTTCGAGACCACTGAGCCGTACAGCGCGCTTTCTGCAGTAAAGAACAAGAAGCTGCTTACTGTCAACGGAGACGTGATGGACCGTCAAGGCCCGCGTACCGCCGAAGCTGTCGAGAACCTGGCGGCAGTCCTTCACCCAGAGCTGTTCTGACATGAAAGGAACCCTGCGCTTTTCACAGCTGATCATCATCCTCTGCATAGTCCTATGCACCCTCATTCTGCTGGCGATTTGCATTGGAAGCGTAAAAGTTGATCTGGCCACTGTGGCAAGCGCACTGTTCGGAAAGGTCGAGAACACCCAGCAGTACATTATCCGCAGCATCCGGCTTCCAAGAGTTATCGGATCCGTGCTATGCGGAGCAATGCTAGGACTGTGCGGGGTCGTGTTCCAGGCAGTATTCCGCAACCAGATGGCTGACCCATATCTTCTGGGAGTATCCAGCGGGGCTTCGCTTGCGGTGGCTGCCGGAACCTTTGCGGGAATCACTTCAGGCTTTCTGCCTAGCATCCCGCTTCTGGCATTTGCCGGAGCGATGCTTGCCTCGGTGCTGGTCATGGCCATATCTCACAACAGCCAGCGGACTCTGATCCTGTCTGGAGTTGCTCTTTCAAGCCTGTTCTCCGCAATAACAACTCTTATCGTATACCTGCATCGCCATGAGCTTTCAAGCGTCCTGTTCTGGACGATGGGAAGCTTCGGTTCAATGAGCATGAACAAGGTGCTGATAATGGCTGCAGCCGCTGCTGCGAGCTTTGCAATCATCGTACCTAGAGCAAGAGCACTTGATCTGCTGCTTCTTGATGAAGGCAGTGCAAGGTCACTAGGGCTCAATGTAGAGAAGACCAGAATTCTCATGCTTGGCGCAGCCACGATCTGCACCGCCGCTGCAGTATGCTTCTGCGGCGTGATTGGATTCGCAGGTCTTCTGGCACCTCATATTGCACGAGCGCTGTGCGGGCCTGAGCACAGAAAGCTCATACCTACCACCGCCCTTGTTGGTGCTATTGTCCTGCTTGCCGCAGATACAGCTGCAAGAACCATCGCTGGATCTGCCGAGATACCTGTTGGAGTGATCACTTCCATCCTCGGAGCGCCACTGTTCGTCAGCTTGGCATCAAGAAAAGGAAACACTATATGAAAGCTGCCCTTCAAATCGATGGCCTGTGCGGCGGTTACAAGGACCGAATCATCTTCAACGGCCTTAGCCTGACTGCCGAAAAGGGAAAATTCACTGCCCTTGTGGGCCCAAACGGATCAGGCAAATCCACCTTGTTCAGGATAATCCTCAGGGGACTCAAATCTAGTTCTGGCCATATACTGATCGATGGCCGAGACACTTCAGGCATGAATCAGATCGAGCTTGCACAGCTTGCAGCATTCGTCCCGCAGTACTACATCCTACCCGATGGCTTCTCCGTGAAGCAGATAATCTCGATGACCGACTATGCACGAAGGCCCTGCTCGGATTCTGACGTGAAATCGGCTCTGGAGATGGTTGGAATCACCGAGCTTGAGAACCGTCAGGCATGCGAGCTTTCCGGGGGAGAAGCCCAGCTCGTGATGCTGTGCAGGGCTATCTGCTGCCGCACCAGTCTCATTCTGATGGACGAGCCTACGAGCAACCTCGACATAAAGGCCCAGAGCCAGCTTCTTCGCACTGCCCGCACTCTTGCAGATGAAGGTCGTTCAATTTTCTGTGCAATCCATGACCTCAACTCGGCTTTGCAATATGCCCAGTTCTGCCACGTACTTGACCATGGCACTCTTGTCTGTTCCGGCACCCCCGAGCAGGCGATTACCGAAGACACGCTTCGAAGCGTGTTCCATTCGGATGCAAGGATATTCACCGAACCAGAAACCGGCCGCAGAATAGTGATTTCATGACCAATGATGGCGAAGAATATGGGTTTGGCAATAAGTATTCAAAAAAAGGCGTTTCCATGGTAGAATCACCTTGGAGTTTGATATGACAGAAACAACCTGGACTTCCCGCCGATGCATGGTATTCATGAGCGATTTCGGACGTGTGGACGGAGCAGTGAGCGCTATGTATGCGGTTGCAGATGCCGTAAGCCCGGAAATCAGGCTATACGACCTCACCCACGAGATTCCTCAGTTCGATATCTGGTCGGCAAGCTATCGCCTGATGCAGGCGATGACATACTGGGCACCAGGAACCGTGTTCGTATGCGTCGTGGATCCAGGGGTAGGAAGCAGCCGGAAGAGCATTGCCGTTCTCACTGATTCAGGCCACCTTATCGTCACGCCGGACAACGGCACCATCACGCATATTGCACGCACCGTCGGCATTACCGAGATCCGCGAGATCGAGGGTGACAAGAACCGCCTCAAAGGAAGCCAGAAAAGCTACACATTCCAGGGTCGCGATGTCTATGCCTATACCGGAGCTCTGCTTGCAAGCGGAAAGGAATCATTCGAGGATGTCGGGCCCGTCCTTGAAAACTATGTCAAGCTAGACGTTATTGCACCGGAAATCCATGGCAAGAAGCTGTTCGGTGCCATCGATATTCTTGATACCCGCTATGGTTCGCTTTGGACTAACATCCCCGAGAGCTTTCTCGAGGAAGCAGGCATTCCCGTCGGTTCACGCTTCCGCGTCACCATATCCCATGAAGGACTGACGGTCTATGGATATGAGCTTGCCTACTGCAAGAGCTTTTCCGAAGTGGCAAAGGGAGAGTCGCTTGTCTATGTGAACAGCCTGCTCAACCTTGCAGTGGCTGTGAACAAAGGCGATTTTGCATCGCTTTACCGAATCGGAACTGGCGAAGGCTGGAAGATAGCCTTCGAACTTATATAGGAACAATGCACACACATTCAGGAGGTATGCTATGGACAAGAAGAAATCAATGACAGCAGTGAAAGCTGTCGTTGTCGTTGCAATCGGAGCAGCGCTTTACGGATTCGGCGGGCTGATTGGAATCCCAATCTTTGCAAACACCACCATCAAGCCGGCAATGGCTATTCTGGCTCTCTTTGCAGGAGTCTACGGGCCTATCGTTGGAGCCCTTGTCGGATTCCTAGGCCACTGGATCACTGACCTGTTCGCAGGCTGGGGCGTCTGGTTCACATGGGTAGCCGGGTCTGCAATCTGCGGTGCTCTGATTGGACTTTATCCGATCATCACAAAGAATGCCCTCAAGGAAGGCAAGATGAATGGAAAGCAGATCGGAATCTTCATCGGCCTTTCGTTCGGAGCAAACTTCATCGGATACATGATAAGCGCAATCCTCGACTATCTTCTGTTCGCTGAACCGATGGATAAGGTCATCACCCAGCAGCTTCTTGTTGCCCTGGTGAACACAGTTGTGATTGCAATCCTCGGCGTGCTTCTCATGAAGCTGGTTGCAAGCCGCTTTGCAAAGACACGGAACCTCGAGCTGGACAAGACAGCCGAAGACGCCAAATAGCATCCTGCAGACGGGAAAACCCGCCTGCTTGCGCATGGGCTGAATCATTCAGTCCATACGCGAGAACAGCAGAATGGAACAGCCGATCATTGAATTCAAGGACTTCTCATTCAAGTACAGCTCCCAGAAGGAGCCTACCCTTCTGCATCTGAACCTTTCTATACGGAAAGGCGAGAAGATCCTGATCGCAGGCCCTTCCGGCTGCGGGAAGTCAACGATGGCAAACTGCATCAACGGTCTCATTCCTTCATCAATCGAGGGAGAAATGACCGGTACACTTGAAATATGCGGCAAGAACCAGAAGGACTGGGACATCTATGAGCTTTCACGGCACGTAGGAACTGTCATGCAGGACACCGACAGCCAGTTCGTTGCCATAACTGTCGGAGAGGACATTGCATTTGCACTTGAGAACCAGAACAGAAGCCTTCCCGAAATGAAGGAAAAAGTCCTGAATATGGCACGGATCGTATCCATGGAGGATTTTCTTCGACAGAGTCCTGAAGACCTCTCCGGAGGTCAGAAGCAGCGGGTCTCTCTTGCGGGCGTGATGGTAGATGATGTGGACATCCTTCTTTTCGATGAGCCTCTTGCAAACCTCGATCCTGCAACGGGAAAGAAGGCAATTGACCTCATCGACCGCATTCACAAGGAAACTGGAAAGACGATTCTGATCATAGAGCACAGGCTTGCCGATGTCCTGTACCGCCCTGTCGACAGGGTCATAGTGATGAGCGAGGGCACGATAGTCCGTGACAGCACCACTGAGAAGCTGCTTCGCTCATCTCTTCTTCCAGAGCTTGGCATCCGTGAGCCGCTTTTTCTATCGGCGCTGAAGGCCGCAGGCTGCGATCTCGATGAAATCCCGCAGGTCTCGGACTCCAGCACGCTTGAAATCGGGGAACACAACCGCGCTCTTCTTCAGAACTGGGCAGCATCCCAGCCTCTCCGTCCAGCCCTGCCTCCCGGAGAGCCTATTATAGAAGCCGAGGACCTGTGCTACTCATATGATGGAATCAAGCCTGTCCTAACCGATGTCAGCTTCACCATTGCCAAAGGCGAAATGGTAAGCCTTCTCGGAAACAACGGTGCAGGCAAGAGCACCATTGCATCGATTCTCATGGGTATCATTGCTCCTGACAAGGGAACAATCAGGATCAAGGGCTCACCTGCACTTGACGACACTATAGCCCAGCGAGCACGGACTGTGGGCTATGTGATGCAGAATCCGAACCATATGATAAGCCACACAATGATATACGATGAAGTGGCATTTGCCCTGCGTCAAAGAGACATGAACGAAGATGACATCCGGCCACGGGTCATGGACATGCTTTCGCTTTGCGGCCTGAAGGCTTACAACAAGTGGCCTATCAGCGCTCTTTCATACGGACAGAAGAAGCGCGTCACAATAGCCTCGATCCTGATAAGCCAGCCTGAGGTCCTGATTCTCGACGAGCCGACCGCTGGGCAGGATTACCGCCGCTACACAGACCTTATGCAGTTCCTGACCCATATAAACCACGAGCTTGGAATCACGATACTGTTCATAACCCACGACATGCATCTGGCCCTTGAATACACCCACCGGTCCCTGGTTCTTTCCAACGGGCATCTGCTATGCGACGGACCTGTAAGCGAAGTCTTCTCGAACGGCCCTCTTCTCGAGAAGGCGAATCTCAAGAAGACAAGCCTTTTCGATCTGGCATCACAGGCGGGAATCTCGGATATCTCACTATTCATTTCCAAGTTCATCCAGTCCGAAGAGCAGTCCCGGGCCATCGACACCAGCCCTGTTTCTGTGCTTCCTCCTGTACCCGAAGCACCGCCGTCCAAGCACAAAGTCCGGAAGGCGAAGTCCGGAGAGCAGAAGTTCGCCTTCGCCCTTAGCTACCAGGACGTCGACTCTCCTATTCACCGTCTGAACGGCGTGACCAAGTTCCTTGTTTTCATCGGATGGGTAATCCTGTGCCTTACCACGTTTGATATCCGCATCCTTGCCGTGTCGCTGGCTGCAAGCTTCATTGTCCTGAAGCTCAGTCATGTCCCGTTCAAGACTTTCCGGCCGCTTTTCCTCGCTATAACCTATGTGGTTCTGGTCAATGCCATATTCATCTTCCTGTTTTCGCCTGACCAGGGACAGAAATACATCGGCACCAGCACTGTGATCCTGGGTCAGGCTTCTGACAAGTATGCATTGACTCTCGAAACCCTGTGGTACCTTATGATAGTTACGATGAAGTACTTCACCATCTTCCCGATGGCTCTCGCCTTTGCAAGCTGCACCCATCCATCCGAGTTCGCCTCATCGCTCAACAAGATCGGCCTCTCGTACAGGATAAGCTATTCGGTGGGACTTGCACTTCGCTACATTCCTGAAGTGTCTCTCACGTTCAGCCACATCATGCATGCCCAGCAGGCAAGAGGCGTTGATATTTCAAAGAATGTTCCGCTTTCGCAGCGGATCAGAAGCGTATGCAGAGTCATTGCCCCTCTTGTGCTTTCTTCAATGGACCGCATAGATGTCATCACCGAGGCTCTCGTCCTCAGAGGTTTCTGCAGGGAAGACAAGCGCACTTGGTACATGTCAAGGCCGCTTCGAGCTTCAGACTGGACAGTACTGTCCATCTTCGCACTTTGGCTTGCCTTGAGCCTCACTCTGCGATTCGGATTCAAGACAATGTTCTGGTATCCGTTCTAGGATTCTGCCCGGGCCTCGAGAATCATGCTCCGGTAGGATTTGGTCTCAATCGATCTTTCGCTGATTCCTACATCCTCCAGCAGTGCGACAAGCGCTTTCTGAGCTTTGGAAATCATGGCATCATCTTCTGGAGTCTCGCATGACTGGATGGATGTGATCTCCATTTCAAGGAAGTATCCAATAACATCAACCTTGAAGATCTCCACTATGACTTCGAAGTCATTCTTCGGAGTCACGCATGACCATCCGGTCTTGAGCTTGGTGAGGCATACTACATACCCGAGGCTCTTGAAGAACTCCTTGATAGTGTCCGATTCCGAAGCCTTTCCATGGAATTCCAGCTCTTTGTTGATTTCCGTTCCTTCATATGTACGAAGAGGCTTCGATGTCACAAGCACATCCTCAACTCCGCCTATGGACTGAAGCCGGACACGGAAGAGCTGATGATCCGTCTCGTGTACCGCAAAATATGTATCTTCCTTGCGGACATCGCCAAGTATCTGAGTGCCTTCGAGTGAACTGAATTTCTTCTTCAGTCCTTCAATCTGCTTTGCATCGATCCTTGCCTTTATTTCAACTTCATAGCTCATCGTGAATCCTCCGTAACCAAGGGAAATGATACAATGAAATTGCGTTCCTATTCAACGGGAATCGTCATTCCTTCCAAGGGAAAATCATGCCCTTGAATGTTCTGTGCCCGACTTTCTCCTTCTCGTCTATCAGGAGTTCGTCCCATGGAACATGCTTGCGTTCCTTGGCCGTTAGTTCAGGATGCTCTTCAATGTAATCATATTTGAACATCAGCAGCTTCATTGCAACATCCTTGGAGAGCATGATTCCTGTGACACCAGGAATCATCAATGCAAGGACAATTGAAAGCGCTGTATTGATCAGGTTATACAGGGCGAAGAACAGGCTGAATCCGAAGTTATCAGCCAATATGATAAAGCACTTCTTCAATGTCTTCAGCGGCTTGTCATTCTCCATCGTCTGGGCAAGTGGATAGTAATACTGCATCGCCAAGGCGAAGAACAGCACGACCCAGAACACAATTACTCCCAGTATTGTCCCAAGCATTCCTTGCAGCGACTGCAGATAGAATGGTATCACAATGACGCAGCACAGGATCTGACCGGCCACAATTGCAAAGTACAGCAGACTGTGAGTCAGCTGCTTTCTGAGTGATTTCTTGAAAAAGGCGAATCCTTCATGAGTGTAGCGGCTGTACTGGTGAACCATTCCTGAAACGCCTCCGTTATACAGGCACCATACAAGCAGCACTACTGCGATCAGCAGGTATGTGATCCAGCTCGATGCTTCAAGATAGCTGAGGATTGCCAGTATTCCAAGGGTGCAGATTATATATCCAAGGTTGAACAGCAGCAGAGAAAGAAAGTTGTCCCAACCGTCAAAGAATGATTTTTTAATGAAGAATCCAATCATGTTCTCAATCTACAGTTTCTTACTCCGTTTTTCAACAGAGATTGTCAATTTATCCTTTTTATATCCATAAAAACCTTTTTTCTCCACAATGCCTTCTGCCCTTTCCATTCCCCTCTCGATACGATTATCAGAAAAACATCAGAAGAAGTATTGAAATAAGCTTACTGCTTCCAAACTTCCGATCTGCCGAACTGCCGAACTGCCGAACTAACCGAACTAACCGAACTGGATGCGAACTGCCGAACTGGAAATGTTCGTAAAAATAAGTAAATTTTTTTATTTCAAATATTTGCTTGATTGTTTCCTGTTAATGAGCCATAGTTGGCATGTGTCATCAAACCTTTTGAACTCGATTGAAGAAGCAATACTCGACTACAGAATCAGCCATCAGAAACTGACTGGGGTTTATCACACATCTTATGAACTGATGCTGGGAGCCAACCCAGTTCAAAGCTCGGATTACCCAATCATCAGAAGTGTGATATCAAGATGCGCCCTTCAGAGGGATGACACAATCAT
>JAQUYU010000127.1 GCA_028691695.1 Sphaerochaetaceae bacterium | reverse complement strand
GGTCTTTAAAGGCCGGATTTGAACAAGATTTGAAGCAGAACATATTACTCCGGGCATCATTTGGCATTGGCTTCTTGCCCAGCAAGAGACCAAGCCCGAGAGGGCTGTAGCCGGATATGCGAATATTCAGGCTCCTGCACAGCTGAATCTGATCATCAAGGCCTCGTGTCCACAGAAGCGAGACAGGACGTTCAACCCACGAAATCGGAAACAATCTGGAAAGAATTCCAATCTGCTCTGAATCAAAGTTGGACAGACCTATGCTTCTGATTATTCCATTGTCCATGAGCTGTTCAAGCTCTTGCAGATTTCTTCTGATATCGAAGCGGCTGTCCGGATAGTGAAGATATACAAGATCCAGGTACTGGCACTTCAGTCTCGAAATGCTTTTCTCTACAGCAAGTGAAGCAGATTCGCACGGCATGATCTTCGTTGCCAGGAAGAGGTTTTCTCTGGCTTCTGACCTGATTGCCGATCCAATTATCTGCTCAGAAAGCCCATTGCCGTAACCTTGAGCTGTATCAAGATGAGATATGGAAGACCTAAGGGCTGCTCGTATGGTACGCTTGCTGTCAATGCCGTTCTGAGAATCCCAGAATCCGAACGAAGGTCCGAATTGCCAGCAGCCCAGTCCGATTTCCATCAATCATTTCCTTCTTTGTCTTCAATCTTGCTGAACTTCAGCGAAAGCATCTTCTCTCCATCGAAAACCGATACGACTGAGAAATGCATTCCAGATAGAGCTTCTGGCAGCCAGTAGCGGTCATCTTCCCACATCCTGTCGAACGGGATTTCTGAAACCGGGCACCAGAAGCCGCGGGCTTCATCGGTTTCATGAATATCCCCTGAGAAATCCTCGCAGAAATACACATGGCCGGCCAGAGTGGTTCCGTCCAAGAACTGGAAATGAAGCTTTCCGATGTGTGCTGGGTTTTTGATATCAAGTCCGGTTTCTTCCTTGTACTCGCGCACAGCAGCTTCCACGGCAGTCTCTTCTGGTTCGATATGACCGCCAGGGACATTCACAAGGCCTTTGCCAAGCCCTGTCTTCTTGTCAATCAGCAGTACCTGCCTCTCTCCTGATTCTGAAGTTCGGAAAAGATAGGTGATCACGCAGTTCTGTTCTGCTTCCCAGTTGTTCCAGTCGATATCATCAACCGATGAAGGTATTTCAGGCTTTTCAATTTCAGGTTCCACGAATTCCTCAGGATGCTCCTTTTGATAGCATTCATCGCAGATATTGCCATCAGATCCGATTATTTCCTTCCATTTGAGGCTTGCTCCGCACTTAGGGCAATGAAGCCTGAAAGGCCAGAAGCGGTCGTGCATGATAACGGCCACTGAGATTACAATTGCCAATGCGATGAACACGAGCCAGTCCGGCCAGCCCTTTGCAAGAATAAGGGCAAGAGCGATTTCAAGAACCAGTGCGAGAACTGCGAGAAGCAATGTTGCCATCCGCTTATGGAGGCTTCTTGGAAGGTAGCGCTTCTGCTGAAGGTTCACCAGCAGGATAATTAGCAGGAACCAGAGGTAGTTCTCTGCGATTTTCTCAAGAATTGAATGGAATGACATTGCATTGTCTCCTTTGCTTGATAATAGCATAATGAAGGTACAAGGACAATTTCTTTGAAGATGTTGATTGCTTCCATGTCGTTTTTGGGGTAATCTAGCATTGCTATGGCAAATAAAGATACAAGCAGTACAGATGATTTTCTAAAGAGCCTTGGGTTTCCTTCAATCGAGATCCACTCGGCTTTCACTCATTTTGATTTTTCGAAGCCTGGCAGGCGTGTCCTGCTCATAGGGCCCATGGGTTCCGGGAAGACTGAATTCGCTGCAAGGATCTGGCGTGATGCTGCCATTGCAATGAAGAAAAGCGATGCAGTGAAGGAGTTCACTGCAACAGGAGTCGTTGATAGGCGCAACGTGTTCTTTGTCCGCAGCGACCTGGACAATTCCAGATTCGAAGATTATCCTTCTGATGCTCTTCCATACAGAGGCGGATACATCCGCTGCGGAGAGAACATTGCAAGAATCAAAGACAGCTTCGGGCTTGAACAGGTCCTCAACGATAATCCAACAGTAGGGACTTTCATTATTGACGAAGCTTCGTTCTTCGATGAACGGATAGCTTATGTAGTTCGCAAGCACAGCCTTTCACGCGGGGTCATGTTCATATTCCCGACTCTTATCCTCAATTTCCGCAAGGCAATATTCAACTCCACGGCAAGGCTCATGCTTGACATGGCAACTGATGTGATTCCGCTCACTGCATACTGCGACCATCCGGACTGCCTTGCCAACGCATTCTATACTTACAGGTACTACAGCGTTGATGGCCGTGAATGCCCTGCGCTTTTCTTCGATCCTCTGATTGTCGTTGGAGGAGACAAGACCAAATCAGGTTCCTGGTCACCGAACTACTGCTCAAGATGCGACATGCATCACTTCCTTCCTGGCAAGGAATATACGTTCTTCACCCTCAAGCCTCTTGCCGAAGAAGCCACCAGAGGGAATGCAAAGCTGCTTCGCACCGAACTTGAAAGACTTCATGGCGACAAGGAGAACTCGCAGCTGTACCGGAGCATACTTGAGCGATATGGAGATTCTGAGGACAGGGAAGTTTACCTGAACTCCATCCTGCCGGATTTCATTGCAGAGAAAGCGCTCAGCTACTTGATGTGCGAGCAGAATCTTCTTTCGGAGGATATGGTGGTGAAGCTTGCATCGGACTTGAAGCTCAATACCGAATACCTTTCCAAGATACTGTCCGACAATGGAAGACTTGTTAACTTTGAACAGAGACTTCTGTTCTGAGATGGAGGTGCAGAATGATACACAATGCTGTGATTGATGAAATGCTCAAGAGAAGGAGCGTACGTGCTTTCAAAGGCAATCAGATCAAACCTGAAGAACTTGAAACAATCCTTGAAGCCGGAAAGTGGGCCGCCAACGGAAAGGGAGCACAGTCTCCGCGCTTTGTCGCAATACAGAACAAAGCAGACCGGGATGAGCTTTCCAGTCTCAATGCTGCTGTCATGGGCAAGGACATCGATCCGTTTTATGGAGCTCCGACTGTAGTAGCAGTCTTTTCCGATCCTTCAAAGATGACATATGTCGAAGATGGTGCTCTTGCCATAGGCAACATGATGCTTGCCGCAAGCTCAATCGGACTCGGCTCCTGCTGGATTCACAGAGCACGTGAAGAGTTTTGTACCGAACAAGGGAAAGCCTTGATGAAGAAATGGGGAATTCCAGAGAATTATGTTGGAATAGGGCACTGCATTCTTGGCTATCCTGACTGCCCTCCTGCAGAAGGAAAACCTAGGAAAGCTGATTATTCAGTGATTGACAGATAATTCAAAGGCTGCCGGAAAACCGACGGCCTTTGTTTGTTCAGGAAAGTTCTTTCGCTGCCTTGTAGACTACATCAACCAGCTGAGGAATCTTCTCAAGGTCTATGCTGGAGAAGGCCAGACGGATATGATGCTCGTCCAGACGGATCACTCCAGCTTCGTACTTCGAAAGAAGAAGCTGTCTCAGATCTTCGGCATTGCAGCCGCATTGAAATGACATGAAGTATCCGCTGTTGAATGGAAGAGGCTCGAGATAGGTATCGGCTTTGTGCTTTTCAAGCTGAGCCTTGAGCTCATGGTAGCGCATCCCGATCTTCTCTATTCCTTCTTTCTTGCTGCTTGCATAGTCCGGGCTGGACATTGCATGAAGGAGGGCATTCTGACCTGGAGTGCTGCATGAAGACAGGCTGCCGCGGATTGCTCCAAGGGTCTTCTGCATCAGAGCTGTGTATTGGGCTTCGGTGAAACCCTTGCAGCCGTAGGTGAGGAATCCGACTCGGAATCCCCATGCCATCTCTTCCTTTGTAGCCGCATCGCCTTTGACAGCGAGGATGTTCTCATGCGCATCGCACAGCCGTGCGAACATGGACTGCCTGCACACATCACGGTCGAAGAACAGTCCGAAGTAGGCATCATCGCACATGACGAGGATCTTCTTTCCTCTCTCAGCCTTCGAGACAAGCACTCTTGTGATTTCGTCTGCTTCCTCTTCGGTCGGCGAATAGCCGGTCGGATTGTTTGGGAAGTTCAGGAATACGAATACCTTTCCGGTTGTGTCAGAGTCAATCGCCTGAGACAGCCTTTCTGTGTTGAAGCCTCCTTCCTTGAAGAAAGGATAAGGGACGATGTTCGCCTGGCGCTGCTCGGTAAGAATTAGATTGTAGTTCTCCCAATACATGTCCGGAAGCACAACAGTGTCATTCTTGTCGAGAAAGAGCGATGCAGCAATGCTGACTGAGCTTGTAAGCCCGCTTGTCACTATAGGAAGTGAAATTGACTTGCCTTCAAGAAGAGGGTTCTTTATCCTCATCTCTTCAAGCCATTTCTCCCGGAGTGCCTGAACGCCTCCCATTGGAGAGTATGGGAATATTTCCGACGGCTTCAGCTCATCTGAAAAAAGCGTTCTCAT
>JAQUYU010000018.1 GCA_028691695.1 Sphaerochaetaceae bacterium | reverse complement strand
ATTATAAACGAATTGCAGATGATTTATTGTGTTTCAAATTAGAGACCTTCGGAGCCGCATGCATAGTCGGACCAAAATGGTGCGGCAAGACAACGACTGCCATTCAACATGCGAAAAGCATACTGGATCTTCAGGATACAGACATGCGTGATCAGTATCTGAAGACTGCTGAAACAAAACCTTCGCTGCTTCTAAAAGGGGAGAATCCAAGATTGATTGATGAATGGCAGGATGCTCCAATTCTTTGGGATGCGGTAAGAAAGGAAATCGATTACCGAAAGGCAGATGGCCTTTTTATCCTTACTGGATCAACATCAAGGAATATCAAGACAATGCATACAGGCACTGGAAGAATTTCAAAGCTCAGGATGTATCCAATGAGTCTGTTCGAATCGGAAGAATCAAATGGGTTGATTTCTTTGAAAGAGCTTTTCGACAACCCAAGGATGGATATCGATGGAATCCAGACTAATTTGTCTTTTGAAAAGATGGTATTCGCAGCTTGCAGAGGTGGCTGGCCTTCATACCTTTCAAAAAGAACCAGCAAGTCGAAACTGGAAGTTGCAAAAGACTATTTGAGGCAGATTTATGAAACTGACATTTGTGCTATCGATGATGTTAAAAGAAATCCCAAATGGGCCAGAGCAATCCTCAGAAGTTACGCCAGAAATCTCTCTACTCTTGCAAAAAAGGCCACAATACTGAAAGACACACAATCAGATGCGGAGACATTTTCAATTGAAACCCTTGATTCTTACATCGATGCACTTGAAAGACTCTTCGTAATTGAAGACCTTGACGCTTGGTGCCCATCAATCAGAAACGCGACCACGATGCGATCGGGAAAGAAGCGAGAATTCACAGACCCTTCCCTTCCGGTCGCAGCTCTCGGTATGTCTCCTGAATATTTTCAGACAGACCTAAAGACATTCGGTTTCATTTTTGAATGCATGTGCATAAGAGACCTTCGTGTATACAGCCAAGCTTTGGGCGGAGAACTGTCATACTACCGTGATCGATATGGACTAGAAGCTGATTCTGTTCTACGGCTTAATGACGGCCGATACGCTTTGATTGAATACAAGCTTGGATCAAAAGACATAGAAGAAGGAGCAAAGCATCTTCTGAAAATAAAAGAGCTGGTCAAGCAATACAACATCACAGAGAGGCAATGCCCTCTTCGAGAACCAGACCTGCTGATGATCATCACTGGAGACAATATGGCCTATACACGTACAGATCAGATCAAGATAATTCCAATCGGATGTCTCAAAGACTGAAAAGGCCATGCAAAAAGCATGGCCCGTCCCACAGATTCAAAGCTTACTGTCCACGTCTGGACTGCTTCACAATCCTCTGATGATGATGCTCGGAGACTTTCTGCTTTGGAAGGCTGCCTTTCATAGCAGCAAAGCGCTGTCTTTCGAATTCCTTGCGTCCTTTCTCGAAAGCATCATGATGCATCTGAACATGAATCTGGTTCTGAATTTCATTGACGATATTCTTCTCATCGTCCTTCTCATTCTCATTGCTATCGGTCAAACTCATCTTCCTCGCCTCCTGTAACCTAAAATAACAAATAACTGCCCATGTATCAACACTGAAAGCAATTTTGCTGTCAAATGACATCGGAAAACAAACAGTCATGACCTTCGGCGACCTTTTCATACCTTCAGGCACCTTCGGCATGACCTTTTCATACCTTCAGGCACCTTCGGCATGACCTTTTCATACCTTCAGAGACCTTTTCAGACGTTCAGGCACCTTCGGCGACCTTTTCAGAAACTGAACCTTTTCCGCATTCAATCTGGATTGATGATGAAGTCTCGCAGAACATTCTGAAAAGCCCCAGCTGCAGGATTGAAAGAATCAAGAACAAATGAAAAACCATGCCCTCGAACCTCAAGTCCAAGGGCATGACATAAATCATTTAGATTGAAAGAAGCTATTTCCTATCTTCCTTCGGATAGTTTATTGCCAGATGAAGCTCATCGAGCTGCTTCTGATCCACACTCTCAGGGCTGCCATCCATAGGATCGACGCCTACTGTGTTCTTCGGGAATGCAATGACCTCATGGATCGAATCCTGACCTGTGATTATCATCACAAGACGGTCGATGCCAGGGGCGATTCCTCCGTGTGGCGGCGGCCCGAACTTGAACGCATCAAGCAGGAACCCGAACTTCTCCTGAGCCTGCTCATCGTTGTAGTTGCAGATTCTGAAGATCTTCTTCTGAAGCTCGACATCATGGATTCTGATGGAACCGGATGCAACTTCATAGCCATTGAGCACGAGGTCGTACAGATCTCCGAGAACCGAACCTGGATCTGATTCCAGAGTCGGAAGGAACTGCGACTGAGGAGCCGAGAACATATGATGCTCCGCTTCCCAGTGACCTTCTTCCTCGTTGTAGCAGAACAGCGGGAAATCCACTATCCAGCAGAACTCGAATCCCGGACGGATCAGATTAAGATCCTTGCCAAGCTTGCTTCTCACAGCTCCGAGGCTCACGCAGCATTTCTTCCACTTCTCGTTTGCAATGATGCAGATCAGATCTCCATCATGGGCACCGAGCGTGGAGATGACCTTTTCATCCATTCCGGCGAAATACTTCGTCACACCGCCAGAAAGCTTGCCATCGGCGACTTTCATCCATGCCATTCCCTTGGCACCGTAGATCTTTGCAGCAGCTTCAAGCTCATCAATGTACTTGCGGGTGAACTCAACGCCTTCAGTCTTAGGAGCAACCAAAGCCCTCACTGCACCCTTTCCGGAAGCAAGCGCCTCATGGAATACAGTGAAAGATGAAGCAGCAGCCAGCTCATCGAAATCCTGCATCAGGACATCGAATCTGAGATCAGGCTTATCGCAGCCGTACTGGTTCAAGGCATCCTTGTATGCGATTCTCCTGAAATGAGCAGGCAGATCATAATGAACGACATCCTTGAATACCTGACCGAAAAGCTGCTCCATCAGAAGCAGGATATCGTCACGCTTGACGAAGCTCATCTCAAGGTCGAGCTGTGTGAATTCAAGCTGCCTGTCTCCACGTGCATCCTCATCGCGGTAGCAGCGGGCGATCTGGAAGTACTTGTCGAACCCAGAGCACATAAGCAGCTGCTTCATCAGCTGCGGGCTCTGCGGAAGAGCATAGAACTTGCCAGGATAAAGACGGCTCGGCACCAGGAAATCCCTGGCTCCTTCCGGCGTGGAACGAATCAGAGTCGGCGTCTCGATCTCATAGAAACCTCTGGCGCTTAAAAAGTCCCTGATTGCCTTCACGAAGTAATGCCTGAGAGCAATCCTCTTCTGAATTCCGCCGCAGCGAAGGTCAAGGAACCTGTAGCGGAGCCTCAGATCCTCCTTGGTCTTGTTGTCTTCGTCAATCATGAACGGCAGAGTCGCGCAGGTGGAAAGAATCTCGATCGAATCGGCCTTGACCTCAACCTCGCCGGTAGCCATCTCAGGATTGATCATCCCTTCCGGTCTGAGCCGCACCGTGCCAGTGACGGCAATGCAGTACTCCATCTTGAGCTGGGCAGCTGTCTGCTGAAGCTCGGAAGAAGCATCATCATCGACAACAACCTGGGTTATTCCATACCTGTCTCTCAGGTTGATGAAGAATATAGCCCCATGATTGCGCTCACGGTGCACCCATCCGTTGAGGACGACCTTCTTGCCATTGTCGGCCTTTCGAAGATCGCCGCACGTAACTGTTCTCTGACTAAACTCCATATTGTTACCTACTTAGCCTCCGATAGTATCATCATTGCACCCTATTTGCAATTATTCCCCGCTCTTTTCTTGGGGATCCGGCCAATCCCTCATGCCTCAGCAAATACTGAACATTTTCACTTTTCGTGCATAATAAATGCAAAACATTTTCACTTTTCGTGCAAATTCAGCCTAAAAGATTTGAACTTTTCGGTAAAAAAAGGAGGTGACACAATGGTATTCAAAAGAAAGAATTACGAAGCTATGCTTGAGTGGAAGAGATTGTCTGATGGCAAGACTGCACTGCTCATTGAAGCAGCTAAACGAATCGGAAAGACTACTCTCGCGGAGGAATTCGCAAAAAGGGAATACGAAGATTACTTGATTCTGGACTTCTCAAAGGAAAGCAAAGATGTCAGAGAACAATTTTTGGAGAACATTGGCAATTTGAATTCGTTCTTCCAGAATATCTTCCTGCTCAAAGGTAAGAGCCTTGAAAAACGCAGATCTGTAATCATCTTCGATGAAGTCCAGCTTTTTCCTCCTGCAAGGCAAGCAATCAAGCATCTTGTTCTCGATGGCCGCTTTGATTATATCGAAACAGGTTCTCTCATTGGAATAAAGAGGAAATCGACCGAGATACTGATTCCTTCTGAAGAACATAGAATCCATATGTATCCTATGGATTTCGAAGAATTCCTATGGGCCCAGAACGACACCGTTACAGCAGAAGCAATCAGGCAGTCATTTGAGAGCCGTATTCCGCTCAGCGATGCAGTTGATTTCATTTCAAATTCAATGATCGGAAACAAATGCACCAATGTCACGGAACCTGAAGTTTCCCTGGATCTGCATGCAGAAAAAAACAATTTCAAATTATTCTTAGGCGATACCGGACTGCTGGTTTCACAGATTCTGCAAAACTCGAAGAAAACAGGGCTTGACATTTACAAAGCGCTTCTGTTCGACCGTCTTTCGATAAATGAAGAAATAATATTCGAGAACATGGCTGCACAGATGCTTCGAGCAAATGGATACAAGCTGTTCTTCAACGAATACAGATTCAAAACAGATGGAAACAAGGAAGAGCACAAATACGAAGTCGACTTCCTAATTGTCCGAAACAAGCGCATCTGTCCGATTGAAGTTAAATCATCAAGTTACTGCAGCCACGAGTCGCTTGACAACTTCAATCGCAAATTCCAGATCAAGACTCCTGAAAAATTCATCATCTATTCAAAGAACCTGAAACAGATTGAAGGCATCACATGCATTCCGATATATATGACCATGTGCCTTTGAAGAATGTTGTGCAATCCTTTGATTGCTGGTAAAATAAGGACATGGCAGACAAGAAGAAAATATCTGATTTCAAGCTGTTTCAGCATTTCACCGAGTCCCTTGCTCAAGTACAGAACGAGGACAGCATGATCTTCGATTGGCAGAAGCCCAAGATGGCATTCTGCTTCCGCCTTGCTCTGCACCTTCAGCTCCGGATGCCGGAGTTTCATGTAGACCTCCAGCCCAACCCTGAAAGCAAGGCGCTGCCTGTATGCGACATCCTCGTACACAGCCGCGAAGAACAGGATTACCGTCCTATGGCATTGATCTGCAAGCCGGACTACCTTTCGAATTCGGAGCAGGATCATCTGATAAGTCTTGCCTCCGATGAGAATACCTTGGTTCTTGCTGTTGCCTTTTTCCCCAAAAAAGATTATTTTCTCGTCTATAGGGCTCTGCAGGACAGAATCGAATACTATCACTTCGACAGAAGCACGCTTTCATGCGAACCTCTGAAGAACAAAGACCTGCCTGACCTCAAGGGACAAGAAGCACAGTACAGCCTCAAGCTCCCTAGGGTGAAACCTCAAAGGCGCTCAAGAAAACCTACGGCAGATGCCGCGCAATCCCAGCCCCTTTCCGGCGATTCGGACAACAAGAGCAAAAACTGAAAATGAAGTACGAACTGCAAACTATCCCTGTCTGGGATGCGCTGCGAAAGGGTTCAGAGTGTCCGATCTGCACCCTCATGGAAGCCGCAGAGGCTGACAGCGTAAATTTCTACCTTGGATCTTCGGTGATGAACCCTGAGACACGGGTCCAGGCGAACACAATCGGATTCTGTCCTCACCACATGGATCTTCTTGCCCAGGCACGCAAGCCCCAGAGCCTTGCCGTGATGCTGCGCTCTGTAGTTGACGAACAGGTCAGCCGGCTTGCAAAACCATTTGCCATGGCTGCTTCGGCCAAACCCGGACACTCCTGCGACAAAGCCGTTTCGGCAATAACAGATGCCATAGCTTCAGAAGAGAAAGGCTGCCTGATCTGCCGCCGGATGGAAGCCCGCCTTGTGCGCTACTGCTATACAGTGGCAGTGCTGTGGGCCACCGACGAGGAATTCCGCAAGGCCCTTGAATCCTCAAGAGGCTTCTGCCTCAATCATTTCGCCCGTATTCTCCAGATCTCTTCCGAAGCCCTTCCTGCCCGCGACAGAGTCCAGTTTGTCATGAACATGACCGAACTCGAGACCAGAGGCCTGAAGGACGTCTCATCCGATGTTCAGTGGATGACACAGATGTACAAGAGCGAAAACGAAGGCGCAAGCTGGAATGGCTGCGAAGACGCCCAGATCAGAGCCGCATACAAGCTCATAGGCAAAGCAAGGATCCAAAATGAAAGCGATAAATAAGATCCAGCCACGCCTTCTTGCAAGCGAAGAGCGCAAGGTGGTTGTCCGTGTTTCTGTGATCATGATGTGCTGCAACCTGTTTCTTGCCGCACTCAAGGCAACAGCAGGATTGCTAGGCCATTCTTCGGCAATGGTATCCGATGCAATCAACTCGGCATCCGACGTATTCAATACCCTGATTGTGATAATCGGCATCAGTCTTGCTACCAAAGACTCTGATTCAGACCATCAATATGGCCACGAACGCTTTGAATGCATAGCTTCGATAATCCTCAGCGTCCTCATCGCCATCTCAGGCGTGACTGTCGGCTACAGTGCGATAATGGCAATCATCGAGCCATCAGGGGAAACAGTTTCACCTGACAAGCTCATAATAATTGCCGCCATAGTCTCCATACTGATGAAGGAATTCATGTATGCTTTCACCCGCTCATCCGCCCGCAAGGTCAACTCCTCTGCCCTGATGGCCAATGCGATGGACTACCGCACAGATACTCTAGGCTCGCTAGGCGTCCTGATCTCAATCATCGGAGCCCGCCTCGGCCTGCCAATCCTCGATCCTATCGCAAGCCTTATCATCTGCCTGTTCATTCTGAAGATTGCAGTCGATATCTTCCGTGATGCTGCAGACAAGATGCTGGACAAATCCTGCGACAACGCAACTCTTGAACAGATAAAGACCACTATCCTGACCCAGTCAGGAGTAATCCGGATCGATGACCTCAAGACCCGTCTGTTCGGAAGCAAGATCTACGTGGATGTAGAGATTGCAGTCGACTCGAAGATGACTCTGATCGATGCCCACGATGTATCAGAATCAGTCCATCACGCCCTTGAAGAGAGCAATCCGGACATCAAGCACTGCATGGTCCATGTGAATCCATACGATCCCTCTACCAATACAGAGCCCACCGATCATCCGCAGCCCGCCTCGCCCACCCCGTAGCAAATAGGAGAAACCAATGAAGCTGTTCTTTGAACAAACCGGATCAGGGAAACCCTTGATCATGATCCATGGAAACGGAAGCAGTCACCAGTCTTTTGAAATCTGCATTGAGATCCTAAAGCAGCATTTCACAGTATACGCTCTGGACAGCAGAGGACAGGGAGCCAATCCCAAGGAGAAAGAGCTCCATTACACCGACATGGCCGATGATGTAATCGAATTCTGCCATGACCATGATCTGGATCATCCGGTAATCTATGGCTTCTCGGACGGGGGAATCATCGCGCTGCTTGTGGCTATCAAATCGCCGCAACTGCCTTCTCATCTGATAGTCTCCGGAGCCAATATTGTTCCAAGCGGTCTTAAAGCCAAATTCCAGATACCAAACAGATTCAAGTACTGGAAAACAAAGGATCCGCTTTACAAGCTCATGCTTACTGAACCGCACATCACAGAGGAGATGCTTCACGCAATACAAGCCCCTACGCTGATAACAGCCGGAGAGAAAGACATTGTGAAGGAACGAGAAACAAGAAGAATCGCCCAGAGCATTCCAGGAAGCAAGATTATCATTCTCCCAGGCGAAGGCCATGGCACCTACATTACCCATGACAGGCCGGAGAAGATAGCCAGCATCATCCTGGAGGAGACTAGATTTGCTGAAGATTGAAAATGAAATAGAGAGTAATCAGGGGTAACTGAAGGATTTCAAGGAAGCAACATGCAATTCTCAGGAATCTTCAAGGTCGGAGTGCAGAACTTCATCATGTAAAAGAAAAGGCCGCAACCTGATCTTTCAATCAAGCAGCGGCCCGGATTCTTAGATTCTAATGGAATTTGTATGCTTAAGAATCCATCATAATTCAAATTCAGTCATGCCAGCCTTTCGCCCTGCAGTGAGCCAGCATCATAGCAGGATCATCTGCCATGAGAATCCTGCTTCCATGCTCCACGGCATCATCATAGAACTCAAGGTCATTTGGAAAAGTCACAGTCAGAGGAGCAATGTCCTTGGCCAGCAGCGAAGCAAAGCATTCAGCGGAATCCTTGCTTGCCATGATTCTTCCATCTTCACCTCGCGTCCAGTTGAGCATGCACACCACATCGCAGAACTGCGATGGATTTGTGACCATCTCCCCCATCTTTGTCCACGGGAAGAACCCATGGTAATGGAAAAGCGTTCCATAATGCCTGCAGATCCTTTCAACCAGTTTGCCTGAAAAGGAATTGATCCATGTTCTTGCAGCAAAACCCTTCTCTGCAAGAACCCTGGCAGTCTTGTCGGCACATTCAAAGGCAAACTCCTCATCCCCATCAGAAGGTCTGTCCTTGAGCTCTATGTTCAGCATCAGATCAGGATAATCAGCAGCCAGATCAAGCAGCTCATCAAGAAGCGCTATCGGCTGAAACTGATCATCAAGCCTGAATTTCTCATCTGGATTGAAATCCCTGGCTGCATTCATCTTCCTAAGTTCTTCGAAAGAATGCTCGCGTACTACACCAGTTCCATCAGTGAGGTCTTCAAGACGAAGGTTATGCATCAGGAACAGATTGCCATCTGCAGACATGCGGACATCTGTTTCTATCATGTCAACGCCAAGATCCGCTGCGTATTTCATCGCCGCGATTGTATTCTCTGCTCCATGACAGCTGTCTCCTCGATGTCCGCAGACAGCTGCTTTATTCCGGCATTCAAATCTCCGTTTCATTTCAGGAATGCATCAATCGGCTTGCCATCTGCATCAGGCAGCTTGACTCCAAGGAGCTTGGCCAATGTCGGCGCTTCATCAACCGTCGGAAGACGCTTGATGATCACGTTCGTATTGAAATCAGGTCCTATTGCGTTGAACACAGGCTGCGGACCCAAGTCTGGGTTATAGCCATGCGTCGCTCTTCCGAAGCGGTAGTCGTCAGTGTCATATGGCTTGATCACAGGCCTTATGCATGAATCGCTGAATGATGTATACCCATCCGATTCAAGAACAAACGAGAAATCACCATTCAGATGCTCCTTCTTGTCAATCTCATCCGCAGTCAGCACTTCATTGAAACCGTAGATTCCTTCTTCGGCCATAGCCTTCAGAAGGCTGTATACAGCATCGTATGTCACTTTGTCCGACGGATCCTTGAGATATACCAGATCCGACATTGCATCAGACAGGCAGAAGGCTTTCCAGTCACTCACGTTTCCGTTGTCATCTGCTTCAATGAATCCATGATCACGCAGGTATACATTCGGCTTGAGAATTCTCTTTGTCTCCATCTGTCCATGATCGCTGAGGACGACAATATTGGTTTCATCCTTCACGCCGGCATCTTCCAGAGCCTGCATGATCATTCCGAACTGCTCGTCTACAAAGCCAATGGCCTTGTCCACTTCGGCATTGAATACGCCATACTTGTGTCTTGTTCCATCAATGATTCCATCATGTATGAACATCACCTCTGGCGCAAATTGACGGATGATATCGCAGGAGCAATGGATAAGGAAATTGTCGATATACGGTTCCACCATGAAGTTGGCTCGGCCGGTCTTCTTGTAAGTAGGTGGAAGATACTGTTCGTTCTTTAGAATGATCTTTATCACTTCTTCGCTTGAACCGGCTCTCCGGTACGATGATTCCAATGTGTCATCAGACAGAGGCATCCAGTATTCATTCATCAGGTAGTCGATATCAGGATGATTTCCGGTCACAGGCCAGTAAACCGAACCTGTGGTGTAGCCGCCTTTCTTCGCAGCAGTGAAGATATCCTGCACTTTCACATGCGAGTGATCCCAGACCCAGCTCTGTTCCTTGTCGGCAGTAGTCAAATCGAAGTTGCTCACAATGCCAGTCTTGTTCGGATAGCATCCGGTAGAGATAGAGGCATGTGCCGGATAGGTAATGGAAGGATAGATAGTCCTTGCATGGGTAATCTGGCAGCTGTCTTTCATGACCGGGCCGAAGTGGTGAAGCTGCATGAGCTTGTCCACATCTTCACGAACCATTGCGTCAACAGACAGAACGAGAAGTCTTTTCTTTTTCATTTCTTCACTCCGCAGCTTTCATGTCTGCAGCATTGCTTATTGTATAATGGCAATTTGCAGCTGGTTCCCCGTAGAATGTTTTCTCACGGAGCATCTGGCATTGAACATCATACGTTCCATCTCCAGGAGTAGATACCCGCACGGCACCATCTTGGCAATTGTAGAACGTTAGAGCTTTGTATTTCAAGGAATACATCATTGCAACAGTCTGGCTTGTTATGCTTTCATGCATCCCCACAACCACTTCCGGGCTGATTGCTGCGATGAAATTCTTGTTGTTTGAAGTTTCATATCCGTGATGGTTCATTTTCATGACATCCGAATCAATTGCATCGCCATATTTTTCGACAACACGAAGCTCGCCATCCATGTAAAGGTCTCCAGAAGTCCAGAAACTGGAATCACCATATGTAAGCTTCAAGGCAAGGGAGCAGTTGTTGGAAGAGGCTGTGTTCTGATTCGCCCATTCACCCAATCCTGTCGGAGGATTGAAAACATCGACCTTCACCTGTTCTCCGAACATAAAGGAATCACCTTCATAAAGAACGGTGCATGGAATATTGTTCTCAAGTATGTAATCCATTGCCTCTCTGTATGTGACAGAATCATAGACCTGATTATTCTTATATACCTGATGAATCGGGTATTTTCTTGCTAATTGAGCTAAGCAGCCAATATGGTCTGCATGCGGATGGGACATGACAAATATATCGATATCAGTAACGCCCATCATCTGAAGCTGCTGATCGATCTCATCAAAGCTGTTTCTGTTGCTGCAATCAACCATCATCACAAGTCCTTCAGGAGATGTATAGACAGTGCAATCGCCTGCATTGATCTTATCCTGCGAGCCAATGTATACGGCTTTCAAAGCCAGATATCTTGCCGTGAGCTTTCCAGAATCTTCCGAAGTATCGAAGACATAGGATGTAAAGAGCCCATTTTCATCTGGCTCGATGTTCTTAGAAGCAGTCTGGCAACTGGTAAGAAGAACCAGCACAGCAAGAATGCAGAGAAGCAGTCTTTTCATTTTCTTTTTCCTTGGTTTAAATTATTTATTTTTTCTTTTTTTTACAAGCAATGGAAAGGCATAACACCTTTCCATTGCATTTCTTGAATCAAAATCAGTTGTTTGAAAGATTGTAAAGATCAATCGCATCCTGAATAGTCGCCTGAGCGGTCTGAATTGCCTGAGCGATTGAAGCGTCAGTTGGTTCATTGGCTACGGTTTCGATAGCAAGCTTGTTAGCAGCCTTGATGGTAGAAGAGATGGCGCAGAGCGGCATCTTTGCAGAATCATCAGACTTGGCAAGGCTGTCATAGACAACAGAGATTGCCGGGAATGTGTTGGTCATGTAGTTCTGATACACTTCGCTGTTGTAAGCATCTGTGTTCGGAGCAAGATAACCTGTAGCTGAAGCAAAATAGCCAGCCCATTCGCCCTTGCTGCAGAACTTCATGAATTCATATCCACCCTGCATTTCCCACTTGTCTCCATTGTTTGCAATGAACAGACCAGTACCGCCAGAAGGCTCACCGCCGCGCTTTCCTTCAGGAGTTACTGACGGACACGGGATAACGCCGACTTCGAAGTTTCCAGCAACACCGGTAAGAACCTTTGTTGTCATGGAAATAACACCCATCATCATTGCGCAGTCGCCTGAAGCAAGCAGAGGAATGATTTCTGAGCTATAGTTGGAGCCATAGGCAACAGCAAGCTTTTCAGAATAAAGCTTCTTGTAGAACTCAAGATACTTGGTCACAGATTCCTGGACTTTGCCGCCATCGGTGTAAAGGCACTTTGTGATGTCACCGGTGTATCCATCAGTGTTATCAAATGCCAGAACAGCTTCACGAGCAAGGCTTGCGTTGAAATAATAACCACCATCTGGATGGAATCCAATGCCGTATGTGCAATAACCTTCGGAAACGAGCTTCTTGCAGGCCGCATATACTTCTTCAGTGGAAGTCAGTGTCATCGGGTCGATTCCAGCCTTTGCGAGCAGATTCTTGTTGTAATAGATTGTAGGATAGCTGACTCCGTTAGGATACCCGACGAGGTTTCCTTCCTTGTCGCTGTAAGCTGATCTGAATGCTGCATAGGTCTTATCCAGTTCCGGCCAGCCTTCCTTGTCTTTGTCAAGGAATGTCTGAGCTTCGATGCAGTAATCAGCAGGAATAAGCATGCCGATGTTCTCGATTGCGCAGTTGAACAATGCTGGAAGATCTTCCGACCTTGTTGACTGGATCTTGGCGATCATCTCAGCCTGGCTTCCCTGGTACTCGATTGTTACATGATAGTCAGTCTGGCTAGCATTGTAAGCATCAATAATCTTCTGAAGGTAGCTGACATTGGCCTTTCCAAAATAAGTCCACCATACGACTTCAGTAGTCCCGGCAGGCTTCACCTCTTCAACAACCGGCTCAGCGGCTGGAGCAGTCTCAGTAGTCCCGTTTGCAAAAACGAAGCTGAATGAGAACAGCAGAACAAGCATTACAATTGAAAGTTTTTTCATTTCTTTCTCCTTTTTATTTTTTAACTGCGGAATCCGCAATTATTCACAAGTCAATCAGCCCTTGATTCCGCCGGAAACCATACCCTTTATGATATAGTCCTGACCGAATATGAAGGCGAGCATCGTTGGCAGAAGCGCAACCATTGCAGCTGCCAGAATCTTTCCATATTCCTCGACATCTCCGGTGACGAGATATGAAATACCTACCTGAATAGTTCTCCACTTATCCTTGTTGGTAACAAGCAAAGGCCAGAAGTAAGCATTGTAGATATGCACGAACTGGTATATTGCCAAAGCTGAAATCGTAGGTATTGAAAGCGGAATTGCAATTCTGCCTAGGAACTGGAAATCATTGCATCCATCAAGAATTGCCGCTTCCTTGAATTCCTTTGGAAGCTGCATGTAATACTGACGCATCATGAAAATCGATGTACCTGAAATCAATGATGTCAGGAACAATCCAGGATAAGTGTTCACAAGCCCCATGTTCTGAATCGTAACATAGTTGGTTATCACAACCACTTCTCCCGGGACCATCATGGTTGCGAGAATAATCGTCCAAAGAAATCCTTTCAGCGGGAATTTGAAGAAAACAAACCCATAAGCTGCAAGACTGGAAATCACTACCTGTGCAATAATCGCAATAACACAGACAATCAGAGTATTCTTCAAATAATGGAAAATCGGCACTGATTGGAATACTTTTGCATAGTTTTCCAATGTCGGATTCGGAGTGAAAAGCTTAAGCGGAATCTGGCTCAATTCAGTTTCAGTATGAATAGAGAACAGGAATCCAACAATCAGAGGGAAGATGAATATCAAGCCAAGAACAAGCATCAAAACATAAAAGAGGGTCTTGTTCAGCATTTTTTTATTTCTATCGGAAATCATTGATAATATACCACCTTCTTCTCAAGAGCAAATTGAATCCTTGTTATGACGAATATCATCAGGAACAGGAAGATTGCCTGAATGCAGGCTGTCTCGAACCTTCCGTTGATCATTGCATTCTTATATATATAGTAGATAAGCGTTGTCGTTGAATTGACAGGACCGCCCTGAGTGAGCAGCTTGATCTGGGCAAAGCTCTTGAAGGCATTGTTGATATTCAAGAACAGAACAAAGAAGATCTGCGGCGAAGCTACCGGAAGCAGCACATTCCACATCCTCTGCCAGCCATTCGCACCATCCAGAACAGAACTCTCGATCAATTCATCAGGAACATTACGGAATCCGACCAGAAGGAAAATGAAGCTGGAACCTATATGAAGCCAGATAGTCACGAAACAGACCACCCATATCGCGGTATTCATGTTCTGAAGCCATGCTATACTTGTTCCAAGCACGCTGTTCAGAAGACCGTTCTTCTGACGGAACACAAACAGGAATATTGCAGCTGCAGGTGAAGATGCTATGGCCATAGGCAATGCAAACATGGTCTGATAGACTTTCCCGCCTCTGACTGGTTTTGCACAGAGCAATGCAAAAATCATTGCCATCAGGAAAGTTCCCACCAGCGTTATGCCTGCGACTTTCAACGTGGTCAGAATCGTATCCCAGAACTCTGCTTTGGAAAGAACTCTCTGCCACATCTTGAAACCAACGAACTTTGTCGGGTTTCCATATTGGTTAGTCAAAGTAAATGAAAGGATAATCGTCCTTATGAACGGATATATCGTGAAAAGGCCAAACAGGACCAAGGCTGGCGCAATGAAAAAATACGGAAGCGGTGAAACGCGCAGTCTTTTCCTTTGGATCAAATCCTTCTTTTTTGATTGAAACATCAAATTCTCCTAAAGCTGAATACTGGAATCTTCCACAACAAGCAATGTAATTTCATTCTAAATATTCCACTTTTCTCATTATAACATGTATTTTTGAAGCGTCAACCATGAAATTGCAGTGTTTTACAGAAATTTTGCTTGTTAGAAATATGTAATTACATCACATTGTTTGCAAAAGCATCTTTCTATGTTTATTGGTTTCATACTCATTGCAGTTTAATTACAATCCAAAATAAGAATCCTTTTGATGCAAAACCATGGAAAAAAAACAAGTCAAACTGCTTTATTGATGTTGATTCATTATTAATTTCAAAATATCCAACATTTTTGTTTCTCAATTAATGAATACTTGTGTTATAATTCACCCATAACTCATTTTGAAGGAGTTTGCAGAATCGATTCTGCAAGAATTATGTAATGAGAATAACACTGGCTGATATTTCAAAACAGATCGGAGTTTCGACTGCCACAATTTCAAGAGTGATTAATAATGAAAAAAACGTAACTCAAGAAACAAAGAAGACAGTAGAGGAAGCATTGAAGGCCTGCAACTATCAATACCGTCCGCGGAGCAAGACTGCAGAGACTCGCAACACTGACGCAATTCTGATCATTGCCGGACAGATTACAAATCCAATCACAATTTCTTACATTGATGGCATCAGAGAAGTTCTGACCCCCCTTTCAAAGAAGATCTTCATATCGATAAGCGACTACTCTGGGCAAGCAGAGATGAATTACCTGCAATATGCGAAAGACAATGGCTTTGCTGGCGTATTCATGCTGAATGTCATTGAGAATGACAAGCTCATCAAGCTGCTTCAATCAATGTCGGCTCCTGTCATCCTCGTTAATAGATATCTAAGATCAATGGATGTCGATGTAGTCACTATAGACAACTACAGGTGCGGCTACATGGCTACACAGTACCTGATCGAGCACGGTCACAAAAGAATAGCTCATATTGCAGGGCCACAGAACTCTATCACATGCCAGAACCGAACTCTTGGATATATGGATGCCATGGAATCAGCAGGCATTCCGGTGACAAAAGATTCGATCTATTACGGGGACAGAACTTACAACAGCGGGTTCGAAATCGGAACCAGGATTGCAAAGCTTCCTGCTGATAAACGCTGCACGGGCTTCTTCTCGACAAGCGGCTTAATGGCAGATGGATTCATTGATGCCCTGACGAATAATGGAATAAAGGTTCCAGATGATATCAGCGTCATCTGCAATGATGACTCAAGCAGGGAATCCAGAGGAAAAGCCAAAGTCACTTGCGTGGAGCCGGATCAGCACAAGATGGGCGTTGCCGCCGCAGAACTGTTCCTTGATAAACTGAAAACTCCCAATAGCTCGCCCAAGAGAATAACGTATCCGCCTATCCTGTCCGAGCATGGGAGTGTGAAGACAATTGCTCCTGAAGAGCCAGCTACAAACTAGCGAGTCATATACAGGCCGCCGTTGACTTCCATGATGTCACCTGTCACATAGCTTGAAAGGTCGCTTGCATAGAAGAGAACAGCATTCGCAATATCCTGAGGTGTGCCAAAGCGGCAGAGAGGGATTGTAAGCTTCGGATCGTCTTTCGGATCATGAAGCCAGCTAAGTCCTTGAGCCATCTGGGTAACGGTTCTTCCTGGGCAGACTGCATTTGAAGTGATATTGTACTGACCACCCCAAATAGCAAAGCACTTCATCAGGTTAAGCACGCCTGCCTTGGCAGATGAATAGCTTGGAGAAGAGCTTCTTCCTCCACGTTCGCCAGCCATTGATGATATATGAACCAGCTTTCCGTAGTTCTGCTCTTTCATTATCTGAATCACAGCCTGAGTGCAGAAGAAAACACCTTTGAGGTCGATGCTCTGGATCTTGTCCCATTGTTCTGTGGTGATATCTTCAATCTTTGCAGCCTGAGTTATTCCGGCATTGTTCACCCAGATATCGATTCTTCCAAAAAGGTTCTTGATTTCATCAACATTCGCCTTCATGTTTTCAAAATCAGCGACATTGAACTTTATGGCTTTAGCTTCCATGCCTTTGCTGCACAGGTCATCGGCAACACCCTGTGCTGTGGCAATATCAATATCAGTGACCACGACCTTTGCACCTGCATCAGCAAGTGTTCTGACAATGGACTCTCCGATTCCTCTTCCTGAACCAGTGACTACGGCCACTTTGTTATTCAGTAAATTCTCCATATGCACCTCCTGGTACATTCTGAATTATCGGCTGCGCTTGGCAGCCAGTCAAATACAAAACCTCACCTTTGACAGGTGAGGAACATGAAAAAGAACGCCTGATTCACGAAACAAGCACTTATTCCAATCATTCTGCAAGGAGTGTCTAACAGGAATTCTCTGAAAATGCAATTTCCGCAAACCACAGTCATTCATACTATATCAAAGCTTCGGAAGCATATGACGGCCTTTGACAGATGATACATCGAAAACTGGTTTTTCGTTCTCGGTGAATCCGGCAATCTTGACCGATGTGTTCCTCAGGTCCATAGGAAGATGGCTGTCTTCTCCCCATTTGACGATCTCGAAAGAATTATCATCAAAGACTTCCATCGTTGTTATGGAAGTGTTTTCAAGATTAGTCATTCTCCAGACATCGTTTCGTGAGATATCAAACAGACGCGCCATTATCAGCTGAATAGTAAGCATATGCGATACTATTGCAATTGAGTTTCCGCGTTCGTTTGCAATGATGTTCATGAACGACCTGACAGCCCGATCCTGAACTTGCTTAAGAGTCTCACCTCCTGGCATATGCAGCTTATCAGGCTCAAACTGCCAGAGATTGATCATTCCAGGCCATCTCGCCTCGATTTCGGGACGATTCAGCCCTTCCCATTCACCGCAGTTGATCTCGCAAAGCCCATAGTCACGGATTATATCGATGCTTCTTCCGGCCTGAACTTCCTTAGCCGTCATCATAGTCCTCTGATAAGGGCTTGAATAAATCCGGTCAAGACCGATTTTGAGAAAAGGCTGGTTGAGGCTTCTGGCTTGAGCCATGCCTCTGGCATTAAGAGGCATGTCAGTGCAACCGATGAACCTGTATTCGACGTTGTTTGCAGTCTCTCCATGCCTGACAATGTAAAGTTTTGTAGTACTCATCAGCTCTCCCAATCAAATTTTATGCACTGCAAGCTTGAAAGCATCCAGCGCTGCTTCCTTAACCATCTCTGAAAGGGATGGATGTGCAACTATCTTTTGTTCCCACTGATCCAAGGTCGTATGATTTGCTACTTCAGAAGAGGCGAATGAAACCATTTCAGAAGCATTCTCACCAACAATCTGGATACCAAGAGTAGTCTTTGTCTTCCTGTCCATGATTACAAAGACTGAACCGGAAGCTCCTTCGGCAAGAGCCATCCCATTCCCCTGATAGTTGAACGAGCCTACAACCGGATCGAATCCCTGCTCTTTTGCCTGCTCGGCTGTTATGCCTACGGCAGAGAAGCAAGGAATCGTGAAAATACATCTTGGCATTATGGAAACATCAAGGGTCTTGGCAATCCCAAGGATATTGGATACAGCAACTTCTCCTTCGGCATAAGCTGCATGAGCAAGCTGGTATCCACCGCAGACATCCCCGATTGCATATACGCCTTCAAGGTTGGTCTGCATTTTGTCATTGACCGAAATGAAACCTTTCTTATCAATCTCAAGTCCGATTGCCTTGGCATCGATTCCATTAAGCGAAGGCTTTCTTCCAATAGCCATCAGCACTTCATCTGCTGCGATAGTCTCGGTTTTTCCATCCTTCTCATAAGAAACTGCCTTTTCAGCGCCATTCCTGGCTGCTGAAAGAACCTTTGCGCCGGTTATGACATTCAATCCATGCTTCTTAATGGCAATCTTGAGAACCTTGACCGCCTCTGGAAGTTCTTTTGGAAGAAGATCGGGAAGCATTTCAAGCACAGTCACATCGCTTCCGAATGAAGCAAATGCACTTGCAAGCTCAAGGCCTATCACCCCGCCTCCAATCACGCAGAAACGTTTTGGAACCTGTTGGAGCGAAAGAGCCTGGGTGCTGTCGATTGTATTCTCAACGCCGGAAATCGGAACCATGAACGGATGAGATCCTGTCGCAATGATGACATTCTTCCCTTCGTATTCAGATCCATTGCATGATACCTTGCACCCCTTTTCAAGGGCTGCCTCGCCTTTGACAAGCTGGATCCCGTTCGCCTTGAACAAAGCAGAGACTCCGCCGGTGAGCTTTCCCACAACAGCGTCTTTTCCTGCCTGAATCTTCTTGTAGCTGAACAAGCCTGCATCCTTGAAGATGCCGTCTCCGGTCAGGTTGCGGATCTTGTCCATGGCAAGAGCCTTGTCAAGAAGGTACTTTGTAGGTATGCAACCGACATTAAGGCATGTTCCACCTACATTGTCTTTCTCGAAAACTGCAACCTTAAGACCGGCTTTTGCCGCTTCAATCGCACTTGAGTAGCCACCGGGGCCAGCCCCGATGACCAAAAGATCAAACTGTTCCATTGAAAATCAGATCCTCCTGTCCTAGAAAAGAAGCAATGATGGGTTTTCCATATATGCTTTGAACTTCTTGAGAAGCTTTGCACCATATGAACCATCAATCATCCTATGGTCGAACGACACTGTTACATTGCACTTGGAGCAAGGAACAAAAACACCTTCTTTGAAGACCGGTTCAGTCCTGATGCTGCCGATTGCAAAGATGCAGCTTTCTGGAGGATTCACGATAGCAGTGAATTCGTCAACATCGAACATTCCAAGGTTTGAAAGCGAAACGCTTCCGCAGCCCATGTCTGAAGGAAGAAGCTGTCCATCGCGAGCCTTGCCGATGTTGGCCTTGTTTGCAGCAGCAATATCTTTCAGAGACAGCTGGTCGACATGCTTCACAACAGGAACGACAAGTCCGTTGTCAAGCCCGACAGCAATGCCGATGTTTGTATGGTTGCAGACTCTTATCTCGTTGTTTTCATAACGTGCATTGAGCAGCGGGAATTCCTTCGCAGTGACAGCAAGCGCCTTGCACATGATGTCATTGTATGAAATCTTTACTCCGAATGCATCCAGGACTTCATTCTTAAGCTTGATTGCACCAGTCATGTCAATATTAATTGAAATCTGGAAAGAAGGAATCTCGTTGCAGCTCTGAAGCATTCTGGCAGCAATGGCCTTCCTCATCCTGGACTGAGGCTCAACCGCATAGACATCTTCATCATCAGAAACCTTTACAGAAGAATTCTTCATGAATTCCTCGACATCGGATTTCTTGATAAGCCCGCCATTGGCAGAAGTCACTTTTGCAAGATCAACATTGTTCTGCTTGGCAAGCTGCTTGGCATTCGGCATCGCCTTGACTTCGTTCGGAGCTGCAGCAGAAACCGCAGGCTCTGCTTTCTTCACAGGAGCCGCATTCTTGTCAATCGGCTGATACTCGTCTTCTTCCTTTACAGCAGGAGCCGCAGGAGCTGCAGCCTCTGGTGCCACAGCTTCGGCTTTGTATGATGCCGCATCAGCGGCATCCCCGATCACCATAAGAACAGTTCCGGCATCTACAGTGTCGCCTTCGCTAACCTTGATGTCGATTACCGTTCCATTGGCAAAGCTTTCAACAGGAAGAGTAGCCTTGTCTGTTTCAGCTTCAACAAGGATATCGCCTCTTTTGACGATATCCCCTTTTTTTACATTAACACTGCAGATAGTAGCCTGATCGGTTGTCTGACCTGCACTTGGCATCTTAATCTCTTTAATCATAATCAAGCCTTCATCAGATTTCTTGCAGCTTCAATGATTTTTTCCTTGGAAGGAATCACATAGCTTTCGAGAACTGGTGAGAATGGAATCGGAACATCATAAGCGCAGACACGTGAAATCGGTGCATTGAGTTCATAAATAGCGTTCTCAGCAAACCAGGATGCAACCTGAGCACCCCACCCGCAGTTGTAATGATCTTCATGGACTATCATCAGGCGTCCTGTTTTCTTGACAGACTCAAGCACTGTATCATAATCGAACGGAACCAAGGTTCTCGGATCAATCACTTCACAGCTTATGCCTTCGCCTTCGAGCACAGCAGCCGCTTCCAAAGCCTTGTAGCTCATAAGAAGGTTTGCAACAATTGTAATGTCCTTGCCTTCCTTTCGCACAGCAGCCTTTCCGAATTCTATTGTATAGTCATCTTCTGGAACTTCGCCCACGGTGCTGATTGCATCCTTCTCCTTGCGTTTGCTTCCATAAAGAAGCTTGTGCTCGAATACAAGAACAGGATTGTCATCTCTGATAGCCTGCTTCATCAGTCCTTTCGCATCATATGCAGTAGACGGGCAGATAACCTTGAGTCCTGGAACATGAGTGAAATAGCTTTCAAGGCTCTGGGCATGCTGGGCACCGCGGTTGCTTGCACCGCAAGGAGCTCTCATGACCATAGGAACATGGACTTTTCCGCCAGACATATAGCACATCTTGGCAGCCTGGTTGCAGAGCTGGTCCATCATGCAGAACAGGAAGTCGCCATACTGAAGGTCGGCGACAGGTCGCATTCCCATCATTGCAGATCCAACGCAGACTCCTGAAATCATAATCTCCGAGATCGGAGTATTGATTACTCTATCGAAACCGAATTCATCAGCAAGTCCCTTGGTGACAGTGAAAGCTCCACCCATTCCTCCGGGGATATCTTCATCCTCGCCAATGCAGTATACATTCTTGTCGCGTCTCATCTCTTCTGCAATTGCAGTCTTGAGCGCGTCAGCAATCGACATCTTTGCCATTATTTGTTGCCCCCTTCCCAGTAAACATCATGCAGTGCGCTTTCAAGCGGCGGGAACGGCGCTTTCTCAGCGTAATCAACAGCAGCCTGCACATCCGCTTCCTGCTCTTTCTCAATCTTCTGAAGTTCTTCTTCTGTTGCTACTTTCTCAGCAAGAAGCCTCGCTCTGAA
>JAQUYU010000126.1 GCA_028691695.1 Sphaerochaetaceae bacterium | reverse complement strand
TTCTCGATCTCCCATGAGAACTCTTCCCAGTTCTCTCCTTCTTTCTGCCTGAGCAGGAACAGGCCTATCAGGTTCTCAAGCCCGGAGCAGAACAGGAAAGCGGGGCTGTGGCAGTCGTCGAGGTGGGTCTTGCGGTCCAGAAGAACTTCGCAGCGTGCTGTGAGCATGTTGAAGATCTGAATTGCAATCCGGCCTGCTTCTTCGTTTCTGAGCTTCTCCGACTGGATCAGGGTGTAGCACAGCCCTGTGTCTTCATCGGAGAAGATCGAATAGAGGAAGAATGCGATGTCCAGGAGACTGTCGTGGAGGTTCTTGCCGCTGATGGAAAGGCTGTTCACTTCTGATGCCAGAGCTTTTCGGCAGTGCATGAGGACGGCATCTTCTATTGCCTTCTTGCTTGCAAAATGAGTGTACAGCGATGATTTCTGAAGGCCGCACGCATTGGCGAGCATGCTGATGCTCACTTCGCTCAAGCCTCCTTGGCTTGCCAGGGCTATGGCTTTTTCAATAATCTGCTGCTTCGAGGTAGTCATGATTGGCATAATAACGAACGAACGGTCGGATGTCAATTGCACTTCATGCCCATTTTTTCCAGAAGGCTGTTGAATAGTTCGGACGATTGGGCTAGATTCGTCATATCAATTCTAACAAGGAAGAATGTAGCAATGTATGCACTGGTAGAAATCCTAGGCAAGCAGTACAAGGCTGAAGTGGGCAAGACCATTCAGGTAGACAGAATTGCTGACAAAGCGGCCGGTGATGCCGTGGAGTTCGCAACTGTTCTTGCTGTTGTTGACGGAGACAATGTGAAATTCGGTGCGCCTTATGTTGAAGGTGCAAAGGTTGTCGCCTCTCTCGAAGAGGAGATCAAGGGTGACAAGATTCGTGTTTACAAGTTCCACAAGAGGAAGGGATACCGCAGGACCCAGGGTCACCGCGAGAAGTATTCCATGATCAAGGTAAGCGCGATCAACGCCTAAGGAGGAAAGTTTATGGCACATAAGAAAGGTGGCGGAAGCTCCAGAAACGGAAGGGATTCGAACTCCCAGAGGTTAGGCGTCAAGAGATTCGGCGGACAGCTCGTCAAGGGCGGAGAGATCCTCGTCCGTCAGCATGGCACGAAGATTCATCCGGCAGAGAATGTCGGCCTTGGCTCTGACTGCACTCTTTTTGCAAAGGTTGCCGGAAAGGTCCGTTTCTATTCAAGGAACAACAGGAACTTCGTGGCTATTGACGTAGAGTAGATAGATATGTTCGGTTTTTCTGATGAGACGTATATAGACGTGGCCTCCGGACACGGCGGCGCCGGCTGCGTTTCATTCCGGAGGGAGAAATTCATTCCAAAGGGCGGTCCTGACGGAGGAGACGGCGGCAAGGGCGGCGATGTCGTTTTTGTCGTTGATTCCAATCTCAGGACTTTGGCAAGCCTCAAGATGAGGCGTGTCTACAAGGCAGAGAACGGACAGGGCGGTTCTGGTGCAAGGTGCTACGGGAGGGCAGGCCTCGATGTCGAGATTCCCGTTCCGCCAGGCACTGTGATCAAGGATATTGATACCGGTGAGGTCCTCAAGGATCTTACCGGATTGTCCCGTTTCGTCTTCCTGAAGGGGGGCGAAGGCGGGCAGGGAAACTGGCATTTCCGCACTGCCACGAGGCAGACTCCGCGGTTTGCACAGCCTGGCGGCGAGGGCGAGGCGATGAGAGTGGGCGTTGAGCTTCTTATCATTGCCGATATTGGCTTCGTCGGTTTCCCGAATGCAGGGAAGAGCTCGCTGCTCAACCTGCTTACGAATGCCAGGTCCAAGGTGGCGGACTATCCGTTCACCACCAAGATTCCACAGCTGGGCATGATGCGCTACGGCGACCAGGATCTGGTTCTTGCCGACATTCCTGGAATCATCGAGGGAGCCAGCGAGGGGCATGGAATGGGGATCAAGTTCCTCAGGCACATTGCCCGCACCAAGGTTCTGGCTTTCTTCATCGACCTCACAGATGAGAACTACCTCAATTCATTCGGAATCCTTTCCAATGAGCTTCGAAGCTATGCTCCGGATCTTCTTGAAAAGAGCAGGGTGCTCATCGGCACCAAGCTCGATGAGCCTGATGCCCCGAAGCGTCTGGAAGAGCTAAAGCAGAAGTTCCCTGATGAGCATGTCGTAGGCATGTCGATCTACATGGACGATACCATCGATGCAATCAAGCAGGTCTTCATGCAGCTGGTGGCGAAGAAGCCTGCCGAGGGTTTCACCTCCGTTGTAGACAATGATGCCCACTATCTTGATGAGAGCTGGATGGAGGATAGGAAATGACAGAAAGAACCGCCATTCTCGGCGGCAGCTTCGATCCGGTCCACTATGGTCATCTTCATCTGCTGAAATGTGTTCTGAGCATGACATCTTTTTCAAGAATCTTCGTTGTGCCGGCTTTCTTGAGCAACTTCAAGCAGGGCGCGGGCTCGGTCGCTTCGGCCGATGACCGTCTTCAGATGCTCCGTCTTGCTCTTGAGGATTTCAATGATGAGAATCCTGAACTTGCGGCAGGCAAGCAGATTATTATCGATGACAGGGAGATCCGCAAGGGCGGGGTATCCTATACCATCGATACTGTGAAATCAATCAAGCAGGAATTCGGTATTCCCGAGCGCATCGGGCTAATAATCGGAGATGACCACTTGCCGCGGCTTGGCGAATGGGAAGGGTTTGACCAGCTCAAGGAGCTTGTTGTGTTCCTGATCTTCCGGCGGTTCGGAGTCAAGACGCCGCCGCCTGAGGGTGCTGAATGCATCTTCATCGACAATCCGGTTTTCGATGGGTCGTCCACGGAGGTCCGTGACGGCAATCGAGAAGAGGAGCTTCTTTCCCCGAGGGTTGAGGCTTATGTCAGAAAGCATGCTCTGTACTGTTGAGGATATTCGAGGTTTCCTGCGAAGGACGCTGTCGGAACGCAGGTTCTTCCATTGCGAGGGTGTCGCTTCAAGCATGAGAGCTCTGTTCGAGCAGTTCGGCTATCCTGAGACAAGCCTTCTATCCTATCATGGGATGGATGTTTCAGATGTAGTGGGGCTCATGCATGATGCGGCGCGTGAGTACAGCGACAGCGAGCTTCTTCGGTTTGCTTCGGCTCATAGCCTTGCGCTTGCACCGGAGATGGTGGCCGTTCCTGTGCTTTCGCATGGAGTCGTCGCACATGGACTTGCTTTGGAGCTCATCGGAAGTGATATTCCGCTTCCATGGCTTGATGCGATGGACTGGCACACTACCGGCAATGTGAAGATGGGATACATCGGGATGGCTCTTTTCATCGCTGATTTCATCGAGCCGGGACGGACGTTCCTTGACGATGCGAAGCGGCGTGAGTATCTTGGTCATGATGACATGAACCAGACGGCAAGCGCCATTCTGGATGATATGATTGCCCATTGGAAATCCAAGGGCATAGTTCCGTCAGAGAGTTCTTCGGTGCTTCAGAAGTTCTTTCACGATGGCGGCAGGATAATTTTATAGAAGCAGCGGAGGGTATACCCATGGAACGTGATTTAGAGGCCATCAAGGTCAAAGCTCAGCATATTGCAGCATTTCTTGAGGATCATAAGGGAATAGATACAGAAGTCGTTGATGTCACCGGAAGGTGCAGCTGGACAGATTTCTTCGTTATAACAACAGTTTCGAGCATCGGACATCTTCGCGGATTGGCCAATCAGCTCTGGGAGGCTATTGATGCCGAGGGGCTTGATGTGCGCAATCGTCATAAGGATCCAGGCATTGATGGCTGGGAGCTGATCGACTGCGGTGATATCGTGATCCATCTGATGAGCGCTGAGCTTCGTTCTTTCTATAGTCTTGAGAAGCTCTGGTCCGGTCCGGCTCCTGAAGAAGCTCAGAACTGATCTTCCCATATTATTGGCTTAGGCATCTGAATTGGGGCTTCCTCATACGGGAAGGCTCTTCGGCTTATATCCGTGGTCCATCCTTTGTCAGGATCAATCTTCAGGAACTGATTCTGCATCCTTGGGCTCATGCTCTTTTCAAGCTTGCTTATTCTGCTGTCGAATTCCTTCTGCGGCAGGCAGTACAGCTTCCTCAGTTCGCTCCATTGCATTCCGAGCAGCTTCTGGACGAATCCGGGGTCGAATGAGCTTTCGCAGTATCCTTTTTCATGCAGCTGCGCCGCTGTCTTCCAGTACAGTCCGGTTTCTTCATCCATCATCAGCTTGTCAGTGGTGTGGGTTCTGTTCCACTTGAACGGGTTGTTGAAAATATACCTCAGGCACGTAAACAGTCTCCTTATCGATCCAATCGGATAGTATTTGGGTCTTTCTGAGAACACCTTTGTGATCTTTTTGCCATTCTTCTTCATGTGTGAGATTTTCATAGCAAAAGATTGATTCAGAAAATGCATGAATCTAACCAATGCTTCAGTACTCGGCGGCATCAGCAAAAGATGAGAATGTGTTGGCATTATTGCAAAATCGATGATTACCACTCCCGTCTCGGAAGCTGCCTTGGCC
>JAQUYU010000125.1 GCA_028691695.1 Sphaerochaetaceae bacterium | reverse complement strand
GCCTTTGAGTCAGAATACAGCTGCTTTGCCGTCTCGTCAGTCGGGCATACAAGAAAAAGATTGCCGGAAATCCTCGAACTCTGAAGCAATGCGCCCGCTGCAGAAAGAAGCGGCACGCCATCAAGCCCGAAAGCTTTCAGAGGATAATCAGAATCATGTGAAAAAGCCTTGATAAGTGGGCTTTTCTTAAGGTAGGAACTCAGTATATTCATCAGTTCTGCTTGTCGGAATCAACTACCTGGGCGATTTTTTCAATCTCCTGGACGAATTGCTTCACATCGGAAAACGAGCGGTAGACCGAAGCGAACCGGACATAGGCAACAGGGTCGACCTTGTAGAGCTCCTTGAGCGCTTCCTCTCCGATCGCCGATGAAGTGATTATGCGCTTGGAACCGGCTTCCTTGATTATGGACTGCTCGATGCTGTGCACAAGCTCTTCCACCACTTCGGGGTCTATCTGACGCTTGTCAGTGCAGATTCTTATGCCGCGCTCGAGTTTGCGGATATCAAACGGCTCATAGCTCTTGTCACGCTTCTGGACCATGAGCGTCTTTTCCTCGACTTTCTCATAGCTTGTGAAGCGCGCCCCGCAATCGAGACACTCACGACGGCGCCGGATCGATGTGCCGTCAGTGCTGGGACGGGATTCGATAACACGGTCGTTCAAGCTTCCGCACTCTGGACATTTCATAGAAAACTCCCTTATTCAATATAACACTGTCAAATTAAAAAATCTACATATGGTGTACATTTCCCCTTTTTTTCTCAAAATACACACAAATCTCATCATTTTTTTCGTTCTGGCCAAACCTGTGTTCTTCGTCTGCACCGACAAAACAACCAAACATTGGATTTAATCTTGAAGAATAACACTTTTGTATCTATTATAACAAAGGGAGAAAACATGAAAGGCTCAATCAGCGAAACCGTCCGCAACCTTGTGGACAACACCCCATACATCAAGCAGATGCTTTCAAAGGACTTCCTCAACTGCTCCTCTTATGCCGCAGCAGTGAAGGATCAGGTAGAAAGGACTGCAGGCAAGGAAGCCGGGACAAACTCGATAGTCATGGCTCTCAGGCGCTATGCTGCTGAGCTTGCATCCAGAAACAGCGAAGGAATCGATGCTCCTGTCATCAAGTACCAGATAGTGATGCACACCGACATATTCGACTACAACCTTGAGAAGAGCGACAGGCTCCTTTCGCATATCTCAGAACTATACCAGAAGCTTCCGAGCACCCAGAGAGAGTTCATAAACTTCGTGGTAGGTACAAATGAAGTCGGAATCGTGGCAAGCGAGCAGTACCGCGGCCTTGTTGAGAAAGCAATAGAAAACAGCCCTGTGCTTCACAAGGAGGACAATCTCGTGGCATTCACTATGGTGTTCTCGGGGCCTTTTCTGCAGACACCTGGAATCATCCACGAAGCCGTGCAGCGGCTGGCTCAGGAAGAGATCAACCTTCTTGAGCTCGTTTCGACGCTAAATGAGCTTACTTTCATTGTCAAAGCCATTGATTCAGTAGCCTCCTACAAAGTGCTCCAGAGCTTCCAGTCCAAAGGAGGAAAGCATTGAACCAGCTTCTCTGGGCAGTAATGCTGCTATTCAATTTCATTGCCATAATGATGGCCTACCGCTTCTGGGGCAAGACCGGATTATACATCTGGATGCCGATTTCGGTCATCGTTGCCAATATCCAGGTGACCAAGACCGTGATGCTTTTCGGAATGGAAGCCACGCTTGGAAACATAGTCTACGCAACCAGCTTTCTCGCAACAGACATCCTCAGCGAATACTATGGAAGCGAGGCGGCAAAGAAGGCGGTGAAGATCGGATTCTTCTCCCTTGTGACGATGACTATCCTTATGCAGTTCGCGCTTATTTTCGAAAGCGCACCGAACGATATTGCAGGGGCAAGCCTTCAGACAGTGTTCGGACTGATGCCGCGCATTGCACTGGGAAGCCTGGTTGCCTACATCATCTCCAACCTGCACGATGTCTTTGCTTTCAATTTCTGGAAGAAGCGGACCAAGCCGCTCTGGATACGTAACAATTTCTCCACTTTCGTCAGCCAGACGATTGACTCGGTTCTGTTCACCGCCATTGCATTCGCAGGAACTTATGAGATGAATGTCCTGATTCAGATCTTCGTATCAACGCTGGTGCTCAAATGGATCGTCGCCATTTGCGACACGCCGTTCATGTACCTGTCCCGCAAGTGGGTCCGAACGGGAAAGATAGCCGACCTAGCCCAGGTCGAACCACTTTCCGGTGATCAGCTGCTCCATTGATTCGTTTATGTGCTCGGGCTTGAGTATCTCGTTTGCACAGTCCAGGCAGAAGTTGTCACTCATCCCTGCAACATAGTCTATAACCAGCCGGGAATAGCCGCCGTCGCAGCGGAGGTATACATCATTCATCTCGTTGATGTGATTGCAGAATCCCACAGCAAGCATGTTCTTCTCTTCACGGTATGGCTTCTCATCGAATCCATTCTTCTCGAACAGCTCGTCAAGATAGTTCACGACAAGGCGGATAAGGCGTGAGAAATACTTCTCATAGCCTTCGAGAAGGGCGCTTCGGTAGATCCTCCGGTAGTTGAACTCCTTCATGATGTTCACCGCTTTGAATACCTTATCAGAGAAAGCGATACCTTTTTCCTCAGAGGAATTGAAGATCAGGTCATTGACCAGAGAATTGATGATCTCCCCATTGGTAGAACCCAGCACGGAAGAGACTTCAGACGGGAGCTCATCCTTGCGGACTACTTTCAGACGGCAGGCATCCTCGAAATCCCGGCCGAGATATGCAATCTGATCGGAGAACCGGACGACGCAGCCCTCCCATGTGGAAGGAAGCAGGCCTGCAATCGAAGTTATCGCGCCAAGGTCCTTCACAGTCTGAACCGGCTTGATGCTCTGGACGAATTTCTCGCCGCAGTGGCAGACTATCCCATCACGCACAGCATAGGTAAGGTTGAGATCGGCTAGGAAATCGACAATGCGAAGCGAGAATATCTCATGCTGGAAAGGACCCAAGCCCTTCTCGCTCATTATCGAGCTGATGATCTTCTCGCCTGTGTGGCCGAATGGCGTATGGCCAAGGTCGTGGCCCATTCCAATTGCCCAGGCTATCTCGTCGTTGAGCCCGAGGCCCTTGCACACGGCCGATGCGATGCTTGCAACATGAAGCGAATGCTCGATGCGGGTGCAGATATGATCGTTGCTCGGTGCGAAGAACACCTGGGTCTTGTGCTTGAGACGCCGGAAAGGAGAGCTGTGGATTATCGCAGTCGTGTCACGGTAGTATGCGCCTCTTATGTCTTCCTGTCGTGGGCGGACTCTCTTCTGAAGTTCAGAAGGCTCAAGCATGTCTTTCATATGCAGCTCCTTTGTTCCCTTTCACTTTATCTGCCATTATGATATCATCAAAACCACGGAATGTGGAGGGAACATGCAGCAATTCATACTGCCTTTTATCAGTCTTGCACTGCTTCTTGCGGCGCTTCTGATTTGCATCAGAGCACTGCTTTCAAGGCGCTTCTATCTCTGGATCATCCCGCTGGTCCTGACATTGGGGCTGGGGGTGTTCACTTTCCTTGTGCTGCTTCCGCTCATTTCAAAGAATCCGGTGAATGCAAGCCTAGGTCTCAGAGGCAACCCGATTGTGCTGTACATCTTCGATGCGCTCTGGCTTGCAATGGTGACGATGTTCCGCTCCGCTCTTGGCGAAAGCAAGGTCCGCCGCAATACGAGAAAGAGCCGCAACGAATACGAATACCTCAAGCCTCGCAACCGCAAGGACATGAGCCAGCATGAATTCTGATTCCAAGAAAGTTCTTGTCATCTGTGGCATGAAAGGCGCAGGCAAGTCATTTTTCGCTTCTAAACTCCAGGAAAGGGGCATCATCTGCTTTGATACAGACAGACAGATACTACTTGACAATCCTTATTTTCAATCCGTTAGGGAGCTTTATCAGAGAATCGGAGAAAAGCTTTTCAGGCAAGCCGAGCTTCAGGCCTTGCAGTCAGTTTTCGAAAGCATTGAATCATCAGATGAAAAACATTTCTGCATCGCAGCAGGCGGCGGGCTTGCAGCCAATCCGGATGGGATGGAGCTGATCTCCTCGATGAAGCAGAAACTTTCTATAAGGACTGCATACCTGAGGCAGGACAAGCAGATTCTGTATCAGAGAGCAACTGAAAAAGGGCTTCCCGCATACCTGAATCATTCAGATTCACAGAGCCAATTCTTTTCCATAACACAAGAAAGAGATTTGACCTATTTGAATTTCTGTGATTTTGTGATAGAATTGAAGGAATGCAGGAGCAGCGAAGAAACAGAGGACTTGCTTTTCTCTTTCTTCTGATTCCTGCCGGAGGGAAGATTTGAGCGGAAGCACTTTCGGCAACATTCTTAGAATCACTACATTCGGCGAGTCCCGCGGACCCGCCATCGGCGCTGTGCTTGATGGAATCGAAAGCGGCTTTCAGATCGATACGGTTGCCATCCAGCAGCTTCTGGACCGGCGCAAGAGCTCAGATGATGTATTCTCAACCCCCAGGAAGGAATCAGACCGCTTTGA
>JAQUYU010000124.1 GCA_028691695.1 Sphaerochaetaceae bacterium | reverse complement strand
GGATACTGCCATGATGGATCTGATCAACATTGTTCAGATGAACATCACCGGTGCTGATGTATCCCTTGCTGCTCTGTTTGATTCTTCAAGCAATCTTCCGAAGGGAGATTTCAAGAAGCGCGATGGCGTGAAGGTATATAAGTACGACAATACTCTGATGGCTGTCAGAATCACAGGAAAGCAGCTCAAGGCTATCATGGAGCAGCAGGCTGGAAACTATTTCAACACCTACACTCCAGGCGATGTCACTCTCTCCTTCAATCCGAAGATCAGGCTTTACAACTATGATATGTTCGCAGGAGTTGATTACAAGATTGATATCTCCAAGCCGCAGGGCCAGAGAATCGTCGATGTGATGTTCAAGGGTGCACCTCTTGCCGATGACCAGGTTCTTGTTCTTGCTCTGAACAACTACCGCTACGGCGGGCTCTCCGGATCAGGAATGATCAGCGCAGCTCCAGAGGATCTCGTATACAACACAGGTCTTGCAGTACGTGATTCCATCTCCGACTATGTTGTTCAGCAGGGTACCATCATGCCGGTATGTGATAACAACTGGGAAATCATCGGATATGATTTCTCTGATCCTGCTGCCGAAGAGATCTATCAGATGATCCGCGACGGAAAGATCAAGCTTCCGACCTCAGCTGATGGAAGATCCATCAATATCAAGGCAGTCAATGCAAATGATCTGAGAGCCGAAGGAGTGATCAAATAGTCAATCCATCATTCAGATGAATCAATCAGGGGCTGCTGAAAGGCAGCCCCTTCTGCTTTCATTCTTTTTTGCTGCAATAGTAAAGTTCATCTGGACAGATATCCTGGCCGTTTGGCCATTTTATTGTGAATCCATCTGCTGATGCACATGAAAAATAAGCTTTGTTTGTCAATTCTCCATACCATTTTCCTTTGATATATGGCTTTACATCAAAATCTTTTATTTCTCCATTGTCAAATGTCACTTGAAGAAGAAAATCATTCAAAGGGACAACTTTTATAGCAGTAGGTCTAAGCATTCAGTTCTCCATCGGGTTTCATCTCAAGGGCTCAATCTTGAAAAATCCTTCGCCTTCGCTTAGGAGTCTCCAGTTAGCAGCTAGTTCTTCCTCATGCAAGCTGATCCATGCTTGAACTAGTTTCAGCTGTTTTGGTGGAAAGTTACCTTCAAGAATGTCTCCATTTAATGCGATTACTATTTCATTCTCTCCATAAATACAATGGACATGAGGAACATGGTGCTTTCCATTCTTTTCGGATTGCATTCGAACATAGATAGGGTAGGCATTTGTCTTGATTCCTCCTTAAATATGTTATCATGATGCAATCAGATCAGCAAGGTCTGAAAGGAATCCCCTTCTTGTATTTGCTACAACCTGGTAATTATGATAATATTTCCAAAAGGAAGTAACAAATGAAGAAAGCTCTTCTTGTGATTATCGTTGCCGTCATTGCATGCAGTCTTGCATACTCGGAAAACATCAGCATTGGAGCCAGAGCGGGTTATGGATCATTCGCATACAGCTACCGTGATAAGGCTCTGAAGACTAAGGAGAATTCCGGTTTTTCAGGCTTCCCGATTGATGTCGAGTTTGATTACCGCTTCGGCGAGAGCGGCTTCGGTGCCATGGCCGTTGTTGGGCTGAGCCTAGGCCGCAGCTTCTTTGCCGATACGCTTTCCAATGGCGAAACTACAAACAACATGAGCTCCAGCGGGAAGGTGATGTTTGACTCGTTCTTCAGCATCTTCTACAAATTTCCTGTCAATGAAGCCTTCGATGTGAAAGTGGCATTCGGTCCTGCAATTCAGGTCTATGAGGCCAACAAGCTTGTGAATCCATCCAAGGGTGAGTTCACAGCGATGCTTCTCGGTGCCAAGATTGAAGGAGCTATCTCCTACGATATCGGTGATTTCATGTTTGCCAATGCCGGTCTTGATCTGAACTTCGGCCTTGCCGATACTGCAAAGAGCAATTCTTCTGTTGCCGAAGTAAAGAAGAGTGCTTTCTCCTTCGGATGGGATCTGTTCCTGGGAGTTGGCTTCGGTCTGTAGGAATACAAAAAACAGCCTTTGGCCAGTAATTGCCAAAGGCCGTCTCACTTTCTTGATAATTCAAGCAGCTTACTGCTTCTTCACGCCTCTTAGGGCATTTGAAAGCTTCTGGAAAGCTCCGTTCTTCTTCTGAACCATCAGCTTGGTGTCCTGGTTCTCGCAGACTTTGGTGACGTACTCAAGCGCTTCTTTCTTTGTGGTGAAGTACTTGATTACTTTTTCACTGTTCTTGCGCTTCACAGCCCATCTACCATCGGTTGTGTGAAGAACCTGATGAACGTTTGAGACTTCCTTCTTGGCCTCTTCAGTTTCAATTACAGTGGGTTCGGGAGCAGCGGTTTTCTTTGCTGCCGCCTTCTTCGGTGCTTCTGTATCATTTTTTGCCATATTCGACTCCTTGACAACAGATTGTCTACTATTGAAGAATAGCACTTTTATTTTCTTTTTGCACCTTGAATTTCAGCTGGTTATTGAGATTAGTCCCTTTTCGCTGTATATTCATTGAAAATCAGGAGAAAACCATGGCAACTTACATCTCGGAACCGTCACATACCTTCAGCGAGTACCTTCTGGTACCTGGGTATTCAGATGCTTCATGCATTCCATCCAACGTCAGTCTCAGAACGCCGCTTGTACGCTATCGAAAAGGCGAAGAATTCCCGCTGTCGCTTAACATACCGATGGTCAGCGCAATCATGCAGTCTGTCAGCGGATCGAGGATGGCTGAAGCTCTTGCCAGAGAAGGCGGGATTTCGTTCATCTATGGTTCACAGAGCATAGAAAGCGAAAGTGCCATGGTGTCTCAGGTAAAAAGCTACAAGGCAGGATTCGTTCCAAGCGATTCGAATCTCAAGCCCACCGACACGCTGGCGGATGTGATTGGCCTGAAACAGAAGACCGGACACTCTACAGTGGCTGTCACAGATAGCGGCAAGAGCGACGGGGTGCTTCTCGGGGTGGTAACCAGCCGTGATTACAGAGTTTCGAGAATGGATCCAGATACTCCGGTTTCCACCTTCATGACCCCGTTTTCCAAGCTTGTCTATGGCACAGAGCCGCTTACTCTTTCTGATGCAAATGACATCCTCTGGGAGCACAAGCTGAACCAGCTTCCGATAATTGACAGTGACAGAAGGCTGAAGTGCTTCGTGTTCCGCAAGGACTATGATTCTCACAAGGAAAACCCAAACGAGCTCCTGGATTCGAAGAAACGCTACAAAGTCGGGGCTGGAATCAACTCTCGGGACTTCAAAGACCGGGTTCCTGCCTTGCTTGAAGCCGGAGCGGACGTGCTTTGCATTGATTCCTCAGAAGGTTTCACTGAATGGCAGAAGCGGACTTTGGAGTGGATAAGAAGCGAATACGGCGACTCTGTGAAAGTCGGTGCGGGCAATATTGTTGACCGGGAAGGATTCGATTTCCTTGCAGATTGCGGCGCTGACTTTGTGAAAGTCGGAATCGGCGGAGGCTCAATCTGCATCACCCGTGAAACCAAGGGCATCGGAAGAGGGCAGGCGACTGCTTTGATCGATGTTGCTCAGGCTAGGGACGACTACATGAAAAAGACCGGGATCTATGTTCCGATCTGCTCGGATGGCGGTCTGGTTTATGACTACCACATGGCTCTTGCTCTTGCAATGGGAGCCGATTTCCTGATGCTGGGCCGCTATTTCGCACGGTTTGATGAAAGCCCGACGGAGAAGATCAACCTCAATGGCAGCTATGTGAAGGAATACTGGGGCGAAGGCTCGGCAAGGGCACGCAACTGGCAGCGCTATGACATGGGCGGAGACAAGAAGCTCTTCTTCGTGGAAGGCGTGGATTCCTATGTTCCATATGCCGGCAGCCTGAAGGATAACTTGAATCTGACACTGAGCAAGGTCCGCTCCACGATGTGCAACTGCGGTGCCTTGACGATTTCTGATCTTCAGAAGAAAGCAAAGCTCACTCTTGTCAGTTCGGTAAGCCTTGTGGAAGGCGGCGCTCATGATGTGATTCTCAAGGACAAAGGACCAGAGCCGATCAAGTAGATGGAATCAAGACTGTATTTCATGAAAACTCCTCGTCTCGGCTTTTCCCGCTGGGAAAGATCAGACATCGGGCTTGCCAGGAAACTCTGGCTTTGTCCTGAGGTTTCAAGGTTCATCTGCGCTTCCGGGCGGTTCTCCGAGAAAGAAGTATCTGAACGTCTTGCCTTGGAAATTTCCAACGGCTTGGAGCAAGGTGTGGAGTATTGGCCAATATTCGAGCTTTCATCAGGGCAATTTGCTGGATGCTGCGGTCTGAGACCTCATGGCAATCAGTATGAATTCGGCATTCATCTTCTTCCTTCTTTCTGGGGGAAGGGATTTGCTTCGGAAGCAGGGAAGGCTGTGATCCGGTTTGCTTTTGATGATTTGAATGCTGAAGTCTTGTTTGCAGGCCATCATCCGAACAATGAAGCATCCAGGAAGCTGCTTTCCAATCTTGGTTTTACCTATGTCGGTGATGAGTACTATCCGCCTACGGGTCTGAATCATCCGTCTTATGAATTGAAGAAAAACTTCTGAATTTTTA
>JAQUYU010000123.1 GCA_028691695.1 Sphaerochaetaceae bacterium | reverse complement strand
TGGATTGCAGGATTCCACTCCAAAGGCACATCAAGCCTGTCTCGGATGTATTCAATGTCACGCTTGACCGTCCTGTCGCCTACTTCGAAATGCTTGTAGACATCGCTTGCCTTGATCGATCCGTCACGTCCGATCTTGTTGAAAATGAAGAATATTCTTTCTGTCTGGCTCATGAGCTCAACTTTACCACAGCTTCAGCAAAAACGGAAGGAAGAGAAATAGAGAATATGTACTTCAGAGCTCTGTTGTGATAATCTGAGCGCGAGGAACTACATGGAACTATCACTGCCAGCCGGATCTCTTGAATCCGCAATTGCTGCATTCAAAGGCGGAGCAGATTCGGTCTATCTTGGGATGAAGGACTTCTCTGCACGCAAGCGCGCGCAGAACTTCAGCTTCGACGACCTTAGCAAGCTCAAGGCCATTGCATCGGCTCAGGGCAAGAAAATATACATCACAATCAACACAGTGATCTTCGAAGATGAGCTTGAAGACCTGTACAGGGTCTTGAGGCAGCTTGAGTTCCTGCAGGTGGATGGCATAATCGTCCAGGATCTTGCCGCCGCTGCACTTGCAAAGCGGTTCTTCCCCTCGCTTGCTCTTCATGGGTCCACCCAGCTTGCCGTGCACACAAGCATGGGAGTGAAGTTCCTTCAGAAACATGGTTTTTCAAGAGTCGTGCTTTCGAGGGAGCTCGACTTCAAGCAGATCGAGAAAATCCGCAAGGAATGCCCGGACATAGAACTCAAGGTATTCATACACGGAGCCATGTGCTACGGCTTCAGCGGGCTGTGCGAGGCAAGCCGCATGATAACCGGACGCAGTGCAAACCGCGGCGAATGCGCCCAGATCTGTCGCAGCTGGTTCTCTTGCAGGCAGACGCAGAGAAACGGATATTTCTTCTCGATGAAGGATCTGGAAATCGGTCCGGAAATACTTGAGCTTCAGAAGATCGGAATCGATTCTGTGAAGGTAGAAGGACGGATGAAAGGCCCTGCCTACTGCTATGCGGTGGCCAGGTATTACAGGATGATCCTGAATGGAAAGAGCAGCCAAGAGGATATTGATAATGCAAGGACTGCGATGGAGACTACTTTTCTCCGCAACCGAAGCGATGGCTACTTCACCGACCGCTGCGACCTGCTGTGCCCTGATTACCCTCAGCATATGGGCGTTCCCGCCGGAAAGATTGCCAAGGTCGGAAAGAGCCAGATGGCTATCAAGCTAAGATGCCCGGTGGCTCTGCATGACGGGCTCCTTCTGATCAATCCTGATCCAAGGCGTGAGAGCGCCAAATTCCCTCTGCTGGATATCGAAGACCAGACTGGAAAGCGCCGTTCATTCGCCAACTCAGGGGAAGCATTCTTCACTTCCATTCCCGAAGGATGCACCCCGGCTGAAGGTCAGGAAGTCTATCTGATATCACTCCATGACAACAATCCAGGTCTTGTGAAAGAGGAGACGCTCCCGCATTACAAGCGCCCAGTAGATACAAATGCTCGTGTTCTTGGCGATAGAATCAGGTTATCGGCCATCATCTGCAGAACAAAGCATACGAAGGATTACAAGCTTCAGATTCAGGAAGCAACCAGCCCATCGGATTTTGAGGCCATTTTCGAAAAGACTTTCCGCTCAAGCGCAGACAGCATGTTCACTCTCGGCTCTCTTGATTTCAGCTCATCGGAATCCGGAAAGACAAGCGTGTTCGTCCCTATCTCCGCGCTGAAGGAAATCCGGCGCCGGTGGTATTCTGAGCTTGACAGCATCGCCGAGTCTTATCTTGGATCCGATGTTCCATCCTTGATCAGTCCTCAATCGAAGGAGGATATTGAAAAACTCCCGAATCGAAGCCTTCTTGGGCTGTGGGACCAGATTGCAGAAGCTGACGGCATCTCCTATCTGCCGCTATGCCCAGTAATGGACAACGAAGAAGATTACTTCGAATCGGTCGAAGCAAAGCTCCAGGCAAATCCCGAGCTGCGCATCGGGCTTAACAACCCGGCGCACATCGAGTGGGCAATGGCTCATCCTGAAGCTAAGGTTTTCGCCGATGTCTATCTTTATCTTGCAAACCCGATATCTGCACAGATCATCGCAGACCTACTGCCTAATCTCAAAGGAGGATACTTCTTCATGGAAGTTTCACCGAAGGGCCTTGATTTCTCATCATGGCCGTTCATCCCTTCAGATGCCTCTGACTTCAGGCCTCCGCTCTTCATAAGCAAGGCCGGCTTTCCTGAAGGCGATGGTGATTTCACGGTGAGCCAGAACGGAAAGGTCTACCATGTAAGAAGGGTTGGCAGCCTCACGGTTCTCCAAGAATAGATAGATACCTGTGGGAGGAAACCTCAGTTTTCTGTTGTTTTTCTGTGTTTTATTCCTGCTCTAGGTTCTTTTATAGACAGTTTCACCACATAGTGTTAAAATCACCGAAAATGGAACACAACGGAACAGATTACAAGCACCTTCCAAAGGGGACAGCCATAATAAGGCTGGCACGACTCACCTACAGCAGATTAGTGCGCAGAAAGTACCAGATCAAGCTGGAGAACCAGCAGCTTCTTGATCAGATAGACGGTCCTTTCCTTCTTCTGTCAAACCATTCGCATGGAATAGACTTCATTATGCTCTCTTCCTCCTTCCCTTTCCATCTCAGGTGGGTCACTGGTGCATACTTGTTCAAGATGAATGCATTCGTCCATTATGTAGTGAACAGCATAGCTCAGTGCATTGCAAAAGAGCAGGGAAAGAGCGACATGTCCACTATAATTGAGATGAAGAAAGCTCTCGCCAGCGGTTCCGTTGTCGGTCTATTTCCTGAAGGCACCAGAACATGGGACGGAGACTCGATCCCGTCATCGGGTCTTGTACTGGCAAAGCTTGTGCGTTACCTCAAGGTTCCGGTAATGATAGTAAACTGCGGAGGAACCTATGCCTGCAAGCCGCGCTGGGCGATGAAGCAATCAAAAGGCCCTGTGTTCATTAATCTCAAGGCTTTGCTTCGTCCTGCAGAATTCCTGGCTCTCAAGGCAGAAGAGCTCCAAGATAAACTTGACAGCCTTCTCTTCTTCTCAAACGACGAATGGCAGAACGCTCATCACATTCCTTACAGGTCTGACCACAAGGCAGAAGGGCTTCAGCGTGTGCTCTATGCCTGTCCGAAGTGCTCGAGCATCGGCACCCATACTGCCTCCGGAAACAGAATGAAATGCTCCTGCTGCGGGGCAGAAACCGAAGTAGACGAATTTCAGAAGCTCCATTCCGAAGCCACTCCAATGACTACAGTTCATCAATGGCACCTCTGGGAACAGACACTTCTTGATAGCCCTGATATTCATTTCAATCAAGAAGAAGGCGTTCTTCTGCAAATTGGGGACATCAATCAGTACAAGACAGTATCCAAGCACATAACAGTCTCGGCCAATTCAAAGGTCATCACGGTTCAATGCAACGACAGAAACAGAAAGAAATATGAGTTCGCATTTAATCAGATTACTTCTATAGCTATCAATGCAAAGCAGACTCTTGAATTCTTCGCAGGTCATGAACTTTTCCGCATCCGCCTTGAAAAAGATGGGTGCGCACTCAAATACAGAGAGCTGGCTTTGGTTCAGCAAACAAAAAGGGAAAACAAATGAACAACTTCACCTACATCATCCATCTGGCGGTTACTTCCTTAGCGCTGCTTCTTGGTGTACTGCTTCGTAACAAAGTGCGCTTTCTTCAGAAGTACCTGATACCGGCTTCCTTGATCGGCGGCTTCTTCCTGCTTCTGTTCTACAACTTCGTCGGACCGCACATCGGTCTTACAAACGACTTCCTCGGCGACCTCGTGTATCACCTCCTGAACATCTCATTCATATCAATGATGCTCCGCATACCTGAGACCTCCGCAAAAAAGAAAAGCAAAGCAGTCAAGCAGAACGTCATTGCCCTTGCTTCCCAGTATGGCTTCCAGTGCCTGCTCGGCCTCCTTGTAACGGCTCTGATGATTCATACATTCGCACCCGGCCTGTCTCCAGCTTTCGGATACACTCTGGCTCTTGGCTTCGAGCTAGGACCGGGACAGGCCTATTCGATGAGCCTGCCATGGGAATCGATGGGCTTCTCCGGCGCAAGTTCGGTTGGACTGGCAATGGCAGCCACAGGCTTTCTAGTCGGTTCGGTCGGCGGTGTGATACTAATCAATATTGCAATCAAGCGCAAATGGCTGTCGCAGGAGCAGATTGACAAGCTTCATAGCCGCGAATTGAAGACAAGCTTCGTCTCTAGCGACCACAAGACCGGTGCAATTCTCACAACCAACAGCGAAGCGATCGACAGCTTCACCTACCACATAGCACTAGTCGGCATGACCTATCTTCTGAGCTACGGGGTTCTCTCATTGATCTCATATCTTCTTTCATTCTTGGGATCTATGGGCGTCGAGCTTTCAGAAAGCCTTTGGGGCATCAACTTCGTGTTCAGCGTGTTCTGCGCGATACTTGTCCGCAAGGCAATGGTCTCTCTCAATCTTGGAAAATCGATCGACAACCTCACACTGAACAGAATCAACGGCCTCGCCGTGGACTTCACAGTCTGTGCATCGCTTGGCGCAATTGTGCTTTCATCGATTTCACAGTACTGGCTCCCGATCCTGATCCTGATCG
>JAQUYU010000122.1 GCA_028691695.1 Sphaerochaetaceae bacterium | reverse complement strand
GAGTACCTGAAAGCCGTGAAACCAGGACATGGGCCTCTTCCGGAGGAAGGGAAAGAAGCAGGCCTCCCGAGGTCTGAGGATCGAAGAGAACATCCTTCTGTTCTTGCAGGAAGCCTTCAGAGAATTCCACCTTGCCATCAAGGAACTCAAGGTTGCTGTACATTCCTTCAGGCAGCATTCCAAGTTTTGCCATCTCAAGAGCCCCATCAAGAAGCGGAATGGAATGCAAATCAAGCGAAAGCGAAACTCCGCTGGCCTGGGCCATCTCAAGGGCATGCCCCAGAAGAGAAAAACCTGTAACATCAGTAGCTCCATGGACATTCAGTCCGAGAGCGGCATCGCGGGCATGCTTGTTGAGCGTGATCATCGACTGCACGGCAATGCTTTCCGCGGAATCAGAGGCGAAGCCGGCCTTCAAGGCAGTGCAGAGAATTCCGGTTCCCAGAGCCTTGGTAAGCACTAGGACATCACCCGGTCTTGCCCCGCTGTTGTGCCAAACGGCAGCCTCTTTTGCAAATGCTGTGACACAAAGGCCGTATTTAGGGGTTGGATCGGCTATCGTATGACCGCCGGCAATCACAGCTCCGGCTTCAGCGGCCTTGGACTGCCCGCCAAGGAGAATCTGAGTCATGACCTCAGAACCGAGGCACGATGGGATGCACAGGAGGTTCATTGCAACCGACGGCTCTGCTCCCATCGCATAGATGTCGCTCAGGGCATTGGCCGCTGCAACCTGGCCGAATGTAAATGGATCGTCCACCATGGGCGGGAAGAAATCCACAGTCTGGATGCAGACAGTATCTCCGGATACCCTGTACACTAGAGCATCATCAGAACTGGAATAGCCTTCGACCAGCGAGGGGCTGCTCATCTTCGGAAGGGAATCCAGTACCTCGTGCAGCATCTTAGGTGCAAGCTTTGCGGCGCACCCTGAAGTCTTGACCATGCTTGTCAGTTTAACCATTACTTCACCTCCAGTTTCTCGAATCTTCCATCAGATTTAACATACACGGCCTCTGCTTTGTCAAAGAACAGAGGAGATTCATCGCTGATGACCATTGCAGCAGTTCCGCAGGACGAAGAGAGACTTCGCGGAACGCTTGAAAGGCTGCACTTTATCCCCCTGCTTCTGCATTCAGTGCGGAAGGTCAAGGCATCGTAGTGGCTGTAGAATGAAACCCAGTACTCAGTCATCTACGCTTGAGAAGAATACGGGTTTGGCCATTATCAAAAGAGACATCAATGTCATAGCCCATCGCATTCGCATAGCGGGAAACGTTCTCTCGAGCTGCGATGTTGTCCACGATTACAGCGGCTTCCTCAGGACGTGAGGAAAGTGCCTTCTTGGTTTCAATGACTGGCTGGGGGCAGCTCAGTCCTTTGGCATCGACAATGATCATCTTCTTGCCTCCTTGATCTTCACCAACGCAAGTGCAATGCAGAACGCAAGGCCTGCCAGCACTGCAATCCTTCCGGCGGACGGCACGCCCTTTCCAGCAATTCCAGCCAGATTGAAGTTATGTGCCGCTGAAGCTCCGAGAAGCATTCCAACGACGGTAAGTGCACTGTCAGTGTTGCCTTCGCCTGCAAGAATCAATTGACGCATCGGACAGCCTCCGAGCATCACCGAGGCCAATCCCGTGAGCATCATCCCAAGGAAATTCCAGATATGGTCGCTGTGGGCAACCGGCTGGCCAGAGAATCCAAGGCTGACTTTTCCAGATATGAGGTTCGCTATGAGAATCGTCAGGAATATGCCAGCGGTTCCGTAGAACAGCGTCCAGTCTCCGAAAAGCATTGCATCGCGGATTCCTCCGGCCATGCACATGCGGGTTCTCTGGGCTGCTGCACCGACGGCCAATCCGGCAGCGAGGCTGACTGCAATTGCAGCATGCATGCTTCCCGGGCCCTTTCCAGAAAACGCAAGAAGCGATGGGAATGCAATGAGAATTACAAGCAGGACTATCTGGACAGCTGGCATTGCAACGCCTTCTGCCGAGCTCTGCGAATAGTACTTGCCCAGTGAATAGCCCTTGTTAAGAAAGAGAACGCCTGTTGCTATTCCAGCAATGAATCCAGCAAGCCCGACAAGCGCATTGAGGTCTCCGCCTGCAAGCCTGATCACCATCCGAAGCGGACAGCCAAGGAATGCAAGGGCTCCTATCATCACGAAGAAGCCTAGAATCAGCCTGAGCATCGGCGATGATCCTCCACGGGGCTTGAATTCGCCTCGGATCAGCGAAATGATGAATGCACCAAGCACAAGCCCTATGATCTCTGGCCGCATGTACTGAACGGCCGATGCCTGATGCATCCGCAGAGAGCCGGCTATATCCCGGACAAAGCATGCAATGCAGAAGCCCATGTTCGCTGGATTGCCAAGCAAGGCCAGAGCGAAGGCACATAGCCCTATTGCTGCTCCTGCAGCAGCAAGACGGATTTTCTCGTTTCGTTTTTCCATGGAAGCATTATATCATTATAGTTTTACTTATGCAATGGAAGAATTCCTCCATCCGTGGTATAGTCAGAATCATGAAACGAATCTATCTGGATAATGCATCGACTTCTTTTCCAAAGGCGCCAGGCACGGCCGAGGCCATGTTTGATTATCTTACAGAGAACGGAGCAAACCTGAACCGTGGAGAATACTCAGACACTTTCTCGGCGGAAGAGCATGTGAATCATGTCCGTAGCCTGCTTGCTTCGCATTTCGGCTCGAGCCATCCAGAATGCGTTGCATTCAGCCAGAGCGTTACCTATGCCATCAATGCCATAATATCAGGGCTGTTCAATCGGGAAACTCCTGTTCTGATTTCATCGATGGAGCACAATGCCGTGGTACGCCCTCTGGCTCTTCATAGGATTCCATTCATCCAGATCCCATCTGACAGACAGGGGCACTGTCTTCTGAGCAAGCTTCCATCCTTGGCGGCTCATCAGGCGAAGGCCTTGATCATCCAGTCTGCAAGCAATGTAAGCGGCACAATTCAGGATATTGCTCTGGCTTCCAAGCTTGCCCATGAAAACGGTCTTCTGATGATCGTTGATGCGGCACAGGGATCTCCTCATGTAAAGCTTGATATGGAGAAAATGGGAATAGATGCTGTATGCTTCACAGGTCACAAGGGCTTTCTGGGTCCGCAGGGGATTGGCGGAATGGTGCTCTCGCCTGAGCTTGCCGCACTTCTTCCTCCCTTTGCCGCGGGCGGCACAGGAAGCCTGAGCTATGCAGCAGCGATGCCTGATTTCCTTCCTGACAAGTTCGAAGCAGGAACTCAGAACATACCCGGTCTATTCGGTCTGGAAGCCTCTCTCGAGTATGAAAAGGCATATCATGAAAAGATCGAAGCCCGTCTCAAATGGCTGACAGAGATGCTCATAAATGGGCTATCTGAGATTGATGGGGTAACTGTACTCGGTCCCCCTTCTTCTGAGCTGAGAACTCCAGTGGTTTCAATCACAACACAAAGGGCAGACATCGCACAGCTTTGCACAATGCTTGAGCAGCGTGCCGGAATTGAGGCAAGAGTCGGGCTTCATTGCGCCCCTCTTGCACATAGAAGCCTTGGAAGCTTTCCAGAAGGGGCGCTCAGGTTCTCTCCCGGTCCGTTCACCACAGACGAAGAGGCAGAGACAGCAATCTCAGTCCTGCGCTCATGCTTAAAATGAAAGCTGCCTTTCAGCAGCTTTCATTGTCATTCAGTTCTTCTTCTGTTCTTCAAGCAGCTTCTGGATTGCCTTGAGCACTTCCAGCTTCTCGTCAACCGGAGCAGGCTGAGCAGCGGCGGCTTCTTCAGCTGCCTTCTTCTCGGCCACTTCCTTTGCATGGACTTTGTCATGCATCGAATTCATGCTTCTGACGATGGTGAACACACAGAGGCTTAGAATCAGGAAGTTCACGATTGCCTGGATGAAGTTTCCATAGGATATGAACAGTCCTGGATCGGTCTCTGTTGCAGCTCTGATCACAATCTTAAGATTCGAGAAATCTATTCCGCCAGTGAACATAGCAACAAACGGCAGGATGAGGTCATTTGCAAAGCTCTTCACAACTGCTGTGAATGCAGAGCCTACAACAATGCCTACTGCCATATCCATTACGTTTCCACGTGCTATGAATACCTTGAATTGAGCGAAGAACCCATCTTTCTTGTCTTTATCTTTTTTCATATTTACCTCCAGCCCGAATGGGCTTCTTTGGTATTACAATCATATCACCAAACCACTTCTTAAAACAATTGCAAAACCAGCTGTGCTGCGGCCATCATGAACTAGTCAAGCATCGGTCAAAAACTCTCCAACAGACTACTTTACATTACTTTCCATTTTTGGTAATATCCACAAGGTAGCGCGGGAAACCGCACAAACTTGCCGATTTAGCTCAGTTGGTAGAGCAGTAGACTGAAAATCTGCGTGTCCCTGGTTCGATTCCTGGAGTCGGCATTTTATTTTGCAATCTAATTCATGACCACCGGCCTAGCCGGTGGTTTGTGTCGCCCCTAGAAGGGGCCCGTTGCTAGCAGCGGCTAAAGCCGCGTTTCGAAACGCAACATGCCTGCTATTTCCTATTTTGCGTCACCTGTCATGGCTGCGCCTATCATTTCGGAATCCTGTTGATTCCTTATATACTTCTTGATTACTTCTTCGTTTAGCCCAACGTGCTCACGTAATAGCCGCGCGCCCAGAAAGTCCTGTCCTTTCCGATACGCCGCCGCCATTCCGGGTGACGGTCGTACAGCACCAACGCGCTCTTGCCTTTCAGGTAGCCCACGATTTCCGATACT
>JAQUYU010000121.1 GCA_028691695.1 Sphaerochaetaceae bacterium | reverse complement strand
GCAAGCGGGCTCTTGTTCTCTACAACAATCAGTATGAACGCACCGAAGGCTGGATCAAGAACAGCGCACCTAAGCTTGTCCGCAACCCTGACGGAACCAGAGAGACCCAGACATGCACTATAGCCAAAGCTCTTGGAATTCCCAACAGAGATGGCGCATTCGTGCTGGCTCGCAAGTTCGGAAGCAGGCTTTCATATCTGATACCTGCATCCAAGATTTCACACGAAGGCCTTCATATCCAGCTGAATGGATTCGAAACCAAGGTTTTCACTGACATCAGCATCATTGATGACATCAACGGAGTTCTTGCCAAGCTTTACAGCAAGTATGGCGGAAACGGAATGATTGAAGATTTTGACAATGCCCTTGGAAGAACCCTTCTTTCGCCGCTGTTCGAGATGACTGCAAACCTTCTTGCATCAGAATTCAAGCCTCTTCTTTCACATCTTGTCGATGGCACAGGAACTCCGGCTGTCCAGAGAAAGCTGGCATCATGCCTTCAGAATTTCTATCAGCGCCTGATGATGATCAATCCGCAGATTCAGATGATGGGACTCAAAGCCAGCGCAATTGAAACAGAATTGACAGTCAGGCGTCTTGCCAGGACTCTTTCAAAGCCGCTGTTCAGGAACGCAGGTCAGATCTCAGGACATTGCTTCGATATCTGCACAGCATTCCTCATCCTGCGTACATTCTCAGACGGCAGTCTTCGCGGGCTTCTCCATGCCGCAGACAGGCTCATGCTTGACTCAGCACTGGGAATGGATCCGTACTATGTGCATCTTGCTGCTTTGATCTGCCTTGGCGGAAAGCCTGGAATCGAGGAGCTGCTGGGAGATCAATCGTTCAGGATGCTCATCGGTGCAAACATGTATCAGGGCGTGACATGGTTCAAGAGCGAAGCTTTCCTTGATGCAGTTCTGGCTTGTCTTGCTGGCCAATCCCTTGAAGAAAGCCGGCTCATAGGCCTGAATTATGAAAAGAAATTCTCATTCTGGCTCGAAAAAGTCCACAAATCCCAATATATCCTAGACAATCTTGCTTCAAAGGATTAACCTCTAACAGAAGGAGTTATCAGATGAAAACCTGGTTATCTTGTACTCTGGCAGCAATTATTGGATTCACCGCAGCATGGGTGCTCGGTTCTTATGCATTTTTCGATACTTTCATCGGTTATGCAACAGGAATCCTTTTGAATATCGGCACTTTCATTCTTCTGCCTCTGGTGTTTGTAACACTGATGGCAGCTACGGGATCGCTTAGAAAGGACAAAGGAACGATAGGTCCTGTATTCCTGGTTTCCACTGCATGGAGCATTTTCACAGCACTCGTTCTTTCGCTTCTTGCAGGAATCGCATTCATCCTGATTCCAAACGATTTCCCGATGATCACCGGAACTCAGTTCTCCACTGACACCTCGCTGGCATCAAGCCTGAAGACCAGCATGCAGAGCATGTTCTCAAGGTACAATCCTCTAGCGAACAGTCCTTTCATGAATCTGATCATATCACCAAGCTGGCTGCTTCCGGTCGCCTTCACTGCATTCGTCTTCGGATTTGCAATGAAGCCGGACAATGATGCAATAAAGCCTGCATATGCAGTGATGAACTCATTCTCGGAGATCATGTACCGCATGTCGCATTTCATGGCTTCAATCTGCTGGCTGTTCGTAGCATTCTACAGTGCTTACTGGTTCAAGAATCTCAAATCATCCGGCCTTCTCGATATTCCGAATTTCTTCTTCTTCACGATCATAGCAGTCGCTGCAGCAGTATGCATTGTAATTCCTCTGCTTTTCTGGTGCTTCACCGGCTTCAAAGGCAACCCATACAGGCTCATTCCTAGAGCTATCGCTTCTTCAATGCTTGGCCTGTTCTCCGGCAACCTTCTGTTCCCGCTCACTGGCGTATATCATCTGAACAGAAAGAACCTCGGAATCCAGAAGAGAGTCGTCAGCGCCACAATGCCGTTCTCAACATTCTTCACCCGCGGCGGCACGGCAATGATCAGCACCATCTGCCTATGTGCACTCTGCACCAGAGCAAACATAGCGATTCTGGACATAAGGAGCATAGCTCTGATTGCATGTTCATGCACGCTGTACAGCCTGCTCTGCTCTATGAACCTCGGCTTTGAAACGATCTTCGTCATTGCTCTTGCATCAGAGATGCTCGGATTCGACCTTGGCGGGATTGAACTGCTGGCACTTGGCGCTCTGCCCATAATAAATGGACTTGGAACATTCGTCGACATGGTCCTGTCCTCACTTGGATGCTATGCATCGGCAAAAGCGGTGGATTCGGTGATCAAGGTCCCATACAGGGAAACTCTATGAACAACAAGATTGTCCGGATTGCCCTTCTCTGCTTCCAGATAGTCATTTCATTAGTGATCTTCATCGTCCTCGTGATTGGAATCGCAGGAGGAGAGAGCATGGCCGGCATGGTCAGGCTCAGCATTCCATGCTCGATTCAGACGATAGCGAACCTGGCTTTCTCGATAGTTCTATACATGAACTACAAGAGAACAAGTCTTCTGGACATTCAGATTGCACCTGTGCTGCTTCTTTCCACTTCGCTTGAGAATGTCAGGATATTCTCATACTATGCGCAGTTCTCATACCACGAGCCAGTAAGCCAGAGCCTCATCGCTCCGCTGTTCTTCTTCTCCCTGATTCTTTCGGCAGTGATGTTCTGCGGCCTGAGCGTGATTCCTCAGTCCCGGAGCCTCATATCTGTGAACAACTACATAGGAGTGGGAGTCATTGCTTCAGCCATGCTTCTGCTTTTCGGCCCTAGGATCAAAGATCTTGAGCACCTTGAAAGCATCAGCATTTATATTCTCCTTGTCTGGCTTTTGTACGGCGTTGCGATGATAAGCTTCATAATCAGCATCATACAGAACCCTCATCGGGGAAATATCCTGAAGCAGCTGTCACAGATGGCTCTTGTGGCAGGAGACTTCCTGCTTTCAACTATGGATGCTGTCGGACTCATCTACGCAGGCATATGCATCTACCTTGCAGGAGAGATCCTTCTGAGCGTCATGCTTCTTTCTAAATCAAGAAGCTATGATGAGACAGACATCACCGAAGAAGCAGATCAAGTCAGTTCTGAGCCTGAAGATTTCTGATTCATCCTCATGAAATGTGAGAAACCAGCAAAAAGTCGCTCATGAAATGTGATAAATCAGTAAGAAGTCGCTCATGAAATGTGAGAAATCAGCAAAAAGTCGCTCATTTTTTGTGATTTCTCTTGAGAATAAATCTGTTAAATACTATTATAAAAATAAGTTAGTGGGGGGGAGCATGTACCTTTCTAGAAAAATAGATGATTATCTTCACGCCTGGAAATCCAGCGATAACAAAAAACCTCTTATAATAAAAGGCGCCAGACAAGTTGGAAAAACAAAATCAATTTTGGAATTTTCACATGCAAGTTACGAAAATACAGTTTACATCAATTTCGTAATCGAGCCAAAATTCATGACGATTCTTTCTGATGGCTATTCTGCTGAGTCTATAATCAAGAACATATCACTTATAGAGCCATCATTCCGTTTTATTCCTGGAAAAACACTGATTATATTCGATGAACTACAGCAGAATCCTGATATTGCCACATCTCTGAAATCGTTCTGTATAGATAGCAGGTTCGATGTAATCTGCAGCGGATCCCTTCTTGAAACCCATTACAAGAAAATCCATAGCAACAGTGTCGGTTACAAGATCGATTACGAAATGCATTCCATGGACTTCGAAGAATTTCTATGGGCAATGAAATACCACGACCTATCAGAAAGCATTCTAAAGAAGATGCTTCTCTGCACTCCTTTCAGCATTACAGAAATGAGCGTAATTAAAAATCTTTTCACAGAATACTGCATTCTCGGAGGGATGCCGGAAGTAGTGCTTAACTTCATTGAAAAAAAAAGTTTTTCCGGTACGCTTGAAATTCAGAAACAGATTCAGCTGGGTTATGAAGAAGATATCAGAAAGTATGCTGAAAGCCTTGATCAAACAAAAATCGTCAGTGTCTACCGAAGCATTCCGGCTCAGCTTGGAAAGGAAAACAAGAAATTCCAGTTCAGCAAAGTCAAAAATGGAGCCAGAAGCAGAGAATATTCAGGATGCATCGAGTGGCTCTTGGATTCTGGAATAATCAATGCCTGTTATTGCCTGAATTATCCAGAACTGCCTCTAAAAGGAAACATTGATACATCAAAGTTCAAGCTTTATTTCTCTGATACCGGTCTTCTTGTATCTGCACTTGATGAGCAGGCACAAGACAATCTCAGAGCGAATCGCAACCTAGGAGTTTACAAGGGTGCCCTTTATGAGAACTTTGTTTCAGAAGCCTTCGTCAAGCAAGGTCTTGGCCTGTACTATTACAAACGGGAGAATTCAACACTTGAAGAAGACTTCTTCGCCAGAACTGCCGATGAGCTGATTCCCATCGAAGTGAAAGCAAACAGCAATGCATCAAAAACTCTGAGGACTTTGATTGAAAGCAGCAGATATCCAGAAATAAAACGTGGAATCAAGCTTTCAGATCAGAACGTTGGAAATTCTGATAAGATCCTGACCTTTCCATACTTCTGCTGCTTTTTGATCAAGCGCTTCCTCAACCAGTTTTAGGTTCACCCAACAAGCAGTTGAATCTCAAATGGAGAAGTTCTGCTGGCATTGCTAAACCATCTGCGTTTTCTGTTTTTCAAATTCAGTACTGGTTTTTCGAATGAGAATCCTGAAATATGGGCTTTTCCCGTTGATTCTCAGATCTTTTTCGTCGTCACCT
>JAQUYU010000120.1 GCA_028691695.1 Sphaerochaetaceae bacterium | reverse complement strand
CTGCAACGGCTCCCGGTTTTCTGAATTGATCAGATCAGGCTACATGACCTGTCCGACTTTCTGATAGAAGCTCATTCTGCGCTTTGCATCCTGCTCGGCCTTTGCAAACAGCTCGTCTGCATGTGCCGGGTTGGTCTTGTAAAGCGAAGAGTAGCGGATCTCGCCCTTGATGAATTCCTGGTAATCTGCGGTTGGCTCCTTGGTATCCCAGCTGAATCTCTTTCCTTCCTCGAGCTGAGGATTGAAACGATACAGCGGCCAGTAGCCAGCTTCGACTGCCTTCTTCTCTTCCACCTGGCTGAATCTCATGTTCAGACCATGGTTGATGCAAGGTGCATAGCAGAACACGATCGACGGTCCCTTGTAAGCAGCTGCTTCCTGGAGAGCCTTCTGTGCGTGCTGTCTGTTGGATCCGAGAGCAATGGAAGCGACATAGACATAGCCGTAGCTCATGCACATGAAGCCCATGTTCTTCTTTCCAATCTGCTTTCCAGCATTTGCAAACTTTGCAACAGCGGCAAGCGGGGTAGCCTTTGAAGCCTGTCCGCCGGTGTTGGAGTAAACCTCGGTATCCACGACGAGGATGTTGACGTTCTTGCCAGAGGCAACTACGTGGTCAACTCCGCCGTATCCGATATCATAGGCCCATCCGTCTCCGCCGATGATCCATACTGACTTGTCGGTGAAGTAATCCTTGAGTTCCTTGATCTTCTCCAGAAGTTCCTTCTTCTCAGGATCGCTCTCCTTGCAGGAGCACATGCCATCAAGCACCTTTGCAGTTGCCTTCTGGGCATCAATTGCTGCCTCAGTGGTGTCATCCCAAAGCTCGATGTTCTTCTTCAGCGCAGCTGCAAGCTCGTCTGTTGTTCCAAGCTCAAGCAGGCGTTCTACCTTCATGCGAAGCAGGGATCTGTTGCTGTCTACAGCAAGTCTCATTCCAAGTCCATACTCTGCGTTGTCCTCGAAGAGGCTGTTGCCCCATGCCGGTCCGCGGCCATCAGGTCTCTTGCAATAAGGAATCGATGGGAATGTTCCGGAATAGATCGAAGAGCATCCAGTTGCGTTTGCAACAAGCATCCGCTCGCCGCAGATCTGGGTGACCATCTTCACATAAGGTGTTTCTCCGCATCCGGCGCATGCACCGGAGAACTCAAACAGAGGCTGCTTGAACTGAAGTCCCTTGACTGTGGTCTCAGATACTCCATCCAGAACATTCTCAGGAAGCTTCTCGAAGAAATTCACGTTCTCCACCTGTCCCTTCTCCACCTGTTCGGCAAACGGGGCGAGTGACAGAGCCTTTTCCTTGGCAGGGCAGGTTTCTACGCATACTCCGCATCCAAGGCAGTCTTCCACATAAACCTGAATCCTGAACTGGAGGTCTCTGGTGTTCTTTGTGTTGGACTTGATGGTTCCGAAGCTCTTTGGAGCATTCTTGAGGTCTTCTGGGGCAATCTGCTTTGCTCTGATCGCTGCGTGCGGGCAGCTCTGTACGCACTGGTTGCACTGAATGCACTTTGTGCTGTCCCATGATGGAACAAACGGAGCAACTCCGCGCTTCTCGAGCTTTGCTGTTGCGCTTGGGAGTGTGCCATCGAAGCTCATTGCTGATACTGGAATGTCATTTCCCTTAAGATGCATGATAGGAAGCATGATCTTCTTTGCAAACTCAGGAGCATCATCTCCAATGAGCTGCTTAGGAACAAATGCTTTCTTCGGATCGACAGTGGCTGGAACCTTGACTTCATGGAGTGCTGCAGAAGCTTCGTCAACGGCTGCCCAGTTCATGGCAACAACCGACTCACCCTTCTTTGCGAAGGTCTTCTGAATGTACTTCTTGATCAGGGCAATTGCTTCTGTCTCTGGAAGAACCTGGGAAATCTTGAAGAATGCAGCCTGCATGACTGTATTGATCCTTGCACCAAGTCCAACTTTCTGTGCAATGCTCAGAGCATCGATGTTGAAGAATCTGATCTTCTTGTCGATGATCTCCTGCTGCTCTTCGGCGGTGAGGTGATAGAACACTTCATCTGACGGGATCTGGCTGTTGAGGAGGAAAATTCCACCTTTCTTTAGCGGCCCGAGCATGTCATAGCGGCCGATGTAGGCTGGGTTATGACAGGCAACGAAATCTGCTGCATCGATGAGCCATGGCATATCAAGAGAGCCCTTTCCGAAGCGGAGATGGCTGATGGTGATTCCGCCAGACTTCTTTGAGTCATAGGCGAAGTATGCCTGAGCATTCTGATCGGTGTTGTCTCCGATGATCTTGATGGAGTTCTTGTTGGCTCCGACGGTTCCGTCAGATCCAAGTCCCCAGAACATGCAGGAGATGACTCCCTTCGGAGTGACATCGATAGTGTCCTTGATAGGAATCGACTTGTGAGTCACATCATCGTTGATGCCGACTGTGAATCTGTTGAATCCATCAGCAGCAAGATGATCGAACACTGCCTTTGCGTGTGATGGCGGGAAGTCCTTGCTGGAAAGACCGAAGCGACCGCCGATAACGTTGATTCCGGTGATGCCCATCTGATCAAGAGCAGCAACCACATCGAGATACAGAGGCTCGCCGATTGATCCCGGTTCCTTTGTTCTGTCCATGACAGCGATTCTCTTGACTGTCTTCGGAAGTGCTGCAACAAGATGCTTTGCGCTGAACGGTCTGTAGAGGTGCACCTTGAGCACTCCGACTTTTCCGCCGTTGGCATTGATGTACTTAACAACCCACTCGAATGTATCGGCTCCGCTGCCCATCACGACTACGACGTCTGTGGCATCGGCTGCTCCGACATAGTCGAAGAGGTGATACTGTCTTCCGGTGAGCTTTGCTACCTTATCCATGTATTCCTGTACGATTTCAGGAACAGCATCATAGTACTTGTTCACGGTCTCACGGCCCTGGAAATACACATCTTCGTTCTGAGCTGCGACCTTGATCATAGGCTTGTCAGGACGCTGTGCACGTGCTCTGAATCTTTCGATATACTCAGGATCGACCAGCGGCTTGATGTCCTCATACTGGATCTCTTCGACCTTCTGAATCTCGTGAGAGGTTCTGAATCCATCGAAGAATGCCAGGAAAGGAACTGAAGACTTAAGAGTGGAAAGATGGGCTACAAGCGCCATATCCATTGTTTCCTGGATGCTTGATGCAGCTGTCATTGCAAAGCCGGTATTGCGGCAGGCCATGACGTCTGAATGATCGCCGAATATTGACAGCGACTGAGCAGCCAGAGCTCTTGCGGAGACATGGAACACGGTTGGAAGCATTTCGCCAGCAATCTTGTACATGTTCGGGATCATAAGCAGAAGTCCCTGAGATGCTGTGAATGTCGTGGTCATTGCACCAGCGGCAAGCGAGCCATGCACCGCGCCTGCGGCTCCGGCTTCGGACTGCATCTCCATGATGTCTACTTTCTTTCCCCACATGTTGACTCTGCCAGTGCTGGCCCATGAATCAGCATACTCACCCATTGGTGAAGACGGGGTAATCGGGTAAATTGCAGCAACTTCGCTGAAAGCATAAGCTATGTGCGCAGCAGCTGTATTACCATCGATTGTAACCATTTTCTTGTTACCCATAATACACTCCATTATTTAGATTTTTCATTGATTATAAATCAAACAACCAAAAAACATTGTAACTCACTAATGGGAAATTTTCAACATGAGCATGAAGATTATTCCTGTAGAAAGATATAGCTAGAGGAGGCCACGCTGCAAGCCGGCTCGCCCTGCCATCATGCCGCAATGGCTAATGAAATTCATTCTTGATCTGGCTTATCCATGATAATTCCGGTTGCCCATTGAACCAAGGACGGCAATAGGGACAATGCAGGGCATTCCTCTCAGGGTTTGGAAAGGATGAAAGACATAGCAGAGGATGCAATTTGTTTCAATGTGAAAAAATCAGAGAATAAATGATTATCTTAAAGTTAATCTTGTGCCATAAGCATTGAAGCAAAAGCAAGGAGATTGCGTGAATAAAAACCAGAACAAGTGAAAAAGGTTATGACAATACGCTATATTATGTCATAAGCATAAAATAATAATTTAGTATTTAATTACTTATATTAAAGGAATTTATTCAAAGTTATAAGAAAATAATCTAAAATATTAATTATTTTTTCAAAAACTATTGACATCTGCAAGACGTTTCACTATATTGTGTATTGTAAGGCAGCAAGAGCTGCTGAACAATGTGAGGATTACAAAATGAAAAAGATATTTACAGTAATGATGATAATGATGATCGCCGCAGTTTCCGTATTTGCAGCAGCCAACGCCACATCGCTTGATGTGACATACAATGTTGCAGGAAAGTTCACCGGAGCCTATACATTCAAGCTCAACAACGGCACAGAAGCAGAGACCTTCAATATGGGATCAAACAACGGCAGTATTGCAGCAAGCAATTCCGAGAACATTTTCTACATCGTCGACAGATCGTTCTGCAATAACAGCACTCCAACAAGCTGCACCATCACCATTGGTGATCCGAGTGCATGGACCAATACTTCAACCAGTACCATCGTAGGATCGGATGTTTCCCTTGCAAGCCTGACTGGAATCGATGGAACAAACGTAACCACGTCTGTCTCTGGAAGCACTCTGACCATCACCTATGCAGCTGCCACGACAGTTGCTACAGTGACCAACAGAGTCAACACCCCGACTAACGTTGCATCATTCAAGCTCACCTGGGACGAGAGCATTGTTCCAGTGGGATCCTACAAGTCCACAATTGAAGTGCAGTACACTGGAATCTAAAAAACTTAACCTCCATATAGAATAGAATAGTAAAAAGACCGATGAGAAAACTCACCGGTCTTTTTCTATACGGATAAGAATTTTCAGGGGATCAGCACTCGCTGTGACCACAGGAAAAACACTTCT
>JAQUYU010000119.1 GCA_028691695.1 Sphaerochaetaceae bacterium | reverse complement strand
TGAACCCATCGCACGAGAAGATACTGACCTCACTCGCACTTCTCGAAGCTCCTCAAAAACCCCCTAAAAAGAAGCCTGGAAGACCTAAGAAAGTCAAAATATAGTCTCACTCGTTGGGAAAGTATTAATGAATCAATTCCACAGTATCCAGTGATAAGACCATCTTTTGATTGTTGTCATTTATTAATCTCCCGCCGACGAACTTCTTCGCTTGTCATGGACTGTGTGACTTGCAATGATGGATGTCCTGTAATTGATGCTCCTGCAAAAGCCTCGATATACTTTCCGATAATTCTGGAAACGAAATAAAGAGCAGCATTCAGTGCATATCTAGAAAATTCTTTTCATTGAATCGCTCCTTCTTTTATATTATGATTCGTAATTGTTTTACAATTCTACATCAAAGAAAGGAATTAACAATTTTTTTGTTTTGCTTTTCATCTTCGTAGTCAGGATATGATTATTTCCTTTGGATTTCTTGTTTTACAATTCACAAATTCTAAGTAATCTACAACCGAAAACTCCTCTATTCCGTTTCCAAACCGTTTACACCGTTCAAACCGTTCCTGCCTGACCTGAAAAATTTGGGAGGAATTCGTTGTTTGCGGCAAGAATATTTCCCTAAATAAGGAAAAGCAAGTTTATGCAGAGGCTTTGGCGAAGAATGAGGGATTGGCCAAAAGCAATTCAAATTTTGCATGCCAGAGAATAATTCATCTGCGGCCATGGCAAAAGCAGGGAGTCTGGTCATCAACTACAAGGGTGCTGTGATAATGGCGACCGAAGAAGATGTGCCGATGATTGCCAGAATTATGCAGCTTTTCCAATTCAATCTTTGGAAGCTTCAGATTATCAGCAGAATCCTGCCAATATCCTTCTCCCCATAGGAAAACAGTGCTGCCCATTTGAGAATGAAGAACGATATCAGGACGATCAAGATGAAGATCAAAGCGGGTATGATTATTCTGAGGTAATTTCTTTTCCGCATGCTGCACCATCCTTTTTTATTGTGCCTGAAAGAAACAGCGCTGCCTTTGCACAGGCCGGGCCGATGAGTTCATACAGTACTGCAGACGATAGGATTATCGTTGAAAGAAGATCAGACAATTCGGCAGAGAGGAGCCTCTGCCCAAGAGCGGCCAGACCGATTGAAACCCCGGCCTGCGGGCAAAGCGCCATTCCCAGGTAATTCCTGGTTGGTTTCTCCTGATGGGTAATTGATGCTCCTGCAAAAGCCCCGATATACTTTCCGATTATTCTGATGAAGAAATAAGCCACTCCGATGGCTCCGCTCTTTGCAAGCGCGGAAATATTGAGCTTCATCCCGGAAACAACGAAAAAGGTGAGAAGAACAGGTGGTGCGAAGCCGTTCACCAATGCGAACAGCAGCTGATCGTCATCGCTGATGTTACGATAGACAGCTCCGAGCATCATGCAGCACAGAAGCGGTGAAACGTTCATTAGCGAACAGGCTCCTGTCAGAGTAAGTATGGTAGCTATCGTGACCATCAGCCTGTGATCATCGCTGTGCCGTCTGGCTATGAGAAATCTTAGAAGGAAAGCTGCTGCTGTTCCCATGCCGACAGACAATAAGTTCAGCAGAAGCGGAATAAGGAACTGGTGAACATTGAAAGCCATGCTATTCGAGCTTGCCTGAACGATGGCAGCGGTCAGGCTGAAGGCTATTATCGCAACTGCATCATCAAGTGCAGTGATCTGAATTATCAGGTCGACGAACCGTCCTTTTGCATTATACTGCCTGATTGTCATCAATGTGCTTGCTGGTGCTGTGGCCGAACCTATGGCTCCGAGCATCATGCAGAACTTCCAGTCCAGGTTGAAAATGAAATGAACACCTATGGTTACCAGAATGGCTGCGGCCAATGATTCCATGACTGTCATGATCAGCGAATCACCGCCATTTGCGCAAATTGTGGAGAACTTGAAGTACTTTCCTGTGCCGAATGCAATCAGTGCCAGTGCCATGTCAGTGATAAGATCAAGGCTTGCAACGGTAGAAGATGAAATCAGGCCTAGGCATTGCGGTCCGATAATGATTCCGGCAAGAAGATACCCGGTGACATGCGGAAGATGAACAAGCTTTGTCACTCGGGTCATCAGAAAGCCTGCCCATAGAATCAATGCAAAAACCAGAATCCCACTTGCTTCTGAAGAAAGCGTCATTGTCGTCCTCACTTTCCAGCGGGATCACCCGCTGCTGTTATGTGATGGAGACTATACTCCCCTGGGTCGGCAAAAAGCAAATTCTATTTATTTACCATCCTATAAATAAAAATGATTGGAGTTTGTCAGAGAACTGTGATATAAGCTATGTACTGCCTGCAAGGCAATGAAGGGGGCATGATATGATGGATCTGAAAATAAAGACATTTCTAACTATTGCTGATGTGAAAAGCTTCACGAAGGCTGCTGACATTCTCTGCCTTACACAGCCTGCAGTAAGCCATCAGATCAAGTTGCTGGAAGAAGAGTTCGGGATCAAGATATTCAACAAGACAGGTTCAGAGCTTAAGCTCTCGGAACAAGGAGAAATTCTCCTCAAGTATTCACGGAAAGTTGCCGCAATCAGTGAAATCGCCCATCAGGCATTGGCTGACAGCAGAAAGAATCTCAGATGTATATTCATTGGCATGACCCCGACAGCCGAAGAGAACATGATTCCTGAAGTTCTAGGCAATTACTGCCTTCAGAATAAAGCGACGAAGATCCGAATCGTGACGGGAACAATTGAAGAAATCAAACAGAAGCTGCTTGATTACAGGATTGACCTGGCAATCATTGGAAATCCGCCATGGGACAAGAACCTGGAAAGCGTGCTTCTTGACCAGGATCACCTTTGCCTGATAGCGAGCCCGGAGAACCCAATTACAAGAAATAAGGAGATTTCGCTTTCTGATCTGCGCAATGAGAATCTGATACTCAGATCTCCCTCTGCTTCAACGCGTCAGGTATTCGAGGCTTTTCTCAGAAGCAATCAGGAGTCCATTTCAAACTTTCACATCATGATGGAACTTGATAATGTCACAACAATCAAGGACCTTGTGATGAGAAACCTAGGGGTAAGCATAATCAGCAACAGTGCATGCATTGCCGAGCAGGCGAAAGGAAAGCTGGTTGCGATTAAGCTTTCAGGAAAGACCGAAATGAGCAGGTCGCTTTGCATTGTGTTCCTGAAGACATTCTCGCACCCTGAAGCTGTCGAGGAAATACGAAACATCTACAATAAGATGAAAGATGAAGAGAAATCAGAAGGATCAGGCTTCTCTGAATAAAGCAGATCTGTGCATATCATATGATGATTTGCCCATGAAAAACCTGGGCTGCATGAAACAGCTCAGGTTTATTCATCAGGACAAGCCTTATCTGCAATACGGGACTTCGATTTCAAGATTAGAAAGCGGGAACGTGCAGCACGGGTGGATATAGCCGAACTTCAGATCAGCTTTGCGTCGGTGTTCAAGTTTCTTCGGTGCATACACTTTGCCGGACTTGAGATACGAGTGGCACCAGCCGCACTCTCCGCTTCGGCAGCGGGAAGGCACTGCAATTCCGTTTTTCTCAAGTATCTGCATGATCGTATCGTTGGGATTGCCTTCGACGGTTTTTGTTTCATCCATGATATGAACTGTGATCTTCACGGATTGCGGTGCATTGCCCGGATAATCGCTTTGAGATGATGCATCATGGATTTCCCCGTAAAGCTCATGCCGAATGAATTTGGGTTCAATTCCTATCGCTTCAAGCTCTTTATCGACGAAATCATACATGACCTGAGGTCCGCAGAGAAACACCGAATAAGCTTCGGATGGAGCATATTTCTCTATAAGTTCCTTGGAGATGAACCCGTGTTCATAGCCATCTTTCTGCTCATGGCTCAGTACATATACAGTTCTGATCTTGCTGCACTTCTTCGCTAGGGCATTAAACTCATCCTTGAACAAGATGCTGTCTGCCGTCCTGCTTCCATACAGCAGAATCATGTTGAAATCCTCATCGCCGTCTGAAATAGCCTGCGCCATCGAAAGGAATGGGGTGATTCCGCTTCCTCCTGCAATGCAGAGAACTGTTTTTGCATCACGAAGGGCAACATATTCAAAAGATCCTTCAGGTGCAGAAACTTCGACTTCGCTGCCGACTTCCCAGTTATCAAGGATGTAGCGTGAAGCCAGGCCATTCTGTACATATTTCACAGTGATAGCATATTTCCCTTGAAGAGATTGCTTCGGAGAGGACGAAAGAGAATAGGCTCTCGTCACGGGCATTCCATCGATATCAAGGAATACTGTTATGTATTTGCCCGCAGCAAAGTATGCCAGCTCGTCTGTTCCCTTATCACTATTGCATTCGAGGACATAGGTCCGGCAGTCAGTGCCATGCTCGATGATCTGAGAAACCTTCACCGATTGACGTACAGGATGGAGTCTTCTTGCAAGAGCATTCGCCGGGTATTCTGCCGGGATTGGAGTATCTGATGCTTTCTTGAATTTCTTCTTCCTGATTGAGGATAGTTTCAGGAAATCCATTGCATTAAGGGAGCTTAATTCATCTTTGGCCATTTTACTTGCCCTCCTTCATATCTTCGATTGTTTTCTTGGCAGTTCCTTCGCCTGAGAAATAAGCTGAGCTGTATCCATCCATTCTCTCTGAATGAGCCCCGCAGAAGCGCAGGCCTTTGACCGTCCGTTCCTTCTCTAGGTTCATCGTTCTGGGAAGAATCGAATCCCATATTCGTACCTGATAGCCGTATGGCGTTCCGTTCGGCGTATTGAGGTATCGAGCAAAGGTGCATCTCGCTTCTGAGGGTGTGCAACCCAGGGATAAAGGATTACGAGCTGAAGGAGGCATATGAGACGGGTTTCCTTTCGGAGCTCTACCCCGATGTCGCTCTTTCGAAAAACACTGTCTCGAAGT
>JAQUYU010000118.1 GCA_028691695.1 Sphaerochaetaceae bacterium | reverse complement strand
GCTCTTCCGATCTCCCTGCCGAGATGAGCAAGGAAAGGTTCAACTGGCTCAAGACCGTCGCCGGCGAAGTCATCGCCACCCCGGGCTGCGAGTCCAACGTCAAGGAGATCTTCGACAAATGCCACGAGCTCGACCGCGAGAGAGGCAAGCACATCGAGATCTTCAACCAGTTCGACAAGTTCGAGAACTACCTCTGGCACTACGCAATCACCGGACAGGCGATGCTTGATGTTCTCAAGGAGAACAACATCGCCGACGAGAACGTCCGCGGCTATGCTTCATCCACCGGAAGCGGCGGAACGCTGGCAGCCGGAGACCGTCTGAAGGATCGCTACCCAGGCATCAAGATCGCCGCAGGAGAAGCTCTCCAGTGCCCGACGCTGCTTCGCAACGGATTCGGCGGCCATAGGATCGAGGGAATCGGCGACAAGCACGTCCCATGGATCCACAACGTAAAGAACACCGACATGATCTGCGCAATCGACGACGAAGACTGCATGCGCATCTTCCGCCTGTTCAACGAAAGCGTCGGAATCAAGTACCTCAAGGAAGTTGTCGGAATCCCGCAGAAGGACATCGACAACCTCAAGCTGTTCGGAATCAGCGGAATCGGCAACATGCTCTCTGCAATCAAGATGGCCAAGTACTACGAGATGGACGAGAACGATGTCGTGTTCACAGTGCTCACCGACAGCAGCGTGATGTACACCACCCGCCTTGCCGAGCAGACCGCTCTTCACGGAGCCTTCACTGCCGACGATGCAGCGCGAGTGTACGGCGGACCTCTTCAGCATCAGGGAATCGAGAACGCCCTCGAGCTTTCATACTACGACCGCCTGCGCGTCCACAACCTCAAGTATTACACCTGGGTCGAGCAGCAGGGAAAGACATACGAAGAGCTCAACGCTCAGTGGTATGACCGCAGCTACTGGAAGGAAATCCCAGCAGACCTGTCCAAGATCGATGCCCTCATCGAGGCATTCAACAAGGATGTCGGCCTCTAGAATCCGAAATACGAGCATCGGGCTGGCTTTTTGCTGGCTCGGTGCTTTTTTTCTGGCCAAACCCTAATTCATCGCCCACCTGGCGAAAAAACAGGAGAACAGCAATGCATTTCAAATACATCTGCAGCGACTGCGGACACGAGATAGTCACCGACAGCGTTGTGTACCAGTGCCCGGTCTGCGCCGGCAAGAATCCCGGAAACACATTCCCGCAGGGCAATCTGATCGTAGAATACGACCCCGACGAGCTTCGGCTTGCCGCCGCGAAGCCGGATGTGAGCTTCTTCGACTTCTTCCCCTACACTGTTCCAACTCCTGAAGTCTACCCAGTTGGCAGCACTCCGATCATCCGCCCGAAGCGGATTGCCGAGCGCTATGGCTTTGCGAACCTGATGTGCAAGATGGACAGCGCTCTGCCATCCGGATCATTCAAGGACAGGGCGAGCCAGCTCGTTGCAGCGCAGGCAATCGCCCATCATGAGAACAGGATCGCCCTCGCCTCCACAGGCAACGCCGGAGCAGCGATGAGCTGCGCAGGAGCCGCATACGGCCTTGACATCATCCTGTTCGTCCCTGAGACTGCTCCTGTGAACAAGCTGATGCAGAGCGTACTCTACGGTGCAACCGTTGTTCCTGTCCACGGAACATACGATGATGCATTCGCCCTGAGCATTGAATACACCCGCCATTTCGGTGGAATAAACCGGAACACAGCCTACAACCCGATGACGATCGAAGGCAAGAAGAGCGTTTCGATCGAGCTGTTCACACAGCTTGGGCGCAAAGTCCCAGACGTAGTCTACGTCCCGGTCGGTGACGGCTGCATCATAGCAGGAGTCTACAAGGGCTTCCATGATCTTCTCCGTGCCGGAGCAATATCCAAGGTCCCGCACCTGGTATGCTGCCAGTCAGACCGAAGCGATGCCATAAGCCGTGCATTCAACGCTGGAAACTTCTCCAATCTCGAGCATGCGGACACCAGAGCCGACTCCATAAGCGTCGAAAGCCCTGCAAACGGCCGCATGGCTGTGCGCTGCATCCGCGAATCCGACGGCTGGACAAGCATCGTCTCGGACTCTCAGATCTTCGCCGCCCAGCTTGAACTTGCCCATGACAGCGGAATCTTCGTCGAGCCCGCCGCAGCATGCGCCTACGCAGGCTTCCTCGCCGACCGCGACCACCTGGCCGCCAAGCTCGGCCATGATGCCTCAGTCTGCCTCTTGCTCACCGGAATCGGCTTCAAGGACATGGCGGCCTTCAACGGCGAAGTAAGCATTCCACCAGCCATCCCGAACTCGGTCCAGGCAATGATCGACCGCTTCTCCACAAAATAAGCAAATCACAGCCCCGGTTTTGCACAAATCTTTCTGATCAAGTCTCTATGTTTTACGGAGTTGTCTCTATGTTTTACGGAGATACGACATCTTTTCCGGAGATGTCTCTTTGTTTTCCGGAGTTGTCTCTATGTTTTACGGAGATGTCTCTATGTTTTACGGAGGTCCGACATCTTTTCCGAAGTTGTCTCTATGTTTTACGGAGATCCGACATCTTTTCCGGAGTTGTCAGTGAAGCTCCTTGCCCCAGGTATTCAATCAATTGAAACAGCGGAGAACAATCAAGAAAAACTTGCTTTGAACCTTGCGATTGTATAATATTACTGTAGTTACCGAGGAGGTATCATAATGGATTGGAAAAGCTTTTTAATCGGCCTTGCAGTAGGAGCAGTGATTGCACTGGTGGCTCTGTTCTGGCAGCTTGCCAAACGCAGCAAGGAGAAAGCGGTGCACAAAGCGGAAACCGAGAAGCTTCGCACCATGCTCAACGACAGAATGGACCTCGAATCGAACGGACTGTCCAGTCTCAAGGTTGAACTGGAAAAACTCCGAAAGGAAAACGAGAACCTCAGGGTTACAGTGAACTCACTCAGCCAGAAACCTGGCCGCAAGGAAGTGCAGAGGCTTCAAGTCTATCAAGATGCAGTGGACAAGCTCATCATAAGCAGCCCTGGCTTCGGCGCAGCATGGCACACAAGCCTCAAGGAAGCCGAATCCGAAATGGACAAGACATATGCAGGCACGCTGCCGTTCTTCAAGAAGGTTATTCCTCAGAAGAGCGCAGCACCGACCATCGATCTGGTAGAAGCAGACAGAAACGACAAGAATTGAAGCCGTTGACTCAAAGAGCCCAGCGGTTTATAGTTCATGCATTGCCAGAATGGTGGAATTGGTAGACACAAGGGACTTAAAATCCCTCGGCTGAATAAGCTGTACGGGTTCAACCCCCGTTTCTGGTACAAAGCGGGATTCCCTTCGCCGGAGGATTCCGCTTTTTCATAGAAAAACAGCCAGAAATCCATTGCTTCATTAAATCCGCAGCAGATCTGTTTCCTTGCAATTGAATTAAAAGATGTTCCAGCTTTTAAACAAGAGCAGAAATAGATGCAGACATCATATCTCCACTTCAGATGCAGAGAAGCTAATCATTTATGCAGCACAGCAGAAAAAAGCAATCAACCAGACAAGAACTGGAGATACGAGAGCAATCAGAAAGAAAATCAATCCAGTTTTCGCCCCGCTGTTTCTATTCAGTTTCATCTTTCGTACCTCATTGCAATCAAAGCTGCAACCGATTTTCAGTTGCAAAAGGTTCCTTGTCTCTGTTCGCAAATACCAGCATCATGGTTAATTTGCGGAAACATAGATCACTTCTCCACGGAGATGAAGGCAAGCAGCTCAAGCGGAGCCTCCCCGCTGTTGCGGATTGCATGGGAGTTGCCCCATCCGGTGATTACGACATCACCCTTTGCAACAGGATGATCCCCATCTGCTTCGGTGACTATGCCATTGCCGCTGAGAATATAGTAGTACTCAATCTCGCCGGAATGCTGATGCTCGCCGATGGAGCAGCCCTCATTCAGGGTAAGCTTTGCAAACAGCCTCGAATGAAGCAGCTTGTCAGAAGGGACGACGCACTGACTCTCGACCTGCCCGTCTCCGCCTCTCATGTGCTCCCTGATTGTGACTTCCATATCCTTGGAATTGATGATCATGATTGCTCCTCCCCTCCGCTGAAATCCTTCTTGGACGCCCCGCAGAACGGGCATCTCCAGCTATCAGGAAGCTCTTCCCACTCGGTCCCGGGCGAAATCCCAAGCTCAGGCAGGCCTTCCTGCTCGTCATATGCGAAACCGCACGTCTTGCAAATGTACATACCTGGATAATAGCGCTTTTTCCTTATCTGGACAAACCCTTATTCTTCGCCAGATGAAGAAAAAACACCGAAACGGATTACTCCTTGCTCTTCGTCGTTCCAAATGGCCTTCCGCGTTTTCCCTTGCGTGATTCAAGGTATTGGAATGTTTCCTGATCAATCACCGATCTTATCCTTCCATGGATTACCTCGCAGCAATGATAAGCAGCAGAATCAGATTCACTGAAGACAAGCATAGGCTAATAATCTGAAGCACCGACGACAGTCTTTTCCCTTTGTCTTCTGCTTCCATTTCATTCTCTTTGTTCTCTTCCATTTGACAGAATCTCCTTAATGATGTAGTTGTTAAAAAAGAGGCGGCAACGTCCTCAGTTTGTATCACCGTAGCAGAGTCAATGCTTCAATGATTATCGATGAGACCGCTTGGATGATTTCTATAACCAGCACCAAGCGGTCTTTTTTTTACTGCCATCCCATTTTTTGCTCTTCTTGTTATTAATACTGAAAAAGATTCATGTCAATCAATATTCACTGATTCAAACAATTCAAGATAATCATGTTCTGCTGAAACGCAAATAGGCATCAGGACGTCTTCTTAGCTATAAAAAAAGCCGGAATGCTACTACCACAACAATCATTCCGGCCGTTGATGATCAGTTCTCTTTAATCACCAAGCAGCGGCGCAAGCGCCATCTGCATATACAATATTAACATGGAATGCGGATAAATCAAAG
>JAQUYU010000017.1:14335-24026 GCA_028691695.1 Sphaerochaetaceae bacterium | reverse complement strand
TTTGTCTAAAAAACAATTAATCTTATCTTTTCAGATGGCATGGAAATAAATTTGCTAACCATTTTGCTAACCATACCATGTTTTCCCTCCAGAGTTCAGATAACCGTAATTCTTAACTTCTTAAGGGTAAACAACTTATTTATTGACGGCGAACGGATTTGAACCATTGACCAATAGTGTGTAAGACTATCGCTCTCCCACTGAGCTACGCCGCCATATTCTTTGTTTGCGTTTGCAAAATATCATTTATCTGGTATAATTGTCAACCGCATGGGCTTTTTTTCCATGCAGGAGATGTGGCGATATGATCTGTGATGTGATTTCCCAGCTTAGAAGCGAACTCGGGAACGTGAAGCTCATGGCTGTGAGCAAGACCCGGACTTTATCCGAGGTCCAGATGGCATTTGACTGCGGCCAGAGGCTATTCGGAGAAAATCATGTTCAGGAAATAGAAGCCAAGTTCGACCCCGATGCCAATCCTTTTGCTTCATCTGTCCAATGTGAGATGATCGGACACCTTCAGAAGAACAAAGTCAGGGCAGCAGTGCGTCTTTCATCCAGGATTGATTCAGTTGATTCGCTTGCCCTTGCCCGCAAGATTGACAGCGAAGCGGCCTCGCTTGGTAAGGTGATGCCCATTCTCATTGAGCTCAATACATCCGGCGAAGATGCCAAGACCGGATTCGCATCTGAAGAAGAGGCTGCTGCAGCCATCGATGAGATCATCCTTATGAATAACATCAGAATCGAGGGCTTCCTCACAGTAGGACCTGTGCTCTGCACAGTCGGAACTTCGCAGTGGGAGAGCAAGACCCATCAGTCATTTGCTTCTCTTCGTGCTTTCCGTGACAGAATGCAGTCTTCTCATTCTGAACTGGATCTTTCAGAACTGTCGATGGGAATGACCCATGACTGGAAGATAGCAGTCAGCGAAGGATCAACCATGGTTCGCATAGGAACGCTGATTTTCGGAGAGAGGGATTACAGCTGATGAAGAAGTTACTCATTGTTCTGTTTTTCATGCTTGCTGCTCTATCTTCTGCATTCTGTGCAGCAGAGCTCAATCCGCCTGCATTTGAAGTGCCGCAGCAGGAGAAGGAAATCACCATGGGCAAGACTCCATCTGGATTCGACTATGTGCTTTATGAAGAGAACGAGTTTCCGGAGTGGATGCAGAAGCTCAGAAGGGGTGAGGTCATCTTCTTCGGAGCGGTGCCTCTGAGCTATGTTTTCGTAAGTCTCGGTTATTCGATAGCCGGCCAGAGCGGAAAGTTCTGGCCAATGCTTGGAATCAGCGCAGGCATCTCTGCCGCTGTAAGCCTGATTGATTTCATTCTTGGCGAAGTGGAGGGCAAACGTGCTGATTGAGCGCACAGTCGAGCTTGTCGCAGGTCCTCAGAGCGAGAAGTGCAGGGTTGATGCCTATGCAGCTTCAGAGACTGGAATATCACGGAGCCGGCTTTCAGAAACAACTACTCTGTTTATCATAGACGGCAAGCCAGTCAAGAAGAGCACGATAGTCCAGCAGGGGCAGAGCATTCAGATAAAGTACACTGAGATGCATTTCGAGGACATCATTGCGCAGGATATTCCACTTGATGTCATCTATGAGGATTCAGATATCCTTGTAATATCCAAGCCTCAGGGAATGGTTGTCCATCCCGCTCTTGGAAACTACGAAGACACTCTTGTCAATGCATTGGCTTTCAGGTATGGAACTGATTTCGTCTTATCGATGCAGGATGATGACGATATTACCCGCCCTGGCATTGTCCACCGGCTGGACAAGGACACAAGCGGAGTGATGGTTATAGCCCTCAGCCCTGAGAGCCATCGCAGCCTCTCTGCCCAGTTCGAAGCCCATTCTGTGTGCAAGACATACATGTGCATCTGCAAAGGACAGTTCTCGAAGCTTTCAGGAGATATCAAGACATTCATGGGCCGCGACCCTGGAGACCGCAAGCGCTTTGCCGTCACTGCCTCAGGAAAAGAGGCTCACACGATATACAAAGTGATCCGCCAGTATGAAGGCTATGCCCTTTGCCAGGTGAATATCCTCACCGGACGCACCCATCAGATCCGAGTTCACATGAGCTACATAGGACACAGCATCCTCGGCGATCCGCTCTACAGCCGTCCGGACAAGCGTTTCACTGATGCTTCGATGATGCTGCACGCCGCTGGATTGGAGATTGACCATCCAAGGACAGGCGAGAGAATGAAGTTCGAATCACCTATGCCTGAGAGATTTGAGAAAGTCTTGAATGCTCTTGAAGGATGATTTCAGTCTTGACTGTCGAGATAGGGCCATCGCTTGGAAGGATGACAAGATCAGATCTGAGCTTTCCAAGAAGGCCGCTTATGTCGGCATTGCCGGAGAAGAGCACGTTGTTTATCCTGAAAACCGATGAAATCCTTTCTGGAAGGTCGATCTTTTCTATCTCAAGCGATCCGACATGCAGCCGGTTCTGATTGTGGAAGTCATGGAATGCAAATGGGTAGATCTTGCGCAGCAGTTCGATGTTCTTCAGGACCGAAGCCCTGTTGTCGCATATGAGCACGGTGTAAAGTGCAGTGTCACGAAGCCTGCGGATCATCTTCATGCTAATCTCCGAAAGGTTGATGAACACTCCAGTCCGTGTGTTCTCATCGGTTACGAAGTAGCTTGTAAGCAGCTCTTCAGGCGAGAAGAAAGGCTCAATTCGCATCTGCTGCCCCCTTTACTGTCACTGAATCAGTGAAATCCGCCTGCTTCGTGTTCGAATAGCGGAATCCGGTTCCTTCGATCATGCATCCGACAAAGCTGCTTCGGGCTAGGTTGTCATCCTCGAACTTGCAATTCTTGATCGATGCCGCTTGGAAAGAAGAGGAGAATATGTCGCTTTCCGAGAAATCTGTGGAATCTATTTTGCTGGCTGCGAAGTTTGTCCCGATTGTCCGTGTTTCAGTGAAATCGCAGTTTCGGATTGTGCATGTGATGAATGCGCAGTACTCAAGCGTGCTCCCCTTGAAGGTGCATTTTTCGAACAGGCAGTCCGTGTAGACGTCAAGGAGCATCGTTTTTCCGGAAAAGTCCTCCTCGATGAATTTAATGTTCTTGAGCTTTTTCATATATTCAAGAATAATGGAATCGGCAAAGTTGTCAATCAGAAGGATCGATATGGAAGGAACTGTCACAAGAGGAATCAACAATATTTATACTGTCAGCAGCCCTGACGGCACTTTCCTGTGCCGGATCAAGGGCAAGATCCTTGAGACAAAGGAACCTGAGTACAATCCTCTGGCAGTAGGCGATCATGTGCAGTTCAACCGTACTTCTGATGCTGAAGGCCTGATCACTCTCCGGCTTCCGAGACGGAACTGCTTCCAGCGATGGAATCCCAAAGGCCTGGCCAACCAGACCATGGCTGCTAACGTGGATCTTGTGCTGGCCGTCTGCTCCGTCGAGAGCCCGCCGTTCAGACCTCGGTTCATAGACAGGGTCATCGCATGCAGCCGTGGAATCGAGGTGGCAATCGTCGTGAACAAGAGCGATATCCTGTATACGGAAGATGAACTTGAAAGAATAGAGCTTTACCGCAAGCTGGGCTATCAGGCATTCTCTGTCTCGGCCAAGACCGGGGAGAACATCGATGTGCTGAAGGCTCGTATCCAAGGTCTTACTGTCGCTCTTGTGGGGCAGAGCGGTGTGGGAAAATCCACTTTGGTCAATTCCCTCATTCCGTCTCAGAGTCAGAAGACAGGCGAGCTCTGCGAGAAATACAACCGCGGCCGGCATACGACCACGCACTCAACGATGATCGAAGGGGAAGGGTTTGTCCTGATAGACACCCCGGGAGTCCGCGAATTCTCTGTCTGGCATGACGACCCCCATCTGATATCGGATGCGTTCGTAGAGTTCGCAGCGCCTTCCGAAAAATGCGAGTACCATCTTTGCCTCCATGACAATGAGCCTGGCTGCGAGGTCAAGCACGAGGTAGAGGAGGGCTTGATAGATCCTGACCGCTACGAGAGTTACATCAGGATGCTTCATAGCCTGGACGACAAGACTCCAAAATGGAGAAGGGCGCTGGAAAAGGACAAGGAAGATGTTAAAAAGGACTATTGACGATCTCGGTTTTACGGATGTTGTTGCTCAGATCCGCCGTTTCTGCATGAGCAGCGAAGGTGAGCGCAGCATTGCATCCGACTCGATGATCACCGACGAATCTGCATACCTTTCAAAGCAGGGCCGGATCGATTCGATCATGGCGCTGCTTTCGGAGAATTCAGTCACCGGTGTAGAATCCTTCCCTGATATCGCCCAGTCTCTTTCCGATCTGCAGGCCAAACCCTTCTTCTCCCTCGATGCTGCATCGATCTATGATATCGGCCTCTACATCCAGAGCGCGCTGAAGATGGCCGCTTTTCTTTCTCTTCCATCTCAGGATCCTCGTCTTCTGCTTCATCCGGTATCGGATCTGATCGGTTCTGTTTCTCCTTCGCTTTCGGATCTTGAAGCCCATATCTTCAATGTTCTTGAGCCGCCGGGGCAGGTGCGCAAGACCCATCCTGCTATTGCCAGAGCGATTGCCGAGATTGAGCATTGCCGTTCAGACAGAGCCAGCTACAGTTCTTCGCTCGTTTCAAGCAACCGAAGCATGATGCAGGCGGACAAGCCTTCCTTCAAGGATTCCAGAGTTGTGGTTCCTCTGAAGGCCGAGCTCAAAAGCGAGATGCCAGGACTGGTGCATAGCTACAGCGCTTCCAGCCAGACTCTCTACGTAGAGCCTTTCAAGCTTGTAGAATACAACAACAGCGTCGTCATGGCAGAGCAGAATCTCCAGATTGAGATTGCACGCCTGGTTCATGAGCTTTCCGATGAGGTTCGCTCCTGCGAGCTTGAGCTCCGTGACCTTTCCCGGCGCATCTGTGTTGCCGACTCTCTTTTCGCCTATGCTTCCTGGGCACGGAATTGCGGCTGCTGCAAGGTCATGATCAGTTCTGATTCTTCAATCTCACTGCTTGGCTGCCGTCATCCTCTTCTGCGTACTCATGCTGTCCCGATTACCGTTTCGATGGCTCCGGAAGTCCGTGCGATGGTGATTTCAGGGCCGAATGCCGGCGGAAAGACCGTCACTATCAAGACTGTAGGTCTTATGGCTCTTCTGAATCAGATCTGCGGCTTTATTCCTGCTTCTGACGGTTCCTGCCTTCCGCTCTACGACCAGGTGTTCACCGATATCGGTGACGACCAGTCCATCGAAGCTGATCTTTCTACATTCTCAGGGCATATGAACCAGGTTGGCTTCATCCTCCGCACGATGACCACATCTTCTCTTGTCATCCTTGATGAGCTTGGATCAGGCACCGATGAAACCGAAGGCGCTGCTATAGCCCGAGCAGTTCTTCAGTACTGCATGGCTCATTGCCGCACTGTCTTGGTTTCCAGCCATCACAATGCCCTTAAGCAGTTTGCCTACGTCAATCCGAACGTAATGAACGCTTCAATGGAGTTCGATGAGAGCTCGCACAAGCCGACTTTCCGCGTCATCTCCGGACTTCCTGGCGAAAGCCATGCCCTGGATACTGCAATCCGCATGCATCTTCCTCCTGAGGTGATTGACAATGCCCGCAGCTTCCTCGGCCATGACGAGGTGAGCATAAGCGCTCTGATCCGCGGTCTCGAGCAGAAGCGCATCGAAGCCGATTCTAAGCTTGCACTTATAGCCGAGCAGCAGAAAACCCTTACCGAATCGTTGCGCCGCAGCGACCTGAGGGCGCTTCAGCTCGATCAGAAGGAATACATAATACGCAAGGGCAAGCTTTCCGAACTCGACAGCTTCATTTCCAGCACCCGTTCGCAGCTTGAGAATCTGGTCACCGAGCTTCGCACAGGGGAGCTTACCCGTGAGAAGACTGTCAAGGTCAAGCAGTTCATCTCCTCGATGGAAGAATCTCAGCAGGCTTATGAAGAGAAGCTCAGATCGGCTTCTGATTCAATTGCAAAACGCACTGCTGCTACTGCTTCCAATCCTTCTTTCGCCGTTGGCTCGGATGTCCTATGCGGGACCTACAAGCGGCAGGGCGTCATTACCCGCACTGCAGGCAAGGGGCGCTGGCAGGTTGCAATCGGCCCGATGAAGTTCACCTTCAAGGAATCAGAGCTGACGCTTGCTCCAACGACTGCAAAAAGCAAGGTCCACGTTGAATACTCGGTTTCATCAATTCAGCCTCGTCTTGTCCTCGATGTCCGCGGCATGACGCTGGAGGAAGCGACTCAGGCTCTGTCCGATCAGATCGAAGCCTGCCTTGTACATGGACTGCCGTCATTCTCGATAATCCATGGCTACGGAGATGGAATTCTCTCGCGGGGGCTTCATCAGTACCTCTCACATGCAGCTGGTGTTTCTTCCTTCAAGTTCGCCATGCCTGAGGATGGAGGGCAGGGCAAGACCTATGTCTCGCTTGGCTGATCCCAGATTATTGCACAGGGCATATCCTGCTGCATTTCCTCATACTGGAATGCATCCCTGCTTAGATCTGTCGTCCATCCTTTATCCGGATCAATCTTGAGGAACTGATTCTTCATCTTTGCATTCATGCTCTTCTCAAGGTTGCCAATCTGCTTGTCGAATTCATTCTTCGGCAGGCAGTACAGCTGCCTGAGCTCGCTCCATTTCATTCCAAGCAGTTTCTGAACGAATCCTGGATTGAATCCGCTTTCGCTTTTTCCTTTTTCATGAAGGTGTGCAGCAGTTTTCCAGTACAGTCCTGTTTCTTCATCCATCAGCAGCTTGTCAGTCAAGTGCGTTCTGTTCCACTTGAACGGATTCTCGAATAAGTACCTGAGGCATATGAAAAGCCTGCTGATTGATCCAATCGGGAAGTATGCCGGTCTTTCAGAAAACAACTTTGTGATCTTCTTGTTAGCAAAGCGGGTTTTTTTGGCAAAAGATGTATTCAGAATATGCATGAATTTTACCAATGCCTCAGTACTTGGCGGCATCAGCAGAAGATGGGAATGATTAGGCATTATTGCAAAATCTATGATTAAGACTCCGGTCTGTGCCGAAGCTTTTGCCATCGAATCCCTGTACATCAGATAATACTTGCTGAACATGAAGAGCTTCAGGTTTCCGAATAGATGCTGCACTACATGCCAGAACCGAGCATTCAGCTCCATTGCCTTGGGTGTGTACTTGATCATGATCTTTTCCTGAAGTTCCTTCACTGTTACTTTTCCTTCTGGTTCTTCTCCAAGAGTCTCAATCAATCCTCTTATAAGTTTTTTCTGGGACATTCTTGTCGCCTCCTACCCTTATAAACAGGAAAAATTACGTTTCTGCTGAGCAAAAACCATGTTTTTGGAAATTATTTTATTCCAAAAGTATCTTTTTTCATCAATAATTAACAAAATTGAACATTATTATGTATTTTAAAATATAAATAGTTATTTCGAAGCTGTCTAAGCTGTAGTCAAGCCGTCGAAGCTGTGTAAGCTGTCTAAGCCGTAGTCAAGCTGTCTAAGCCGTCGAAGCTAATCAGAAAATCTAAACCAGTGAAATAGTGAGGATGGAGAAGTCGCGGTTGATTGAATAGTTAACCGTGGAAAGGTTGATTCCTTCGGCTTTGAAGGCTTCGAAGATTTGGGATTTAGTGAAAAGGTCGGAAATTGCATCATCAAGAGAAGAGGGAGAGCCGAACTTCACTGAGAGGGATGAGCCAGTGGCCTTGTGGAGCATCTTCTTGAAGGAGGCGAAGTTCCATTGGTTGAGCTTGCGGCCGTTCTTCTGGAAAAACTCTAGATCATTGGAGATTGCACTTGGGAGAGGGATGGAAGGATCGGCGACATGGGTCTGGGCAATCTGAGTATCGGAAATGCACAGGAAGCTGTAGAAAGCATCGCCGGAATCAGAAAGGGAGGCACTGCTTGTGACATCAATGTGGTACCATTTTCCGCCGATGCGGACCATGTTCCAGCTGTGGTTCTGTCCTTCGAGAGTGCCGGTGACAGTTATGCATGGGATTCCGGAAAAATCCATTATGCAGGCGAAAGCCTTTGCGAAGCCAGCGCAGACTCCTCGGCCGCAGACAAGAACGCTGTAAAGGCTCTGGTCAGGGTATGATTCATCATAGACAGTATTGCGGCCGAGCTGCTCATAGACGCCGCGGACAATATCGTATTCTGAAACATTGCTTCCGATGCGGGAGAGAATGGTGCTTATCGAGCTGAGGATTGACTTGTACCGGGAGGCATGTGAAGAAAGCGAATCAAATGAGAATTCCATGTCATAGCGATAAGGCACTCCATTGCGGGTATTCGTGATCACTGTGTATTCGGGCAGGCAGTAGAAGAAACCAGGATGGTCAAGAAGCACATAATCGAAAACCTTGTTCAAAACGGATTCAGAGGATGGAACATCTTCGATTGATGATCCGCCTAGCTCGATGCAGTCTGAAATGCGGGTGTACAGATCCTGCTCTGATGAAGAGAGAAGGGTTCTATGGTAGCAGTATGGCTGGGCAGCGGAATGAAGGCATAAGGCGGCTGCAATGCAGACAACGGTGATTGCAAGAAGCCGCCTCAGGAATTTCATTTGGCAGCCTTGTCGGCAGCTATCAGGTTGCGCATCGCCTGTACGGCTACTCTGATAGCGGAATCTGTATCGTGGAACTTCGGATTGGTCATTCCGAGGGCTTCGCGCTCCTGGTTGCCTACAACGAAGAACTCTGAGCCGCAGCGGGCTCCGAGAGCGGCGCATACCGTGAACAGTGCTGCGCTCTCCATCTCGCTTGCAAGCACTCCGAGAGCCTTCCAAGCCGCCCATTTCTGGTTGAGATCGTATGAGACAGGCATCCGGTCAGGATCGTGCTGGCCGTAGAACGAATCCTTGCACTGAACAACGCCAAGGTGGTATTTCATCCCCAGGTCTATTGCAGCCTTGCGGATTGCAGTGACCACATCATATGTAGGAACGGCGGGGAATTCGATAGGAGCGTATTCGCGGCTCGTGCCTTCGGCGCGTACTGCACCTGTGGAGATTACTATGTCCGAGCCCATGACTGGAAGGGCTATGCCTCCGCAGGTGCCCATGCGGATGAAGGTATCTGCACCGCATTTGAAAAGTTCTTCAACTGCTATTGAGGTGGATGGGCCGCCGATTCCTGTGGATGTCACGCTTACAGGAACTCCATCAAGGGAACCGGTGAAAGTTGTGAACTCACGATTGTCGGCAACTGGGTGGGCATCGTCAAGGTATGCTGCAATCAGATGAACCCGCTTCGGGTCGCCTGGAAGGATTACATAGCGGCCTACGTCGCCTTTCTTTATCATTAGATGGTATTGGATTCCTGTGCCGTTCATATAGTCTGACATTGTTGTGACTCCTTTTTTCATTCATCATTGAAAGCTAGATTATACCTTTGATTTTCACAATGGTCAAATCAAGAAAGCATGATTGTTCTTTACAATCTGGCGTAATAGATGGTTAAATGATAGTCAAGGAATAAAGATGGAAGGGAAAAGACTGCTCATAGTGAGCTTTGACGCTGTCGGAAGCGAAGAACTTGCATATCTTGGGGATGATGCTTATTTCCGTCGAATAGCTTCTGGCGGCACGATATTCGATAAGACCAGGAGCATAACTGTATCCAATACATATCCCGTTCATGCCAGCATCAGCACCGGACGGATGCCTGGAATGCATGG
>JAQUYU010000017.1:0-14235 GCA_028691695.1 Sphaerochaetaceae bacterium | reverse complement strand
GGAACATGCTTCTGCTTCCCTCGGGCGATAACCGAGAAGAGACTCTGCGAGCTCAAGGGCTTCTGCCTTGGACTGAAGGGTGTTCAGAGGCTGGTTACCGAGCAGGAGATGGAAGACTCCGGATTTGCTCAGGCAGGTGCTGCCTTCGGGATCGGGGCCTGCGAAGATTATGTGTTTGACCAGAAGATAAGAGAGAAGGCAGAGCATGGATACACCCTCGACAGAGACCATTACGGGACCTTCATCATGACAAGCTGGAAAGAGGAAAGCCAGTGCACCGATGTGCTTGATGTGACGAGACTTGCCGCCCAGGTGCTGGGAGTGCAATACAAGGGTGGAATAGTATGAAAATGACCAAACCGGAAAAGAGCTGGATCATGTATGATGTTGCCAACTCAGTTTATGCCACAGTTATGCTGGCGGCTATCTTCCCGACCTATTTTGCAACAGTGTGCAAGGGAGTGGGAGTCTCAGGAGACTTCTGGTGGGGAATCGGAACTTCGATCGGAACATTCACCCTTGCCATCCTGGCGCCGGTGATCGGTGCATTCGCCGATGTGAACGGATACAAGAAGAAGCTATTCTCGGCTTTCCTGGCAATTGGGCTTGTGTTTACACTGGTCAATGCATTCACTGACAACTGGTCGATGCTTCTGGTCGGCTACATCCTCTCCCATATCGGATTCCAGGGGTCATGCCTGCTCAACGACAGCTTCCTCACTGATGTGACGACTCCGGACCGGATGGACAGCATTTCAAGCTGGGCTTATGCGCTGGGCTACATCGGCGGCTCGACTATTCCGTTCCTCGTTTGCATTGCGCTCATCATGTTCGGCGAGAACTTCGGAGTAGACTCAGCGATGGCTGTCAAGCTTTCAGTGGTGATCACAACAGTATGGTGGGGACTTTTCTCCATTCCATTCCTTAAGAACGTCAAGCAGCTTCACGGAATCGAGAAGCCGCAGAAGGGCATAGTAAAGGATGCGTTTGTAAGAATCGGCCGCACTGCAAGGAAGATTGCAACGAACAAGGCGATGCTTCTGTTCATTCTCGCATACTTCTTCTATATAGACGGAGTGAATACCGTTATAAGCATGTCCACCGCCTACGGCTCGTCGATCGGGCTTGGCACGACCGGGATGGTTCTTGCGCTAATGGTAACGCAGATTGTTGCCTTCCCATGTGCGATTCTGTTTGGCAAGCTTGCGGGCAAGCATGGTTCGATCAAGATGCTTATAGTATCGATTGTGATCTATTTCCTCATCTGCCTGACAGGGTTCGTGATGGGACTCGGTCTTGAAGATGGCTTCCTCACCGTTGCCCAGGCCACGGTCCTGTTCTGGGTGCTTGCAACGCTTGTGGGAACAGTGCAGGGCGGAATACAGGCGATTTCACGCTCGTTCTATGGAAAGCTCGTTCCGCCTGAGAACTCAGGAGAATACTTCGGGTTCTTCGATATCTTCGGCAAGTTCGCTGCGGTCATCGGACCGGCTCTGTACTCGCTTGTGAAGGGTCTCACCGGGCGTGGCTCCTATGCGATTCTTTCGATAGTGCTGCTGTTCGCTGCCGGGTTCGTTCTTCTGTTCTGCGGACGCAAGCAGTATGAATCAATCGATGCTCCGAAGGCCTGAAATGGATGCAATTGACCGATTGTATGCTTCTGATAGGCTATCGTACACTGATATGACAGAGCCGCTCAGGCTTGGAAATGCCTCGGTTGCATTTGAAAGCGCAGGCGGGATCTGGATCAAGATGAAATCTTTTGGCACTGCATTTGGCGCCTTGCTTGATCCGTCTGGCATGGACGAGATGGTTGCCGGATGCCCGACTGATTGCGAAATGGTTTCCGTTCATGACGCTGGTCTTTCCGAACGGCTCCAGTCCCGCGGCTTTGTTCTGGCCAATCCCTGCAGCCTCTTCGTCATGGAGAAACAGGTCAAGCTTCCTGAAGACACTGATTTCAGGGTGCTTGATCGCTCGTATCTTGATTTCGTCGCCGGACATTACAGCCTGTTTCATGACCCAGAATACATTGTCTTTCTTCTTGAAACGCAGATGCTCTTCGGACTGTTCAAGGGTGGAGAAATCGTCGGATTCATCGGCCTTCATGCCGAAGGCGCGATGGGGCTGCTCGAAGTTCTGCCTGCTTTCCGGCGAATGGGATACGGTGCCGAGCTTGAAAGCTGCCTGTGTTCGTATCTGCAGAAGAAGGGCCTGGTTCCTTACGGCAATGTAGTTGATGGGAATGCTGCATCGCTTGCTCTTCAGGCAAGCCTTGGAATGACAAGGGCAAGCCTCTGCTCGATCTGGCTAAGCCGTCAGTAGCGCTGCGATGGAGGGCAGGATCCGATCCAGCGGTCAAGGGCGGATTGCTTTTCTGATTCAGAAGAAAGAAGCTCCACTTCGCTGATTTCGAAGAGTTCAAGCCCTGTTTCCGTGTAGTCTTCCTGCAAAGCCTTGCATGAGAAGCTTCCAAGGTCAAGCTCGAAGCGCACCTTTGCGCAGTCTCTGAATGTATCATCGGATGCAATGTACATCCTTCGGTCTGAAAGAAGATTCCTAATCTCGATTATTCCAATATGCGGTTTCATTTCTTCAATACTAACCCGATGAGGGGCTTGCATCAAGGCGAAGAAAAAGGGAAACATCGATTATTTCTTGATTTTGCCTTGAAATTTAGTTTGAAAGGACTATATATTACAAGACAAGGTGGTTTACTATGGAATTGCAGATCCAGGATTTGGTTTCATCTATCAAGCATGATGGAATAGAGGCTGCAGAAAAGCAGAAAGCGGCAATCATCGGTGCAGCAGAGCTCCAGGCGCAGCAGATTGTTGATGATGCCAAGGCTGAAGCAGCAAAGCTTTCTGATTCTTGCAGACGCGAGCTTGAGCTTCAGAAGCAGAGCTCCATCGAGGCAACCAAGCAGGCCTGCCGGGACGTGATGATCTCCCTCAAGAAAGAGCTTTCCGACCTGCTTTGCTCTCTCCTTGCACAGAAGGCAGGAAAGACCCTTGATTCCAAGGCGATCGGTCAGATTGTCATAGCTGCGCTCAACGGAGAGGATCCTTCGAAGTACGAGCTTCAGATCAAGACACTTGACTCGGAGCTGAAGAGCACTCTCTCAGGCGAGCTCCAGAATGGCCTTAAGATCAAGACTCTTGCAAACATTGACGGATTCAAGCTGTCGGCAAAGGACGGGTCCGGATTCTATGATTTCTCTGATGAGGAGATTGCTCTCATCCTAAAGCCTTTCCTTGGCAATCTGTAGGGTGAAAGACAGTGTCTGAATACTACTATTTGATGTCCAGTCTTCCGTCGCTGAGTCTCGGCTCGAAAGCTCCCTTTTCTATGGAGGAGTTTCTTGCGCTTTGCAAGGGCAACGTATCAGAAGCGGACTACATGAGCCTTTGCAAGGGGACTTCAGGCTGTGAATTCTCCAGGAAATGGGATTGTTTCTATTCTTCATTCCTGACAGAGCTCTGCAATCAGCGACGCCGCGTTCATCTTGTGGCTGTCGAAGCTGCTTCGGAGACTGACGTGGGGATAAGCTCAGTTGTTTCCCAGGCAATAGCGATGTCCTCAGGAGATGCAGTCACAAGAGACCCGCTTGCAGCGGAGCTCTTCTTGATCAAGTTCCTATATGGCAGGGCGGATGAGATGGTGGGCCTCTCCCAGTTTGACCAGAATGCTCTGTTCGGCTATCAGGTGAAGCTCAGGCTTCTGTCCCGCAAGGATGAATTCTCGGCTCTGGATGGAAAAGCGGAATACCAGAGGCTTTTTTCCAATATGCAGAGCATAATTTTCGATACAAGCAATAAGTTGGAGTAGACTATGGAAAATAATAAAGGGCGTGTGGTCGGTGTCAATGGAAACATGGTGACTGTCCAGTTCCAGGGCTCGATCGCAAAGAACGAAGTCGGATACATCGTCGTCGGAAAGACCAAGCTCAAGGGCGAGGTAATCAAGATCCGCGGAGACCGTGCTGACATGCAGGTATTCGAAATGACCAACGGAGTTGCTGTAGGCGATGAAGTTGAGTTCGTTTCCGAAATGCTTTCAGTCGAGCTCGGGCCTGGGCTGCTTACCCAGATTTACGACGGGCTTCAGAATCCTCTTCCGGACCTTGCACGGCAGTGCGGCTTCTTCCTCCAGCGGGGCGTGTACCTCGATCCTATTCCCGACCTTGACTGGGATTTCACTCCAGCTGTCAAATCCGGCGACATCGTCTATCCAGGCGATACCCTTGGAACCGTTCCAGAAGGCGTTTTCACCCACAGGATCATGGTTCCGTTCGGGTTTGACCAGATTCCATGGACAGTCAAGTCGATAGCAGCAAAGGGCAAGTACAACGTAAGAGCAGAGATCGCTGTCCTCTCCGATCCGAAGGGGAACGAGAAGAAGTGCACCATGGTGTTCTCATGGCCGGTAAAAAGGCCAATCAAGCTTTACAAGCAGAGACTTCGCCCTGATGAGACGCTTATTACCAAGATCAGGATCATCGATACGTTCCTTCCGATTGCAAAAGGCGGGACATACTGCATTCCTGGTCCATTCGGCGCAGGCAAGACGGTTCTCCAGCACATGACGAGCCGCAATGCCGATGTTGATATAGTGATCATCGCAGCCTGCGGAGAACGTGCAGGAGAAGTAGTCGAAACCCTCAAGGAGTTCCCTGAGCTTATTGACCCGAAGACCGGGCGCACCCTTATGGAACGCACGATCATCATCTGCAACACTTCATCAATGCCGGTTGCTGCACGTGAATCATCAGTCTACACTGCTGTGACTATGGGCGAGTACTACCGCCAGATGGGACTGAATGTCCTTCTGCTTGCAGACTCCACAAGCCGCTGGGCTCAGGCAATGAGAGAGATGAGCGGCCGTCTGGAAGAGATTCCAGGCGAGGAAGCGTTCCCTGCATATCTTGAGAGTGTCATTGCAGCATTCTACGAAAGGGCGGGAAAGGTTCAGCTCAAGGATGGCTCGATTGCATCGGTAACCATCGGAGGAACCGTGAGCCCCGCAGGCGGAAACTTCGAGGAGCCTGTCACTCAGGCGACGCTGAAGGTCGTCGGAGCTTTCCACGGACTTTCCAGAGAGCGCAGCGATGCTCGTAAGTATCCTGCAATTCATCCTCTTGATTCCTGGTCGAAGTATCCTGGAATCATCGACAGCAAGCGTGTTGAAGAAGCCAGAGCTATTCTGTTCCGCGGAAATGAGATAAACCAGATGATGAAGGTCGTCGGAGAAGAGGGCACCTCGGTCGAGGACTACATTGTATATCAGAAGAGCGAGCTGCTTGACGCGGCCTATCTTCAGCAGAACTCGTTCGACCCTGTCGATTCGGCTGTCCTGCCGGACAGGCAGAAGCACGTGTTCGACCTGATGTACCGCGTTCTGATGAGCAATCTCAATCTGAATGACAAGAAGGCCGCAAGGCAGTTCTTCAATGAGATGAGGCAGAAGTTCCTCGACTGGAACGGAGTCCAGACTGATGACCCGAGGTTTGCTGAAACCGAGTCTGCCATCGTGCAGCTTCTTTCAAGCAAGGCTTCCAAGGAGGCTCGCTGATGCAGAAGGTATACACAAAGATTGAATCAATCGTTGGTGATGTCATCACCGTCCGTGCACAGGGTGTGCGCTACCAGGATCTCGCCATGGTGGGCAAGAGCTATGCGAATGTGATCAAGCTTGACGGCGACCTCGTTTCGCTTCAGGTCTTCGCAGGAGCAAAAGGAGTCTCCACCACAGATGAAGTGCGGTTCCTTGGTGTCCCGATGAAGGTTTCCTATTCGGAGAACCTCCTGGGAAGAGTGTTCACAGGAAGCGGAAAGCCGATGGACGGCGGTCCTGAGCTCGATGAGAACATGATTGAGATCGGCGGACCGTCGGTCAATCCAGCGAAGAGAATCATCCCGCGCAACATGATCCGCACCGGCATCCCGATGATTGATGTGTTCAACACTCTTGTCGAGTCGCAGAAGCTTCCGATCTTCTCCGTCTCAGGAGAGCCGTACAACCAGCTTCTTGCCAGAATCGCAATGCAGGCAGAAGTGGATCTGATTGTCCTGGGCGGCATGGGCCTGAAATACGACGACTACCTCTTTTTCCGCGATACGCTCGAAAAGAGCGGTGCGATGGGACGCACGATAATGTTCATCCACACGGCAAGCGACCCGACCGTCGAATGCACCCTGGTGCCTGACATGGCCCTTGCAGTTGCAGAGCGGTTCGCGCTTGACGGCAAGAAGGTCCTCGTGCTTCTCACAGACATGACCAACTTCGCTGATTCGCTGAAGGAAATGGCGATCACGATGGATCAGGTGCCTTCCAACAGAGGCTACCCGGGAGATCTTTACAGCCAGCTTGCCTCGCGCTACGAGAAGGCTGTTGACTTTGAAGGAGCTGGTTCTCTGACGATCCTCGGCGTCACTACGATGCCTGGCGATGACGTCACGCATCCGGTTCCGGACAATACCGGATACATCACCGAAGGCCAGTACTACCTCAAGAACGGAAGAATCGAGCCGTTCGGCTCTCTTTCGAGACTGAAGCAGAACGTAAACAAGGATACCCGTGATGACCATCGTGCTCTGATGGACGGCATGATCAAGCTCTATGCTGCTTACAAGGATTCGCTTGAGAAGAAATCGATGGGATTCATGATGACTGAATGGGACAACAAGCTTCTGAAATACGGAAAGCTGTTCGAAGATAAGCTGATGGATCTTTCTGTGAATATTCCGCTTGAAGATGCGCTTGATCTTGGATGGAAGATCCTTGCCGAGTGCTTTGAGCCTAATGAGACAGGACTCAAGTCTTCGCTCATCATGGAGCGCTGGCCCAAGAAGCCGGAGGGCAACTGATGGCTGTAAAGCTGACGAAGAACGAACAGAAGAAACAGAAGGACTCGCTCAAGCAGTACGAACGGTACCTTCCTACGCTTCAGCTCAAGAAGCAACAGCTTCAGCTGGTCATTCGCCAGATTGAAGCCGAGGCCGAGAAGGTGAAGAAGCAGAAGGAAGAGCTGGTAGCCTCTCTTGACAGGTGGGTCGCTGTGTTCAACGAGAACAAGTCTTTTCCAAGCAAGAAAAGACTTGAGCAGCTTGTCCGGATTGATTCAGTGAAGAAGGGCGTGGGCAATATCGCCGGCGTCACGATTCCTGTGTTCGAAGAGGTGAGCTTCAAGCCCGTTGTCTATGATTATGCCGATTACCCGCTTTGGGTTGACAGCGCAGTTGATGCGCTGAAGGAAATCGCCGAGCTTGATGCGAGGAATTCCACCCTGAGCCGGCAGGTGTACCTGCTTGAGAAGGAGCTTCGCACGACAAGCCAGAGGGTCAACCTCTTCGAGAAGGTGAAGATTCCTGAAGCACGCGAGAATATCCGCAAGATCGGAATCTACCTTGGAGACCAGCAGACTTCTGCCGTGGTCCGCGGCAAGATTGCGAAGAACAAGCTTGTGAAGGTGGCTTCAAATGATTGAGAAGATGTACAAGGCATATCTAGTCTCCAAGCTTTCTGACAAGCACCAGATGCTCAGCGCCCTGCGCGACCTTGGTCTTATGCATATCAAGACTGAAAAGGCCGGATCGGATTCCGAGGAACTCGGAAAGCTCCGCTCGGAGCTTGCTTCTCTCCAGAAGGTCAAGATGAACCTCGACGAGAGGGTGGACAAGAAGCATCCTGCTGCACAGGCAGAGCTTTCGGACAAGGAGTTCGCATTGGCTTTCCAGAATGCATCCGCTGCAATCGAGAAGCTCAAGGAAACCTCCGAGGAGCTGGGACGCAAGCGGATGAAGCTATCTGAGCTTTCAATCTGGGGTGATTACAGTCTTGATGACTACAGAATGATTTCCAGCAATGGAATCAAGCTGTATTTCTATACTCTGCCTAAGAAAGAGGTTGCCAAGCTCGGGCCTGAATGCTCGTTCATCGTGCTTTCACCCGTCGGCGGGCAGTTCGCTATTGCAAGTGTCGGTGCGCCTCTTGCCCCTGAATACGGAGCTGCTGAATTCAAGATTTCTGATACATGTCCTGCGATGCTTTCAAAGGAGATTTCTGAGCTTGATTCAGAGTTCTCCGAGCTTAAAGGACAGCTTGACAAGGCTGTTTCATTGAGAAAGGCTTTCGAGCTTCGCATAAAAGATGCTTCCGAGAAAGTCAAGTTCGAAATGGCCAGATGCGCCACTTCGGATGAGCAGAGCCTCTGCTGGATCATCGGGTTCATTCCAGAAAGCGGTCTTGATGCATTCCGCAAGTATGCCTCAGACAACAAGTATGCGTTCATGCTTGACGATGTGAAGGAAGAGGACAACCCTCCGACGAAGGTCGTTTACAACAAGATCACAAGACTTATGCAGCCGCTTTTCGATATGCTCGGAACGATTCCAGGCTACTATGAATATGATATTAGCCTCTGGTTCCTGCTGTTCTTTGCTCTGTTCTTTGCCATGATCATCGGCGATGCTGCCTACGGACTGATCTTCGTCGGTCTGGCGGTATACCTTCATGTGAAGCAGAAGAAGACCAGCAACCTCGTTCTGCTTGTCTATGTGCTGGGCATCGCTACTGTATGCTGGGGAGCCTTGACGGGCACCTGGTTCGGAAGCCAATCGATCATTGAGAAGTCGAAGTTCCTTCAGCTTTTCGTGATCAAGGATTTCGCAAGCTTCCCTGCAGTGTTCGGTGTTGCCGAGAAGACGGCTCAGGATACTGTGATGCAGTTCTGCTTCATTGTCGGAACCATCCAGCTCAGCCTTGCCTGCATCATGAACGTGATCCGCAAGACAAAAGAGAAGAACCTTTCAGCGGTTGCCGATCTAGGATGGCTTGTCATGATCGATGCCCTGTATTTCCTTGCTCTTGTTCTTGTTCTGAACAGGACTGTGGACCTTGTGGCCGTCGCCACGGCAGTAGGAATCGGATTCCTTCTTGTCATAGCTTTCGGCAGCCAGGGACCGGGCATCAAGTTCGGCAAGGGGCTTGCAGGCGGAGCAGGGGGGCTGTTCACGACTTTCCTCAATACGATCAGCGCATTCGGGAACATCATGAGCTACATCAGGCTTTTCGCAGTCGGCATGGCATCGGTTGAGATCGCTAAGAGCTTCAATTCGATGGCATCGGGCATGCTTTCGGGATTTGCCATCCCCGCCGGAGTGCTGATCCTCGTGATCGGTCATTCCCTGAATATCGTTATGGGACTCCTGAGCGTTGTCGTTCATGGAGTCAGACTGAATCTTCTGGAGTTCTCAGGACAGCTCGGGATGACCTGGACTGGGATAGCGTACGAACCTTTTTGCAAATCAGCTGAATCGAAGTGATTCAAGGAGAAAAGAATGAATATCGTTTATATTGGAATGGCTTGCGCCCTTTGTCTATCTGCTCTGGGCTCTGGACTTGGAACCGGTGCAGCAGGGCAGTCTGCCGTGGGCGGATGGAAAAAGTGCTATGCAAACGGCAAGCCTGCTCCATTCATCATGATTGCTTTCGGTGGAGCACCTCTCACACAGACAATCTACGGCTTCCTGCTGATGAACTTCATCAGCAACAAGCTTGATACGATCGATCCGCTTCTCGGGTTGTTCACCGGTGTCTTCGGTGGCCTGTCAATCGGGCTTTCTGCATGGATGCAGGGAAAAGTCGCTGCCTGTGCATGTGATGCTCTTGCTGAAACCGGCAAGGGAACTGCCAACTACTTCATCATCGTCGGAGTCATCGAGACAGTAGCTCTGTTCACGCTTGTGTTCTGCATGCTTCTGCTCAACAAATAGAATCCAATCGAAATTGATCAGCCTCAGGGAATATTGCTTCTCTGGGGCTTTTCGTATTCTGGACAATCCTTGATTGCTCTTTTGGCAATGGATAAAAAGTGTTTGATTTTGCAGCGTATATGTTCAATAATACTTGCATGTCTTCTGAAATGATTTGTGCTGCTGATCGTGAAATGCGGCATGAGAATTCTGATGAGTATGACAGTATATGTCATGTTTGGTTGATATACTATGTTAAAAACATAGGAGGAAGAGCATGAAAGATAATTTGAAACCTATTTGCGACGATGAAAGACCTAACGATGTTCTTGTATGGAAATATCCTGCTGATGATTTTAAGATTGGAACTCAGCTGATTGTCCATGAGTCTCAGGAAGCGCTGCTGTTTGCAAACGGACAAGCACTCGATCTTTTCGGACCGGGACGCCACACGCTTGTAACAGAGAATCTTCCAATTGTATCGAAGTTCTTCAATAGGGTGACAGGACAGGCATCTGCTTTCCATTGCCAGATCTACTTCATAAGCAAAGCAGAGCAGCTTGCAATGAAATGGGGAACCGACAGCAAGATTGAATACATTGATCCCAAATATGGATTTCCGATCAGAATCGGAGCCTGCGGTGAAATGTATCTGAGTGTTTCGGACTCAAGGAAGCTCATTGTGAAGGTCGTCGGAACTGAAGCCTCGATTACACAGCAGGTGCTTTCTCAGAAGCTCAGGGCGATTCTTCTGACAAACGTCAAGACCTACATAGCTTCATTCATAAAGAACCAGAAGATCAATATCTTTGAAATCGATGAAAGACTTGCCGAGATGTCTGATTCCCTGCTTTCCCTTCTTCAGAGTGATTTCCTTGACTATGGAATAGCGATGAACCGGTTCTTTGTAACTACGATTGCAAAGCCGGATGATGATCCTAATTACAATAAATTCAAGGATATACATTTCCGTCAGTATTCGGAAGTCGCCGAGGCCGAGATCAGGCAGAAGGTCGGAGTGATTGATCAGCAGACCCAGGCTCAGAAGATGGTGATCGAATCCGAGGGGCTCGCAAAGAAGCGTGAGCAGGAAGGCTATTCCTATCAGGAAGAGAAAGGCTTCGATGTTGCCCAGAAAGTTGCTTCCAATCCTGCCGTTGGCTCTTTCGCCAATGCCGGAATGGGATTGGGAATGATGCTTGGAGTAGGCGGCGCAGTCGGCGGGGCGGTCGGGCCGGTCGTGAAGGACTCCTTCAATTCAATCAAGAAGGATGCAGTGAAAGAAGACAATCTGGTGACATGTCCTTCATGCGGTGCCAGAGTTTCTAAGGGGAAGTTCTGCAGCGAATGCGGAAAGAGCCTTGAGAGAAGGTGCCCGCAGTGCAATTCGGTGATTCCGTCAGACGTCAGGTTCTGCCCGGAATGCGGAAAGAAGATTGGAGAGTGAATCTATGAATGAAAAAAATGTAAACAGAATGCACATCAGGAATTTCCTGCTGATTGGAATCATCGTGACCTTCATCGCCTGCCTGCTGCTGTTCATCTTCGAAGTCAGAAGCAGTGCTTTCTGGACAAGCTTTGCCTTTGTGCTGGCAGGAATCGTGATCCTTTTCTCGATTGGGGCATTTTGCATCTCAAAGCCAAGGTGCTACCCGTTTTCCATTGCGCTGGTGAGGAGTGCTTTCATCTATGATATCATCCAGATTGCCGTATCTGCCGTCTTCATTGCCTTGGGTTCCAGGGTTCAGACTAAGTGGCTGCTGATCGTCCAGTCTTGCCTTCTCTGCATTTTCCTGATCAGGGGAATTTCTATTTATGGAGGCTTGAAGGAGATAGACGTGCAGGATGAGTCCACCAGAGACAAGCGTGATTTCATCCATTCCTTGGCGAACCGTGTTTCCGGTCTTGAGAGTCCAGAAGCGAAGAAGCTGGAGGAAGCGATAAGGTATTCAGATCCTGTATCGGATAGCTCTCTTGCCGATCTCGAAGCTCAGATGACTGGGCTGGTTGATGATCTTTGCAATCTTGAAGACAAGCCTGAGGAGTTTTCAAAGAAGGCGGAAGAATTGATTGCCTTGATCAAGATCCGCAATGACAGATGCAAGCTTTTGAAGAAATAGCCTATGCCGGTGATTAAATGCAAGATGTGCGGAGGCGATGTGAAGATCAGTGATGATCTTGAATTCGCCACCTGTGAGTATTGCGGGTCCACGATGACCTTGCCTAAGAAATCCGACGAGAAGATACTCAATCTTTTCAACAGGGCAAACCATTACCGTCTGCAGAATGACTTTGACAAGGCTTCCTGCATCTATGAGAGCATCCTTGCCGAGGACAGCTCAGAACCTGAAGCATACTGGGGGCTGGTTCTGTGCCGCTATGGTATTGAATATGTGGAGGATCCTTCTTCAAAAGAAAGGATTCCTACTTGTCACAGGCTTCATGAGTCTTCCATTCTAAATGATTCGGATTTCAAGCAGGCTCTTGCCTTTTCTACTGCTGCCACCCATTCTCTTTATGAGAAGGAAGCCTGCCGTATTTCTCAGATTCAGAAAGAAATACTTGCTATTTCCAAGAAAGAGAAACCATTCGATGTCTTCATTTCATACAAGGAGAATGATTCCAGCGGCAGCAGAACCAAGGACAGCGTCGATGCGAATGAAATCTACTATCAGCTTTCTGATGCAGGTTTCAGGGTCTTCTTCTCGAGGATTTCATTGGAAGACAAGCTTGGGCAGTCCTATGAACCGTATATCTTCGCTGCTTTGAACAGTGCAAAAGTGATGATTCTCATCGGTTCCAAGCCTGAGTACATCAATGCACCTTGGGTGAAGAACGAATGGAAACGATATCTTGAACTGATGAAGAATGATCGAAGCAAGTTCATTATTCCATGCTATCGTGACATGGATCCCTATCTGTTCCCAGACGAGCTTGCCGGTCTTCAGGCTCAGGATATGAGCAAGATCGGTTTCATCCAGGATCTGATCAGGGGAGTCCGGAAGATCGTCCAGGCAAAGAATGATGAAGCTGCTCCGAAGAATACACCGCCGGTTTTGAAGAGGGCCGCGCTTTTCATTCAGACTGGCGATTTTGAAAAGGCATCACAGAAGATCGATCAGATTCTTGATTCCAATCCTGAATGTTCCGAGGCCTATTATCTGAGCTGGCTGATTGAAAACCGCTGCTGTTCAATCGAGGAACTTGAACAGGTCGAGGACAGTGATGCCTTTGACAGCGATAACTGGAGACTTGCCATGCAGTTTGCTTCTGATTCAGAGAAACAGAAGTACAAAGCGGTAGAAGATGCAATCCATCAGAATGAACAGTATGAGAAAAGCCTTCCTGAGATGATAGCCAAGTTAAAGGACGAATCTGTCGAAATTCAGAACATGGAGGCAGAGGAAGCCAGGAAGAAGCAGAAGGAAATCCAAGATCAGTTTGATGAAGCAGACAGGAAAGCAAATGAGGAAAGATCCAGGCGCATGGAAATCAAGGTTGAAGAGAATCGGAAGAAAGCCGCGAAGAGACGGAATGTCATCCTGATTGGCTTGCTTTCGCTTGCCATCATTGCATTGGGACTGTTCTTCCTTCTCAGGCAGAAGTAGGGAGGTTCGTTTTGGATAATGCTGATAAACTGGCTGAAAATGAAAAGAAGATCGCAGAACTGAAGTCACAGGCCGATGAACTGGCTCTGAAGATTTCAAACCATGCCTTCAAGAATCTTGGTGCCGGTGACTTTGAAAAAGCCATCAAGCTGTTCAATCGTTCCAAAGCCTTGTCTCCTTCACTTGCAGACCCTGATCTTGGTCTCTTGCTATCTGATGCCAGACTGAACACTGCTCAGGATCTTCTTGATGAAGATCAATATGACAAGGTTGATGATTTGGCGTTCACGAAGCTTTCTTTCAAGGTCAAGGACTTGTCATGCGAGGAAGACAGGAAAATCGTAGAAAACGTAATTGCAAGGAATGATGAGAAAGAACTGCAGAGGAAAATAGAAGAAGGGGAGCAGGAAATGGAACAAAGAAGAATTGAAAGCGCTTCCCAATCATCTGCTTCTTCTTCATATTCTTACAAGCCAGAAGGCTCTGGATGCTTGAAGAAGGGAATCCTCTTCTTGCTTGTTGCTTTCGTGTTATTCTGCATGATCATTTGCAGCCTTTGATGATTGATTATTTATTTGAGCGAAATAAAAATACAATACGAACATTTGACTTAGCTTGAAAGTTGTGTATAATAACCAAAGAGGCACTGCTGCAAGGCAACGACCTCAGTTCATGACGAAAACCCGTCTGACGTGAGACATCTGGGCGGGTTTATCTGTCTCTATGATGTAAGTTGCAGATTGCAACTATCAAACTCATGATTGAAACAACAATCATGAGGATTTCAAAATCACTCAACCTTAACCACCTCCTGCATTCATCTTTCGAAGAATCAAGAAGCAACGCCTCTTGATATCCGATTGGAATAAAAG
>JAQUYU010000117.1 GCA_028691695.1 Sphaerochaetaceae bacterium | reverse complement strand
CTTGCCTATATCATTGACAAGTACAATACATGGAGCTCTTATGCAAGCGAGCTTGATTCAGTGCTGATTGTCTATGGTTCAATCTATGGCAACACGGAAAACGCCGCTCAGGTCCTTTCAACGAAGCTTGCCGAACGCGGGGTGAAGAACATGGGTCTTTATGATGTCTCGAAGACTGACATTGCAACGCTTGTATCCGAAGCCTTCAAATACAAGACCATAGTATTCGCTTCAAGTTCTCTAAACGCAGGGCTGTTCCTCAACATGGAGAATCTTCTGCTCGATCTGAAGGCGCATTTCTTCCAGAACAGGAACGTTGCCCTTATCCAGAATGGAAGCTGGGCACCATCGGCTCTGAAATGCATGACTGAAATCCTCGGCTCGATGAAGAACATCAAGCTTATTGAGCACAAGGTGGACATACGTTCTTCCTTGAAGGAAAGCCAGCTTTCTGACCTTGACCAGCTTGCGGATTCACTCGCAGCTACTGTGAAATAGTAAGATGACTAGCATCGGCATTACTGCAATAGGACTTGCAATTCCGCTTCTCGGAACAACCCTTGGAGCGGCAATGGTGTTCTTCCTCAAGAAGGAAATGAGTTCGCGGCTTCAGAAGGTGCTTCTTGGATTCGCCTCCGGAGTGATGATTGCAGCGTCTGTATGGTCGCTGCTCATTCCAGCCATCACCATGTCTGAGGAAGCCGGCCAGATTGCATGGATTGCCCCTGTTGCAGGCTTCCTTCTCGGAAACGGATTCCTTCTGGCTCTGGATCATATAATCCCTCACCTTCATCTGAATTCCGACAAGCCCGAAGGTCACAAGAGCAAGCTGGCAAAATCTGCAATGCTGATTCTAGCCGTGACTCTTCACAATATTCCTGAAGGCATGGCAGTAGGCGTTGTTTTTGCAGGAATGCTCTCTGGCTCAAGCACAATCACGGCAGCAGGAGCATTCGCTCTGTCTATTGGAATTGCAATCCAGAACTTTCCAGAAGGTGCAATCATCTCGATGCCCATCGTAGGTTCCGGAACATCAAAGCCCAAGGCTTTCCTGTATGGATTCCTGTCTGGTGTAGTTGAGCCGATTGGAGCAATTATCACGATTCTGCTTACTTCACTTATCACGCCGGTTCTTCCGGTCATTCTCGCTTTTGCAGCAGGGGCCATGATTTACGTTGTGGTAGAAGAACTCATTCCTGAGGCTCAGGAAGGTGAACATTCGAACCTTGGAACTATAGGAGCGGCACTTGGCTTTGCATTGATGATGGTTCTTGACGTTGCCCTAGGTTAGTGTCATAATCGGTGAATTAAGGAAGTTAAACATGGCTAAATCTGCTTCAAGCGGCTTCAATTCCGCTGTAATTCTCAAGATCCTTGTGATTATTCTGTTCATCGGCATGGGCATCTGCGGATACGTATCCGGCAGTGATGTTGCATTCGCTGGTGCAATCTATTCCGAAATCGGCGAGGAATGGCTCACCTACACCATCTCTACCATTCTTCTCATTGCGGGACTGGGGCTCCTTGCTCCGATGTTCGTAAAGGGAATGCCAGCTGTGATCGAGAAAGTTTCAATGATCGGCATCCTGATCTTCTGGGTAGCGGTGATAATCTTCAAGGAATTCGTCCCTGGATTCTCCGGAATGGATTTCGAAGGCTTTTTGAACTGGATCATGAACCTGTCAGTGGATCTGATCATCTTCTTTGCAGTTCTCGGCGTCTGCTCGAAGGCTCTGAAATAATCAAGCAATCCGAATTAAATCCGAAGAGCTCCTGCTGCTATGGCTGGGGCTCTTTTTCGATTCTTTGAACTCCAGCCTTTGTTGCATCAGCCATAATTGCTGTATTTACAGCACCTTCACCAAGGGTCTTGGCAGTACCATGATTGAAATTGCCTTTTTCATTACTTTCTCCTTTCACATCTGCTTGAAAACCGGATGAACCGATGATGGAGTAATTCCAAACTGCAAAAAACAACAAATGAACAACAACAAAAGCTCCTGCCAAAGCAGCTTGAACCTTTTTCTATTTGACTGAGTTTATGAAATCACTTTGAGACAGGAGTCTGCTCAGTTTCCGCTTCAGGATAGAGACGCTCTTGGATCTGAGGTCTGAATCTCTGAGCAAGGAGAACTGAAAGAATGATCTTCACAGAGTCTCCAATCAAAAACGGAAAGCATGTCATTCCAAGTGTCTCGACAAGGGTGTACTTGGGAAGCTTGTACATGAACCACAGAGTTCCAAGCAGGTAGATGATCAATGTTCCAGCAAGAAGAGCGGCTGCATTGAGCCACCAGATCGGCTTCTTCTTGGATGCAAAACCAATCAGACCTGAAACAGGTGCGCTTATAAGCATTGCAATGAGAAATCCACCTGTAGGCCCTAGAAGAGCCGCCGGTCCGCCGCCTGATGTGAATACAGGCAATCCAACCAATCCGAGAAAAAGATACAATCCAACAGAAATCATCGCATTCCATGGTCCAAGGGTGATGGATGCAAGATAGACAAAGAAAGTCTGAAGCGTGATTGGAACTGGCGGAAGCGGAATGCGAATGAATGTTCCCGCAATAATCAAGGCCGTGAACAGTGAAATCAAAGTAATGCGTGTAATGTTTATTTTTTTCATGACTTGGATAATACTCTTTTTCCGATTTGCACTTCAACTAGATTCTGTTGCAGTTTTCAGTCCATTTTGCTAGGATTATTTAGTGCTTGAAGTAAACGGACTCTGCTATAAGAACATTCTCCACAATATCAGCTTCACCGTCCCGGATGGAAGCTTCACTATGATTGCAGGCCGCAACGGAAGCGGCAAGAGCTGCCTCCTGAGGTGCATCAAAGGCCTCTACCCACACAGCGGCCACGTGACATGCAGCGGAAGCTGTGCTCTTGTATTTCAAGATGCGGATACCCAGATTATAGGTCAGACAGTAGAGCGTGATCTTTCATTCGGGCTCAAATGCTCTAAAGAAGAAGTCACAGTCAAGGTTCATGCAATTGCAGAGGAGTTTGGATTGGACAAGCTGCTGGAGCGCAGACCCTCGACTCTGAGCGGTGGAGAGAAGCGCCGTCTTGCAATAGCAGATGTAGCGATAACCGGACCTGATGTGCTCATGCTGGATGAACCTTTTGCAAACCTTGATTACCCCGGCATCAAGTCTGTCATTGAGCTTCTTCAGAATCTGAAGAGGAAAGGCACAACAGTGATCATGGTTTCCCATGAAGTCGAGAAGGTCCTTGCACTCTCAGACCAGATCATCATCCTTGATCAAGGAGCAATAAAGATGCAAGGCGATGCGGATGAAGTTTTTTCAAAAGCAGACTGGTCCGATGCCGGAATAAGGGTCACAGGCAAGAGAGAGGATATGCTTTGGCTGTGATGTTCTCTTACCGCCCATCCAAGTCTTTCGTCCACAGAGCAAACCCTATTCTGAAGCTCATCCTGCTCTTTGGCTTTGCATTCTGTCCTTGGTATGTAAGTCTTCCTGTGATGGTTGCTCTTGCTATTGCGATAAAGCTGCCAGTGCAGAACTACCTTAGAAACTCCATATTCTTCTTCATACTCGGAGCCCTGATCTGGGTTTCAAATGGATGGCAGGATGCCTTGGAATTCGTTTCCATCATCCTCAGCGGAATGATCCTGACTGATTCAACAGATCCTGAGGATCTGGCGCATTCCCTCAAGCCTATTCTTGGAGAAACATTCAGTCTTGGAATCAGCATAACTTTGGCAATGCTGCCTGTGACAATGGAAACAGCATCACAGGCACGGCTTGCGCGCAAAGCACGTGGAGAAAGATTCATCGGGAAAGGCTACCTTACATCAATCATGCAGATTCTCCTCGACAAAGCCGATGAATACTCTCTGGCCTACCGCTGCCGGATGGAATGAACAAGTTCAGAGAATATGTTTTTTAACTGAATACTCACGAATGCTGTCCTCATCCATCACTTTATCGTAGTACTCTTTATGAATTTTGCCATCGACTAAAGCATCTTGGTGTACTGCTTTGATAAAGTCATTGAAATCAGCATTCTCACCAGCGAGGCGATTAATGGTATCCCAATCAAGTATCTCATGGTATTTGGCGGGATACAGAATCTCACTTTGCATAACATTTTCAGCATCAAGCCGGATAAAGCCAATTCCGAATGCATTATTAAGCCTGGAAAGTTCATCACGCATATCATCAAAACTTCTGTATTGATAAGAAACCAGATATCCCTCATTTGCCCATGAAGAATTGGAAACCGCTTGAAAAAAATACTCCCGAAGATTTGAGAAATTAACTTCTTTCTTCATTTCAAACGAATAGAACCGACATTGAGTTTCATTCTCAGTTTTGTATATTGCAGCAATTTCCGGAGACCAATCCTGAGCCATGTAATGAACACCGACAAGGTCTGGATGGAGCCATTCATTCTCTCCCTTCTGACGACGACTGGATTTTTCATGAAGGATAGTTTTCAGACTTGCTATGAAATGGCCATTTGGGTTTGAAGCAAAAGCAACCAGCAGAGGATGAAGATCTCGTTCATTGAAGTTGCTGACCTGAATAGAGGATTGGACAGTAATGGAATTTGGTGGATTCAGTTTGTTAATCTGTTTTTCTTTCAAATAAAACCTTGCGGGACGGCTCTCAGTGCGTGCAAACTCAGTAAGCGGATTACGAAGATCAACATAAAGTTGAGCTCCAATGGAATTCCATGGAGTTCTTCCTCTTGTAGGAACTTGCGTAGAAAGACCTAAAGCATCAGCTTTTGTCCAGATTTCTGATGGGGTAAGAGGTTCTCCAACTAATTCCAACACCTTTCTTGCAAGTTCCATAAAAGTCATTTCTTACTCCCTTATGTTGCAATGATACACCAATAGAAGTCAAAATACCATCAAAAAGGGCTCCTCCAATGGAGAAGCCCTGAAAAGTCTTAGATCTTAGATCAACTACTTCTTGTAGATGTCCTTGACAGGATGGTAATCCATGGTGTT
>JAQUYU010000116.1 GCA_028691695.1 Sphaerochaetaceae bacterium | reverse complement strand
CAGGGAAGGACGATTCACCTGCTGGGAATCAGCTTCGACTCCGGCCTGAGGAACATCTCAGACTGGAAGGAAGAAATCATCTGAGTTCAGACTCTGCCTCTGAGATTGCCTTTTTCAGGCTGTCAAGCTCATCACGGCGCAGAGGCTGCATGAATTCGAACTTCTCTGAAGTCTCGGCATAGGCCATCCTGGACAGCGTCTTCTTGTCAATCAAATATGAAGCCGGGCAATTGCGCCGTCTAGCCATATTGTCCCGTGCAATGTAAAGATGCTTGAGGAAGATCCGGGTTCGGTGAGGCATATGCTTGTAGCCAGGCGCCCTCTCCCACTCCGGCTTGTCAGGATGGATGGGACGGGCACATGTTTCCATCTGCCGGGCAACCTTCTTCCGAAGATCTGGATCGGTCAGTTCGGAATCAAGCGAATCGCGGAGGTCGAAGAGATACTTGACATCGTCCAATGCATACGAGACCTGCTCAGGCTTGAGCGGACGGATCAGCCAGTTGGACATCTGCTTCTTCTTTTTCCCATCCTTGCCCTCAGTGCCTAGCTTGAGGTTGCGCTCGATCAGGGCGGACAGCCCGTTGACGAATCCGAGAGCCTGGGCTACGACCCTGAGGTCAAAGACGTTGGCAAGGTTAATCCCGTACACTCTGCGGACCAAGGTGCTGTCCCCGCTGCAGTCGAACATTATCTTCTCTATGTCGCTTTCAAGCAGCACCTTGAGCGCAGCGCCAGAAACCTTCATGGCATCGACTATATAGAAGTCCTTGCGGTCAAAAAGCTGCACCAGGCAGAGGTGCTCACCATAGATATGCAGGTTGAACTCCCCTTCGAAGTCCATCGCCACCGTAAGGATGCCCTCTTCATGCCAATGCTCGACAAGAGCCTTCAGCTGTTCATCTTTCTCGATAAGCTTGTATTCATTCATGCAGTAGACTATACAGCAAACACTGTTTTTGTTGAACATCCTGGCGAAGAATAAAGGTTTGGCCAGGCAAGGTATCAAAGTCACAGTATTTTCCAGCCATACTTGATAAACCCATTGAAAATGAGTAGATTATCTTCTAGATAGTAATTATTGCAGGAGCACTGTGCCCTCTGCCTACCTATTAAGGAGTTATTCATGACAGTGAACGACATCAAACATCCTGGCCTGGTTGCCTGGATAAACGAAATCAAGGATTACTGCACCCCTGACAGCGTCTACGTGCTGGATGGCAGCGCCGAAGAGTATGACCGCATCATGCAGAAATCCGTAAACAATGGAATCGCAATTCCGCTCAATCCGGAGAAGAAGCCGCACAGCTTCCTCTTCCGCTCTGATCCTTCGGACGTTGCACGTGTCGAGAAAAGAACCTTCATCGCTTCTGAGAAGCAGGAAGATGCCGGCCCGACCAACAACTGGATTGACCCGAATGAACTCAAGAAGACTCTCATGGGCCTGTACAAGGGATGCATGAAGGGAAGAACGATGTACGTCATCGTGTTCTCGATGGGTCCGGTGGGTTCCGAGTTCTCCAAGATCGGCGTTGAGCTCACTGATTCCGAGTATGTTTCCTGCAACATGGTCATCATGACCCGTGTCGGCAAGAAGGTCATCGAAGAGCTGGGCACCAACGGCTTCTTCATTCACTGCCTCCACTCCGTCGGAAAGCCTCTTGCCAATGGCGAGAAGGACAACGGCGTGTGGCCATGCGCTCCTATCGAGCACAAGTACATCGCGCACTTCCCTGAAACCAGAGAAATCTGGTCATTCGGTTCAGGATACGGCGGGAACGCCCTTCTTGGAAAGAAGTGCCTTGCTCTAAGAATCGCAACAGTCATGGCACGTGACGAGGGATGGCTTGCAGAGCATATGCTCATCCTCAAGCTGACCAACCCTCAGGGACGCTCACGCTACATTACAGCGGCGTTCCCGTCAGCATGCGGCAAGACCAACCTTGCAATGCTCATCCCGACCATCCCAGGATGGCAGGTACATACCCTTTCAGATGATATTGCCTGGCTTCGCTACGGCAAGGACGGCAGACTCTACGCCATGGGTGTGGAAGCCGGATTCTTCGGAGTCGTTCCTGGAACTTCCATGAAGTCCAACCCGAACGCCATGATCGCCGCCGAGAAGAACACGATCTACACCAATGTCGCTCTTACCGAGGACAAGGATGTATGGTGGGAAGGAATCGGATACGATGCTCCTGGCAAGCTTATCGACTGGCAGGGCAACGAATGGATTCAGGACAAGAACAACAAGGACCAGAAGCCTTCGAGCCATCCGAATTCAAGATTCACAGCACCGGCCCAGCAGTGCCCGTGCATTTCCGATGACTGGGAAGATCCGCATGGAGTTCCAGTTTCTGCCATCCTGTTCGGCGGACGCCGCCCGAGCACCATTCCACTTGTTCACGGAGCACGCACATGGACCCATGGAACATTCCTTGGATCGATCGTCGGTTCCGAGATCACAGCTGCTGCTCTTGACGCAGGTTCTGGAATCAGACGTGACCCGATGGCGATGAAGCCGTTCATCGGCTACAATGCCGGAGACTATTTCCAGCACTGGCTTGATGTCGGCAAGGCTGCAAAGGATCAGGCTCTTCTTCCGAAGATCTTCTATGTCAACTGGTTCAGGAAGACCAAAGACGGAAAGTGGCTCTGGCCGGGCTACGGCGAGAACAGCCGTGTTCTGAAGTGGGTATTCGAAGTCTGCGACGGAACTGCAAAGACCGTAGACACTCCAATCGGAATCATGCCTACTCTTGATGCAATCGACAGACCGGAAGGCGTCACCGACGAGGACATGAAGGAACTTCTGAATGTCGATATCGACGGATGGCTCAACGAAGTCGCCGACATCCGCAAGAACCACTATCCGGTGTTCGGAGACAAGATGCCGAAGGAACTCTGGGCTCAGCTCGACAGTCTCGAAGCCGATCTCAAGGCTGCAAAGGAGAAAGAAGAGCACTGCTGCTGCGGATGCGGCTGCAAGAAATAAGCTCTGTTCTTATTCTTATTGATCATCAGACCGGGTTGCTGCAAGGCACCCGGTCTTTTTATTGATTTCTTTTCAGAGGATTGTCGACTTTCTCAGACCTTCGGCGACCTTTCCAAGCTGGAAACACACAATGTTCTTTGTTCAGGATGTTGACCTATGGCAATGGAATGATTAAATTTTCATAGTCCTTCAAGGAGGCAGCTTGTATCTGCTCCATTCAGAAAGGATAATCCATTCTATTGCAAGGCGATTACTGATGATAAAGCTCCTTAAGAAAATGAAAGGCAGGGAATGGCTGATGGCAATAATCTGTACATTGCTTGTCCTTGCGCAGATATACTTCGACCTCAAGCTACCCGATTACATGAGCGATCTGACCGTCCTGATCGAAACACAGGGAAGCCAGATATCCGATGTTCTGACTACAGGAGTCAAGATGCTTCTTTGCGCGCTGATAAGCGCAGCATTCGCAATAGGATGCGGCTTCCTCGCATCAAAGACGGCGGCGGGTCTGAGCTATACGATCAGAGACGAAGTGTTTGCAAGAGTATCAGGGTTTGGCCAGAAGGAAATGCTTGGCTTCTCGGTGCCAAGCCTGATAAACAGGACCACCAACGACATAACGCAGATTCAGATGCTTGTGGCAATGGGACTCCAGCTGATGATCAAGGCGCCTGTGATGGCAGTCTGGGCGATAATCAAGATAGTGAACAAGAACTGGACGCTGTCCGTGATAACCGCGGGCTTTGTAGCTGCAATCCTTGCGATGATGGCAATCGTGATCATCCTCGTCGTGCCGCGCTTCAAGAAGGTCCAGAAGCTGACCGACCAGGTGAACCTTGTGGCACGCGAAAACCTCACGGGAATCAACGTAGTGCATGCGTTCAACGCTGAGGAATACCAGAATGACAAGTTCAACAAGGCGAACCAGAACCTGATGAACACCCAGCTGTTCAACCAGAGGACTTTCGCTGTGATGATGCCATTCGTCAATTTTGCAATGAATGCTCTCTCGCTGGTGATCATGTGGGTCGGATCGTCCATAGTCAACGACGTTCCGGCTGCGCAGATTGCCATGAGGGTATCGACATTCGGCAATATTGTCGTGTTCGGGACATATGCCACGTATGTAGTGATGTCGCTGATGATGCTGGTGATGATATTCATGTTCCTTCCTGCGGCTCAGGTGTCTGCAGGAAGAATCAATGAAGTGCTCCAGACTAGGGCATCTGTTGTCCAAGGCAGCCATGATGAAGGCGGACCGGAGAAAGGAACAGTCGAGTTCAGGAATGTATCATTTCACTACCCTTCATCGGACAAGGATGTGATCGAGAACATCAGCTTCAAGGTCGCTCAAGGCCAGACAGCAGCATTCATCGGAGCCACAGGAAGCGGAAAGACCACGCTGGTGAGCCTAGCATCCAGATTCTACGATGCGACTTCAGGAAGCGTTCTGATTGATGGCCAGGATGTAAAGGATTACACATTCGATGCTCTGTATGACAGAGTCGGATACATAGCTCAGAAGCCGGTTCTGTTCTCGGCAAGCATCAAGGACAATGTCCTGTATGGTGAAAGCCGTGGTGAAAAGACAGAAGAAAATGCAGTAGATGCCATCAAGATTGCACAAGCGGATGAGTTTGTCCAGAAGATGGGCGGGCTCGATTCTGCGATTGCCCAGACCGGAGCGAACATCTCCGGAGGACAGAAGCAACGCATTTCGATTGCAAGGGCGATTGCAAGGAAGCCGGAGATCCTGATCTTCGATGATTCGTTCTCGGCTCTTGACTACAAGACGGATGCCGCTCTTCGGAAGGAGCTCGAAACAAAGCTCAGTGCGACGACGAAGCTCATCGTCGCCCAGCGGATCGGAACTGTCAGGCATGCCGACATGATCATAGTCCTCGATGAAGGGAAAATGGTCGGGATCGGAACACATGATGAGCTTATGAAAAGCTGCAAGGTCTACAGGGAGATTGCATTGTCTCAGCTGTCGGCCGCCGAGCTTGAAGGTTGAGGAGATAGACTATGCCGCC
>JAQUYU010000115.1 GCA_028691695.1 Sphaerochaetaceae bacterium | reverse complement strand
AAGGCGAGCCTGAACTGCGCAAGGCTTTTGCCGGGTATTACCACAGCATCGGGCTTGAAGAAATCGACCCGTCCGACATCCTGATCACGACAGGCGGCAGCGAGGGCATCCTCTTTCTGTTCATGGTGCTCTGCGATCCCGGCTCAGAGGCTGTGATCACCGAGCCGTTCTACACCAACGTCCAGTCATTCGCCCAGATGGCCCAGGTCAGGCTTCGTCCTGTGACAAGCAGGCTTGAAGACAAGTTCAAGCTTCCCAGCATCTCAAGCTTCGAAGAGGCGATCACGCCGAAGACGAGGATGATCATGCTCAACAGCCCTAACAACCCGACCGGGCACATATATACTCCGGATGAGCTTTCCGCTCTTCTCGAGATCTGCAAAAGGCATGACATCGCACTCGTCGTGGATGAGGTCTACCGTGAATTCTGCTATGACGGGCAATCGTTCACAAGCATTCTTTCCTACGCAGAGCATTCGCAGCGCATCTTCTGCGTCGACAGCTTATCCAAGCGCTTCTCGATGTGCGGAGCGCGGATCGGAGCAATCGTATCGAAGAACCACGAGGTCCTCAACGAGTGCCTAAAGCTGAGCCAGGCACGTCTCTGCCCTCCCGTGATCGAGGAAGGAGCTGCGATAGCCGCAATGACTGCTCCGCCTGAATACATCGCCGAAGTCAAGACCAAGTACGAAGCAAGGCGCAATTGCATTGTCTCCGAGCTTCAGAAGATTCCCGGCGTGCGCTGCTGCAACCCACGCGGAGCTTTCTATCTCATCGCAGATCTTCCAGTGGATGATGCCGAATCATTCTGCATCTTCATGCTGCGTGATTTCTCCTGCAACGGACGCACTGTGATGATGGCTCCGGCAAACGGCTTCTACATCAACACTGAACTCGGCCGTTCTCAGGTAAGGCTCGCCTATGTTCTCAAGGAGGATGACCTCCGCGATGCGATGACCTGCCTTCGCAAGGGTCTTGAGGCTTACAGCAGCAGGCATTGAACTGCCATTCCTTCTTCTTCCTCCTCAGATATGCGCATACCTCAAGCCTATACTTGAGATATGGCGAGCCATGAGGGATCAGCTGCATCACTTCCTGTCATTTTTCTCGGGTGAAATGAAGCATCGTTGTTTGGCCAATCCCCTGTTTCCCTAAACAGGAAAATATTCATGCCAGAAACAAGAATACTTTCCCGAATAATTCAGATTGAGCATCTCTTGGATCCTCTTTGCTGACTGCCATTGTCATTGGGTTTCTCATTATCAACTGGTCCACATTTCGGGGTACAGAATAACGGTGTAAACGGTTTGAACGGTTTGAACGGTTTGGAAACTGGAGTTATCGGCTCTGCAGACGATTTGGTATTTGTTGATGAATTGGAAAACAAGAAATCATTCATGTGTTCAAGGGAAATAATCACGATTGGCAAAAATAAAAAGAAAAAAGTTGCACGATGAAAAATTATACACTATAATGAATTTGGGTGTTAAAGTTATACACTACCATAAATTGCGAAGTTTTTGAAGGGCTGAAACAGCAATCTGGCAACTTCTGATTTCCGTTGTGTATGAGAGCAAGACACCGTATTTGCAGATTCGTCATGGAGGTGGAGAAATGAAGAAAAGGAAAGATTCCGTATTGGAATGCATCGCTTTTTCGCCTCCCCGCTGACGACGAATCAGGTAGCCGAAGCCCTGAACATGCAGCGGACCAACGTCAGCTCATGTCTGAATGACCTCGTTTCCGAGGGAAAGATCCAGAAGACTAACGGTCATCCGACGCTCTATTCGCTTCAGAAAGCCTCCGATGCGTTTTCCGAGCTGGTTGGATTTGACGGATCGCTTTCAAAGGTCGTCAAGCTTGCAAAGGCGGCAGTGCTTTCGAAGGTTCCGGGCTTCACGATACTGATCACCGGTGAAGCTGGCAGCGGAAAGACCGTCTTTTCGGAGAAGATCCACGCATTCGCCACAAGAAGCGGCGCAATGGCGAAGGATGCCCGATATGCACGGCTCAATTGCAGGGATGGACAAAACGACCCTGAGATCTGCGAGAAGGAAGCAGAAGAGGTTGCATCAGGAGCTTCAGGAGGAACGCTGGCGATTGACAACGCAGGCCTGATTCCAATGTCAAACCTCCGCAACGTGCTTGAAGTCCTGCAAGGCGGCCCGTATCTTCTGATCTGCATCTGCAGCACGGACAATGCTTCACAGGAGGACATCGAGGAGCTGACCGGACGATTCACGATGCGAATCGACATGCCTTCCATTGAAGAAAGACCTCTCAGCGAACGATACAGGATCGAACGAAGATTCTTCAACATGAACGCAGGCGGAATCAAGAGGACGATTGAGACCGATGCCAGAGTGCTTCGTCAGCTTCTGCTTTACAAGCCGCATCACGGACTCAGGCAGCTTGAAATGGACATCCTGATGGCTATTCTCAGCGCCTACCCGCGCAACTGGAACAGCCACGGTGCATTCCTTATTGGAACTGATGACTTCGAGCCGGGAATCGCCGCATCGGCAAAGTCTCGCAGAGCTTCTCTGATTTCCGAAGCTGAGAAGATTGTCCCATCCGGAGGGCGGTACATTTTCAACGGGGACTCGATGACATTCGGCAAAGTGTCAGACCCGATGACAAGGAAACTGGATGAGGAAGTGGTCAAGATGCACCGCAGTGGAATTACTGTGCAGGAAGCTGTGCAGACAATCCAGCGTGACCTTCTTGCCAAAGCCAGAGCCATAGAGATGATCCCGTCATCCTGAGAGGCCGGAGCGCTGAAGCAGATATGCAAGCCCAAGGTCATCGCCGCAGTCCATGAGGCAATGCGGCATTGCGCCTGCCCTCAGTCAATCGAGATAGGACTTGCCCTTCACATCCAGGCGATTATTGAAGGACGAGCGCCTGGGCTGAAGATCGATGATGGCGAATACGAGCAATTCAGATTGGCCAATCCCGACCTCTTCAGCACCGCAGAGTTGCTTTCATCGTCACTGAAAGAGAATCTGGGCCTTGCAATTGACAGAAACGAGAAGTTCGTCATAGCCACGTTCATCAAGGACGGAATGCAGGAATCCTCATCAGATGATCATCCTGCAATCCTGATCACAATGCTTGGTGAAGGAACCGCAGAATCATATGCAGCAGCGCTGTGCCGCCTTTCCATGACTGATGGTATATACGGCTGCAGCTTCCCGATCGGAATGGATGACAGCAGCATCAGAGAGCGTGCAAGGAAAAAGCTCCTGGAAATCAGCAGAGGCAAAGGCATAGTGGTGTTCTACGACATGGACAATCTCAGAACACAGACAGAAATTGCAGCAGATGAGCTTGGAATTGAAGCCGTGTTCGTACGAAACGGAATCACGGACCGGATCATGGATATGGCAAGACGCGCCAGATTCGCCCACAAGGCGTCAAGCCTCGCAAATGCATCCGATCCTTCAATCGCCAGCGAGAGGACGCAGACAATCATCACCTTGTGCGAAACCTGAACAGGCGGAGCAGTAGCAATCGCCGAGCATATACGCAAGTACGGCAAGCTCAATGATACCCAAGTCATAGAACTCGGGATCCTGGATCGCAGCGTCCTCAGGGAGAAAGTCGGAGAGCTTCGCAAGAAGTACAGGATTGCCCTCATAATAGGAGCCTTTGATCCGAAGCTTTTCGGCATTCCATGGATCTCCGTCTCAGAGCTGTTCTCCACCGAGCCTGCCCTTCTCCCGCTTCTTCTCAAAGGACACGGAGCTCTAATGTCCGAGAAGCTTGCGGATGACAACGTTTATGAATACCTTGGCCAGCAGCTTAACAAGGTCAGCATACCGAAGCTTAGAAGGCTGCTGCCTCAGGTTATAGTCAGCATCAACGAGATGACTGAGCTGTCACCGGATCAGGGACTAGGGCTGCTGCTTCACATTGCCTGCGTCATTGAGAACCAGAAAGCAGGAAAACCCGGCGCGCTCAATCCCGAGACAGAAGAGATATGCAGACGGTTCCCTCAGATGTTCAGCAGGATCAGAGGCCTGATGAGCGGCATGGAGAACGAATTCAGCGTTAAGCTTACAGATGACGACATCGCGACGATCGTCGCCATAGTGATGAAATACAGCAAGGAGGATAACTGATGGAAGATGAGGACAATTCCGAACTTGAAACGATATCGATGACGATCATCGCTAATTCGGGAGCAGCTCGCTCTATGGCATACGAGGCGCTTGCTTTGGCAAAAGCGAATGATTTCGCAGGAGCCAAGTCAAAGCTCAAGGAAGCCGATGCCCAGATGAACATAGCGCACAAAGCCCATACAAGGCTGCTGCAGATGGATGCTCAGGGGCTGATCTGCAAAGTGACTTCTCTCTCGGCTCATGCCCAGGATCACATCATGACCGGAATGGTCGTGCTGGAGATGGCAGCTGAGCTGATTGAACTTTATGAAAGGAAGCAGGACAAGCCCTGCAAGGAGGAAAAATGAAGATTCTGCTGGTTTGCGCAGGAGGCATGTCCACAAGCATTCTTGTGAACAAGCTCAAGAAATGGGCCGTGGATCACAAGCAAGAGCTTGAGATCAAGGCTATCGGATTCACCGAAGTGGATGAGGAGAAGCCCTGGTTCGATGTGGTTCTTCTCGGGCCTCAGGTTTCTTACAAGAAGAAGATCATCGAAGATCAGACAAGTGTCCCTGTAGGGGTGATTGCTCCTTATGATTATGCAATCGGAAACACGGACAAGATCTGGAAGCAGGCAGAAGACCTGATTGCAGAGAAAGCAGGGCTGAAAGCCTGATGGAAAATTGAAAAAGCATCCAGAAAGGAGGATGAATAAAATGGCAAATAGAAAAGCAAAGCCGGCACCTGAGAAAGGAAGCCGGATGGAGAGGATCTTTGAAAGCAAGTTCATGGTAGGACTCAACAACTTCGGAATCAAGCTTTCGAACAGCAAGGTATTCTCATCGATATCTAAATCGATGATGTCGCTTCTTGGACTCATCATGGTAGGCGCAGTGTTCCAGATAGTATCGACAGTTCCTACTCTAT
>JAQUYU010000016.1 GCA_028691695.1 Sphaerochaetaceae bacterium | reverse complement strand
CCCTTGTGGCTTTCGGGATATACTGCGTCTTCGGAATCAACGTGGAGTTCATGTCCGATATGTCGCTTCCCAGCATCGAGGTGCTTACCATCTATCCAGGAGCAGTGGCAGAGGACGTTGAGACCGATGTAACGAAGGTGCTTGAGGATGAGTTTGTCACCTTGCCTAACTTCAAGAGCATATCATCGACGAACAGGAATTCACTGAGCTGGATCACTGTGAAGTACGATGACAGCGTTGATCCGTACGATCAGCTTGCGGAGATCCGGTACAGGATTGATCAGCTTGAAGATGTTCTTCCTGCTGATATCCAGGGAAAGCCGATTGCCATGGTCGGAGGAGCTTCAATGCTTCCCATATTCGAGTTCTCAGTCAGCGGAGGATCGGATATTGGCCGAATAACGACCTATCTCAACGATGAAGTGGTCCCGATGCTCACCAAGATCGATGGGGTCAGCGACATTTCCATCAGCGGAGGCAATGAGCTCGAGGTTCAGATCAAGCTCAGGCTTGACGACCTCCAGAGCAAGGGCATTTCCGTGCTCAGCGTCTACCAGCTTCTCAATTACTCGAATATAAACGTTCCGCTTGACGATGCGTCGTACAACGAGAAGAACGTGTCGTTCAACTATGACGGCAGGCTCAAGTCGCTTGACGATATAGCCAGTCTCACAGTCGGCATGGGCGATGACAATGTAATGGTGAGGCTTGGGGATATCGCAGACATCTCCTATGTCTATCCTGAAAGCGATTCCAGGACCTTCTCCGATGGCGATCAGGTGATAATTGTCCAGGTCTCCAAGAGGACTTCGGGCAACACCATGTCGATCATCAAGCAGGTGAAGCAGGTGCTCAAGCAGATTGAATCGGAGACGAACGGGGCGCTCAAGTGCACGATCATCAGCGATGATTCGAGGAGCGTCATCACTTCGCTTACTACTGTAATCGAAAGCGGCATACTTGGCGTGATCATGGCTGTCGTCGTGATCTTCCTGTTCCTCAGCGATGCAAGGGCTACTGTGATAATCGGCCTTTCGATTCCTCTTTCAATTCTGTTCACATTCCTTGGGATGAAAGTTCTTGGAATGACGATCAACCTTATTTCCGTTTCGGGCCTGGTAGTGGCGCTTGGGATGATAGTCGATGCCTCGATAGTCATGCTGGAGCAGGTGTTCCGCAACTTCAGGATTGGAAAGCTGTCCCCAGCTGATGCGATTATCAAGAGCTCCGATGAAGTAGGGGGTTCGATTGTCGCTTCGAACCTCACGACCATAGTTGTGTTCATCCCGATGATCTTCCTCAATGGAATTGTCGGAATGATCATAAAAGACTTCGCAATCACGCTGGTGCTTTGCCTTTTCGCTTCGCTCCTGGTCGCAATCGTTGTGGTTCCGTTCCTTCTGCGGCTTTTCTTCGGGAACAAGCTTCCGAAGGAACACAGCAACTCAATCTTCCTCCGTGGCTATGCTAAGCTCGAAGGCGGATACCAGCGAAGCCTGAAGTGGTGCCTTGGCGAGCGCAAGTTCATAGTGCTGATTCCGATTCTCCTGCTTGTCCTGTCGCTTCTTCTTGCGACAATGCTTGGATACACGTTCATTCCTTCGGTTGACAACGGTGATTTCTATGCATCGTTCGAATTCCCGACCGGTTACACCGCCGACATGACTGAGGCGAAGATGAAGGAAGCAGAGAGGATCATCAGGGCTCAGGTTCCGGAGATTGAAGCCGTAGCTGTTTACTCTGGTCAATCTTCCGAGTTAGGAGGAATGGGCTCTGATACGGTAAGGTTCGGTTATGCCCATGTTGTCCTGAATTCATCAGATGAAAGAGACAGGAAGATCAAGGAGATAATCATTTCTTTGCAGAAGGTGCTTTCCGAACAGATGACCGACTGCATAGTAGAGGTGAAGAACGGAGGCTTTGACCACCTGCTTGGATATGTAACCGATGGCGGAGGGTATCAGATAAGCCTCGTGGGAAATGATGTGAACCAGCTGTACCAGAGCGCTCTTGATGTTCAGAATGCCCTCAAGGACTGCTCAAGCGTCGTCACTACGACAGTGGATACCAACTTCAATTCCGTCAATGTGACTCTTGATATGTCCCAGCAGTATCTGAACTCTCTTGGAATAACTAGCTATGAAGCGGGAATCGTCTCAAGGATCCTGTTCTCCGGCATCGATTCTGGAAAGATGAGCTCAAGCGATGGAGAGCGGTATTCAATCAAGCTTACAAGCGATGCATCGGAGCAGCCTCTGACTGAGGATCTGCTTTCAAAGCTCGTGATCCAGTCCGCAGCCGGTGATTCGGTTTCGTTCTCTGGGCTGGGAAGCTTCAAGGTGGACAATACAATCAATGCCATCAAGCACAAGGGAAGGCTCAAGGCCGTATCGGTGAGCGCAACGCTTCTGAGCGATGATACTTCAGAAGTGAACCAGAAGATGAATGCCTACTTTGAAAGCAATCCGCTTCCTGAAGGCGTTTCCACCGAAAGCGGCGGAACAATGAAGCTCATCACGGATTCGATGGGCGAGATGATAACCGCCCTGGCAATAGCAATCTTCCTTGTTTATGCTGTCATGGTCATTCAGTTCGAGCGTTTCAAGCAGCCTCTTATCATCATGCTCAGCGTTCCGTTTGCAATCATCGGAGTCGTTATCGGGCTTCTGATCTTCGGGTCCAACTTGAACCTCATGAGCGTGGTTGCCATCATTTCCCTTGCAGGAGTCGTGGTGAACAATGCAATCATCCTTGTCGACTACATGAACCTCCTTCGGGACCGCAAGAGGGCTTCCAGGCTCAAGGGCGTTGATGAGGAAATCGTCGATACTCCGCTTTCCGATGTCACGCATGAGGACGGCGCAGGTGAATTCCTAGGAGAAGAGACTGAGCTCCAGATGCTTTCCGACAGCGTATGCGCAGGCGGTTCCAGCAGGCTCAGGCCAATCCTCATGACAACGCTCACCACTATGTTCGGAATTTTCCCGATGGCGCTTTCCGTCGGGGCAGGCGCAGAGCTCTATGCTCCGGTCGGGCAGGCGATATTCGGTGGCCTGTTCGCTTCCACCCTTATAACGCTGTTCCTAGTTCCAGTTGTCTACTATTCCTTTGAAAGGAAGATGATAAGAAAGAAATCCAGACGCCTTGGAGGTGATGATGATGAAAAAGCATAAAGAATTGATCCTGTTGCTGATGGCATGTGCAGCCCTGGTGCTTGCCGGCTGCTCGTCGGTTTTCAATGCCGGTCTTTCCGGCACCCTTACCGACAAGGACACAGGCAATGGCATTTCCGGGGTTCTCGTGTATGCCTACACCGATGAGGATCTGCGCGATGCTGACTATGCACGCGGGGCTGCGACCGGCAGCGATGGCATGACTCTCACTTTCTCTCCGACGACGGGAGGCAACTATATTCCTACTACGTCTACCAACGACAATGGATACTTCACCATCAGCAAGCTGATCTGGGAGAATGCCCATCCGCAGTTCGGCAAGACGGCCGATTACCTTGATGTCTATCTCCTTTATTTCAAGAGCGACTACGGGCTGGTGAAGGAAGACAGCAGAGTGACGATCGTGAGCGACAGCAACAATTCTTCACGGGTCAATACCATGCTCACCTCCCGCCTTGGAACAAAAACCATAACGCTTAATGTCAAGGACATCGCTGATGACGAGGCTTCAGCTGTTGCATTCGATGTGAAGATCAAAGCCTACATCACAGGCTGTACTGAGCCTTATCTTGATACGACCCAGTCTGTCACAGGGACTTCGACTGTTAGCGTTTCTTATCTGAAGTCCGATCCTGCGAAGTCCACTGTGAAGGTTTCGGTATCCCCTGCCGAGGATTCCACATGGAAGTTCATAAAGAGCAATCCGGATGCAGGCGAATACTACAAGGCCGCTTCAGGCTATGCAGTGGAGCATGCTTTTGCCTCAGGCGAGGATGATTCCATAACGATGACAGCCTACGTGAAGAACTACAAGTTCGACTATCCTATGCTATCTGGCGTCGTGGATACTGAAACGGATTACTCAAGTGATACCAAGAAGAAAGATACCCAGCCTGAAAATGAGAGCGTGAACCTCTGGCTTGGCACCTTTAAAGATGGCACTCTGACGATAATCGATGATACCAAGGCCAACATGAAGACGTCCCGCACAGGCGATGCGGCCAACGGCTCGCTTGTAACCTACGGGACGTTCTCCAATTTCGGGGACGGGCTTGACTGGGTTCCTTCCGAGCTTGTCACCGCAGAAGGTGCTGAGCATTATGGTGATTACCAGCAGAAGGTTGCCACTTGCGATGTGTATCTGGTGATAGACAATCTTGATGTTGGCACTGTCGGGAAGGCCGACATGAGCGATCATTTTGCAAAGGTCAGCTTCAAGAGCTCTGATCAGAGCGACCAGGCTCTGGGCACTTTGAACACCAAGAGGAACAGCATCCATGCGGCAGAATATTACAGCATCACCAGCGTGAACTAGGGGTCATGATGAAGAAACTGATTGCGTTCATACTGATTCTCGTCTGCGGCTTCTCGCTCTATGCATATACGTACGATGAGCTGAACTCCATGATGCTTCGCGGCAACCTGGAGATTCTTTCGGCCAAGGAGGACATGCAGTCCAGCCTTCTGGACTACAAGGATGCAAAGGGCGGATACACTCCGACGGTTGATCTGACGGTGACGGGAAGCTTCCTTTTCAATCCCATCGATCCTGTAGTCCTTGAAAGGGACGATGTGCTTTCGTTCCTCGGCCTGGGCGATGTCCCGGCTTCTTCGGGAACCGAAGAGTACATGACGCTGTACGATGGGCAGGAGAACACCATGTACCAGTTCCAGCTGCAGATCACCCAGCCGCTTTTCACCTGGGGCAAGATTCCCAAGGCTGTTGAGCTCTACAAGACGATCTACAGTGCAAGGACGCTGCAGGTGAGCCAGCTCGGCGAGCAGAAATCAACTGAAATAAAGATCAGGATGGCATCTCTTGTGTACATGAAGCAGATCCGCTCTCTTCTGGAGGAGGAGATCGGCCTGGCTTCGCAGCTTGTCAATCTTTCACAGCAGGCTCAGATCAACGGCATCCTGCTTGAGACTGATGTGAAGGATGCCGTGGTTCAGTCAAGGCAGCTTGATGTTTCTCTTGCCAAGCTTGACAATCAGATCGATGCTCAGCTTCGGGCTCTTTCTTCTTTGTGTGCTCTGGATAGCCTGAGTCTTGATGAAATTGATTTTGCGCCGGAGAAGAATAAGCATTTGGCCATATTGAATACCGACCTGTCCAGGCTTGAGAACAATGCCCTGAGCGAATCGAAGACTACATTCCAGCTGCTTGGAAAGCTTGAGGAAGTGGCTTCGATTGCAAACGAGATTGCCGGAGCTTCGGTGAACTGGAAGCCTGATGTCGCCTTGGTTGCTACCTTGGGCTACTCTGGATCCCGTTTCCCACTGATAGAGACTGACTGGTACCGCAAGGACAGTTCGGATTCGACCCTTACCATTGCCATCAAGGCGAATGTCTGGGATGGCGGCGATGCTGTGCGCAATGTCGCGAGGACGGAGAGCCAGAAGAGCTCGGCATACATTGACACCAGCAAGGGCAAGCAGGAGGTCCGCAATACGCTCAGGGAGAATTACAGCAATATCCAGCTTGCTTCCAGCATGATTTCCTACTATGATAGCAAGGTGGACGCAGACCAGCAGAAGGTTGACCGGCAGAATGAACTTCTAAGTGCAGGAGCCGCATCGGAGGCTGATCTGATCAAGGCGCAGATGCAGGTAAAGGCTGATGAAATCGAGAGGCTTCAGGAGCTTATTGCTTTGGCTTCTGCTTATTACACAGTAAGTTATCTAGGGAGCTGACAATGGACAAGGACAGACTTCTTCGTCAGGTGAAGCAGGAGATGATGCTTGCAATGGGCTGCACCGAGCCTGCCGCTGCTGCGCTTGCAGGGGCAAAGGCACGTGACATTGTTTCTCTGTTCGGGCAGCCGATCGAGAAGATCGAGATCTATGCAAGCCGCGATCTGATCAAGAATGCGATGGGGGTGGGGCTGCCAAGCTGCAGCCTTACGGGCATCCAGGCGGCAGTGGCTCTTGGCGTTGCAAGCGGATGCGTATCCGATGGTCTTGGGATCCTTTCCCATATAACTCCTGAGCAGGTCGAGAAGGCAAAAAGCGCCTGTACACGTCTTATGATGGTCAATGATGTCCCTTCGCTTTATGTACGGGTCAAGGTCTTCACCAAGGATCATACAGGCGATGCAACGATCATCAGCGAGCATGACAATTTCGCCGATCTCAAGGCCGATGGCGTTCTCCTTGAATCCTCTCCTGCCGTGAAGCATGATTCGCCTTGCAAGGAGAAAAAGGCTGTTTCAGATGATGAGATGGGCTCTCTGAGCCTTGATGAGATCCTCGCAATCGCTTCTTCTGTTACCGAGGAGGACGGGCAGTTCCTTCTTGATGCGGTGGACACTAACATGAAGATTGCGCTTCATGGTCTTGAGCATCAGTACGGCCTTTCTGTCGGAAAGGTCGCAATGGAGGAGCTCAATGTTCCTCCGCGGAATCTTTCTGAGGCCTTTGCCTATGCCGCGGCTCTTGCTGCATCTGGAAGCGATGCCCGCATGGCTGGCTGCAACATGGGAGTCGTGATCAACTCAGGAAGCGGCAACCAGGGCATCACTGTCACGGTTCCGGTCTATGTGCTGTCAGAGTATCTGAAATCTGACAGAGCTTCTCTCGTGCGTGCCCTTTTCATCAGTCAGACCGTAGGGCTTGTGCTTACCGCTCGCAAGGACAGGCTTTCGGCTCTGTGCGGGGCTTTCACCGCTTCGATAGCCACTGCTTGCGCTTATGTATACCTTCTTGGCGGAGACCGGGCTGTCATGGACCGGGTTCTGAATGTGATGGTAGGTGATCTTACCGGAATCATCTGCGACGGTGCCAAGATGACCTGTCCTCTGAAGATCCATTCAAGCCTCAGCGCTGCCGGTCTGGCAGTTAGGATTGCTTTCGAGGGCTTGGGACCTGGTTCCAAGAGCGGAATCTGCGGCAATGATTCTCTTCAGGCTATCAATTCTCTTTCACGTATCAGCTCTGAAGGCATGGAAGAGACTGACAAGACCATTCTGTCGATCATGCTTGAGAAGAACTGCTGAGATGGATTTCGTTGCTATAGATTTCGAGACTGCTGATTTTCATCCTGAAAGCGCCTGCTCGATCGGGCTTGTAAGGATGAATGCAGGCGGCGATGTGCTTGGAACTCATTATTCTCTCATCAAGCCGCCGTCGTTCTGCCGCTTTGCCCAGCGCAATATCGAGATTCATGGAATCAGGCCGTCCGATGTGAAGGATTCGCATGATTTCTCCTATCTATGGCCGAACATCCAATGGTTCATCGGCGACAGTTTCCTGGTGGCTCACAATGCGCCTTTCGATATGAAAGTGCTGAGCTCGCTGCTTTCCTGCTACCGAATCGAGATACCGGATATCAAGTATCTTTGCTCCCTTCAGATTTCCAGGAGGGTATGGCCAAGGCTCCCAAGCCATGCGCTTACAAGCCTATCTGCTCATTTCGAGCTTGACTACAATGCCCACAATGCTCTGGACGATGCGTCCAACTGCGGCAAGGTCTTTCTCAAGGCATGCTCCGGCCGCATGAATGACATGGATGACCTTAGGCGGTTCCTCATTTCAAAGGGGATCGAGCCGAAGAGTCTCAAGTCGTTCGCGTCGCCTGTTCCTTCATACTACGCTCCGTATCCTATCTGAGTCTGACTTCTGCCAGTATTCTGGTCAGCGGATTGGCTTTGCTTCCAGGCATTGGCTTGGATGTGAATGGCTTTCTCGGATTTATCCTGAACAGCTTCTTGATAGTCTCAGGGTCCTGGCGTTGGGCGTATTCATGGATTGCCTTCATTCTTTGAATGATCGGAAGATTCATCATTGCCGAGAGCTGTTTCCATGTCATGCCAAGCATTATAAGAAGCGGGTCATTGTCGATCGTGCGCAATCCGTTCGCATATTCCCATGCTGCCGATTTGCGGTATTCTCCGCCTCCGATTTCCTTTAGCTTCAGCTGGTCGGCGTTGTGGTAGTAGTACGAGAGGGTGATCAGATACTGCTCGAGGTCGAACTGCGGCGTTATCGTGGGGCGGTCGCAGAATACATGTTTGTCAGGAAACAGGAGAAGCCCGGTGTTCTTGTCACGTATCTTGATCACTGATTTTGCGAAGCTTGTGTTGAGCTTGCGGAAGTATTCCTCCATGTCCTTGTTGCTTTCGATTGCAAGAAGCTGATGGACATGCGTTGGCATCATGATGTAGAAATTGACTTCGACTCCTGTCTCCGATTGTGCTTTTTCCATCTTCTCCTTGTAGATTCCGGCGACTTCGCCGTTCGAGAATGCTTTCACTCCTGGGTAGAAGTGCTGATTCGCTCCGTTGAGCTTAGCATTGGTTTCCTTTTCTTTGCTGTTTGTTTTATAGCGCATGTTTTTTCTCCTTGCACTATATAAAGCGGCGGAATGTCGTTTCTGTTGAAATTGGGGAAACCGGTTTCTTTAAGTGGTTCTTTTGCTGTTGATTCGGCTGCTTTGGGCGTCATTCATCTGCGGAAAAGATGTTGTATCTGCGGATAAAATAGAGACATCCGCGGGAAAGAGCGTGCATCTCCGTGTATCTCAGAGACATCCGCGGAAAGGATGTTGTATCTGCGGATAAAATCGAGCTATCTGCGGATAAAATAGAGACATCCGCGTAAAAGACGTTGTATCTGCGGATAAAATAGAGGTATCTGCGGATAAAATAGAGACATCCGCGTAAAAGACGTTGTATCTGCGGATAAAATAGAGGTATCTGCGGATAAAATAGAGACATCCGCGGAAAAGAGCGTGCATCTCCGTGTATCTCAGAGACATCTGCGGAAAAGAGCGTGCATCTCCGTATATCTCAGAGACATCTGCGGAAAAGACGTTGGATCTGCGGATAACATAGAGCTATCCGCGGAAAAGACGTTGCATCTGCGGATAAAATAGAGACATCTGCGGAAAAGATGTTGTATCTGCGGATAAAATAGAGCTATCTGCGGATAAAATAGAGACATCTGCGGAAAAGATGTTGTATCTGCGGATAAAATAGAGCTATCTGCGGATAAAATAGAGACATCTGCGGAAAAGAGCGTGCATCTCCGTGTATCTCAGAGACATCCGCGGAAAAGATGCTGCATCTGCGGATAACATAGAGCTATCCGCGGGAAAGAGCGTGCATCTCCGTGTATCTCAGAGACATCCGCGGAAAAGACGTTGGATCTGCGGATAAAACGATGCAACATCAAGTTGCTTTGATGAATTCGGGGATGAGGAATTGGATTGGAGATAAAACAAAGCAGCCGGTCTGGCTGCTTCGGTCATTTGATTGAATTGATTCTAGCGATCGCGGTAGACGATGCGGCCTTTTGTGAGGTCGTACGGTGACATCTCAATCCTGACGGTGTCGCCGGGGACGATCTTGATCCGATTCTTTCTCATCTTGCCTGAAATGTGTGCAAGTATTATGTGTCCGTTCTTGAGCTCGACACGAAACATGGTGTTTGGAAGTGATTCCTTAACTACTCCCGCTACCTCGATAGCTTCTTCTTTGGCCAAAGTGCCCTCCTGTAAAATACTGTTTGAGTATAAGTTAAAGAGAATGGTCTGTCAACTTTGGATGCATCGCCTGATGATGCTTTTTGCCCGATGTTGTGGTAGAATCAGATGCTGTGGACAACAAAGAGCAAAGAAGCCGCAACATGAGCTGCATCAAGGGAAAAGACACAAGGCCTGAGGTAATGGTGCGGCGCTATCTGTTTTCAAAGGGGTTCAGGTTCCGCAAGAACGATAAGCGGTATCCCGGTCATCCTGATGTTGTGCTGCCAAAGTACAGGACTGTTGTTTTCGTCAACGGCTGCTTCTGGCATTGCCATCAAGGGTGCAGATACGCCACGGTGCCCAGGACGAACCAGGAGTACTGGCTGCCGAAGCTGAAGCGCAACAGGGAACGGGATGAGCAGACGGTGCGGACGCTTGAGGATATGGGCTGGCATGTCATAGTTGTCTGGGAGTGCCAGCTGCGCAAACTCGTCCGCGCCGATACGCTGCTTGGCCTGGAGTGCCGCATAAGGGGCGAAGAGTATGCAGAGGCTGCTGAAAAAGAGCCTGGATATGGCGAGGAATGAGGGTTTGTCCAATAAATTGAATAAAAGTTCAATATATCAAAAGCGGTTGCTAAAGCCACTTTTCTGGTTTAATATAGAGGGGCTGAGAGGATCATATGTCATTGGAACTTAAGAGGTATCTTGAAACGGGCAATGTGAACGCCATGATGGCGGAGTATGTTGCATCTTTGGAGAACATAAAGGCCGTTGCGCCTGAAGTGGCATCTAGGATTGTGGACGAGCTGGCTGATCAGAGATCGTTTCTGAAGCTGATTGCGAGCGAGAACTACAGCAGCGCCGCGGTTCAGGCTGCAATGGGCAATCTGCTGACTGACAAGTACTGCGAAGGGTTCCCTTTCCATCGATTCTATGCAGGGTGCGCCAATGTCGATGCGCTTGAGCAGTTTGCCTGCGAGACTGCATGCAAGCTTTTCGGAGCCGAGCATGCCTATGTCCAGCCGCACAGCGGGGCTGATGCCAATCTTTGCGCATACTGGGCCATCCTCAATACAAGAGTCCAGAATCCGGAGCTGGAGAGGATTGGCGAGACCAACGTCTCTGAGCTTTCCCGCGAGCAGTGGAACCATATAAGGGAGCTGACCCATTCTCAGAAGCTGCTCGGGCTTGATTACTACAGCGGCGGGCATCTTACCCATGGCTACAGGCAGAACATCTCTGCCCAGATGTTCGATGCATACTCTTATTCGGTCAACAAGGAAACCAAGCTTCTGGACTACGATGAGATCAGGGCTCAGGCGCTTGAGGTCAAGCCGCTGATTCTCCTGGCGGGCTACAGCGCCTATCCTAGGCTGATCAACTTCAAGATCATGAGCGAGATCGCCCATGATTGCGGTGCGGTGTTCATGGTGGACATGTCCCATTTCGCAGGCCTGGTTGCAGGCGGCGTGATGACAGGCGAGTACAATCCGGTTCTATGGGCGGATGTCGTTACGACGACCACCCACAAGACGCTGCGCGGGCCGAGAGGCGGAATGATTCTGTGCAAGCAGGAGTTTGCTGATTCTGTGGACAAGGGCTGCCCGCTTGTAATAGGCGGTCCGCTTCCTCAGATGATTGCAGCGAAGGCGGTGGCATTGACAGAGGCCGGAAAGCCTGAGTTCAAGCAGTATGCTGCAAGAATCGTCGAGAATTCCAGGGCGCTTGCCCAGGCGTTCATCGATGACGGCGTTCCTGTGGATACAGGCGGGACGGACAACCATCTGATGCTCATCGATGTAACTGGATTCGGTATCAACGGGCGTCAGGCGGAGAGCGCTCTGATAAGCTGCGGCGTCACTCTGAACCGCAATGCGCTTCCGTTCGATGCGAACGGGCCATGGTACACCAGCGGCCTTAGGATCGGAACTCCTGCCGTGACCACTCTGGGCATGGGAAAGGACGAGATGAAGGAGATCGCTTCGATCATCACCCTGGTCCTTGCCCATACACGGCCGGCGAAGATCACAAAGGGACCGCAGGCTGGAAAGCTTTCCAAGTCAAGGGCTGTCACCGATGCTGATGTCAGGAAGCAGGCTCTGGACAGGGTTCATGCTCTTCTTGGGAAATTCCTGCTTTACCCGGATCTCGACCTTGAGTTCCTGGAGAAGGAGTTCCATATCGAGAACGACTGATGCGGCGCATTGCGCTGCGTCGGGCTGCGCCAGGGCTGCCTTGGCGCATATTGAAATAGATTGACAGTTTCTGGAGGAAGGAAATGAGCAAGGTAATAGAGGGTCTGAAGTATTCGAAGGACCATGAATGGGTGAAGGTTGATGGCACTGATGCCACCGTTGGTATCACGGACCACGCACAGGATGCGCTTGGCGAGATTGTCTACGTCGAGCTTCCCGAGGTCGATTCACAGTTTGCTGCCGGCGATGACATCGCAGACATCGAGTCCGTCAAGGCTGCAAGCGAGATCATCACCCCGATAGGCGGGACTGTGTCTGAAGTCAATTCAGAGCTTGATGATTCGCCGGAGCTGGTCAATGAGGACTGCTACAAGAACTTCGTGTACAAGATGCGTGACATAGAAGTCCCATCGGATCTCATGGATGCCAAGGGGTACGAAGCCTACCTGGCGACTCTCAAATAGGAGAAGCGATGTATTCCTACATTCCTCATACCGAGCAGGAGACCCGGGCGATGCTCGATGCCATAGGCGTCAAGTCGCTTGAGGACCTGTTTTCTGACGTCAAGGAGGCAGGCTGTCTTCTTGAGCGTCCGCTTGATATAGAAAAAGGGCGGAGCGAGGAGCAGACTCTGGATATAATCCGGGGTCTTGCAGCTCTTAACATCAAGGGAGTTTCATTCCTTGGTGCAGGAAGCTACGACCATGTTATTCCGTCGGCAGTGAAGTCTCTTTCTTCGCTTCCTGCGTTCTCGACTGCGTACACTCCGTACCAGCCTGAGATTTCACAGGGCGTGCTTGAAGCGATCTTCGAATACCAGAGCCTGATCTGCGAGCTTACCGGGATGGATGTCTCGAATGCATCGCTGTACGACGGCGCTTCGGCTGCCGCTGAAGCTGCTTCGCTGGCCATAGCTGACAAGCGCAAGAGCAGCCGTGTTGTCCTTTCAGGGACGATGCACCCGTTTGCAATACAGTGCGTGAAGACATGGGCGCTCGGAACCGGGCGCGAAGTCGTGGTTCTCCCTGAGAAGAACGGCGTCAATGATTATTCTTCCCTTGAGTCGCTGCTTGATGACAGCGCCGCGGCGTTCATTGCCCAGAGTCCCAACAGGTACGGCTATCTTGAGGATTTCACAGGAGTGGCCGATCTGGTTCATTCACGTAAATGCCTGTTTGCTATTTCCAGCGATCCGCTTTCGCTGGCGATGCAGAAAAGCCAGGCTGAATGGGGTGCGGACATTGCCTTCGGCGATACTCAGGTCCTCGGAATCCCGATGGGCTTCGGAGGACCGTACTGCGGCTACATGGCTGTCAGGCAGGATCTGATGAGGAAGATCCCTGGCCGCATCGTTGGACAGACGGTGGACACCGAGGGACGCAGGGCTTTCGTCCTCACGCTTCAGGCACGCGAGCAGCATATCAAGCGTGAAAGGGCGACGAGCAATATCTGCTCCAATGAAGCCCTGTGTTCGCTTACCAATGTGATCTATGCTTCTCTTCTAGGATGGGAAGGGCTTAAGGAGGCTTCATCTCAGAGCTACAGCAAGGCTCATTACCTGGCTGCAGGGCTGAAGGAGCTGGGATATTGCGCTGGAGCTGGACTTGCTCCGTTCTGGTGCGAGTTCCCTGTTGTGTTCAAGAGCCCTGAGAAGCTTGAGGAATTCACCGAAGAAATGAAGCGGAATGGAATCTTTTCGGGGGTGAAGCTTTCCAGGATCACCTTGGATCGCAAGGATGACAGCACCCTTCTTGTCGCTGTCACTGAAAAGCGGACACGTGAACAGCTTGATAGATATCTGGCCATAGCAAAGAGGGAGGCAAGATGATGGATGAGTTTGCACCTGACATGATAATAGAGCCTCTTCTCGTGGAGAAGGCTGTTGCGGGCCGAAGAGGTTATCTCTTCCCGGCTCTTGATGTTCCTGCGGCTCCGGCTCTGGACAGCAGATATGCCCGTACTGGCTCGGCAAGGCTTCCTGAGGCTTCGGAGCTTGATACAGTGAGGCATTTCTCGAGGCTTTCCACAATGGCATACGGGGTGGACTATGGGTTCTATCCGCTGGGCTCATGCACGATGAAGTACAACCCGAAGGTGAACGAGGAAGCCGCTTCTCTTGACGGATTCGCTTCTGTCCATCCGCTTCAGGATGAGGATACGGTGCAGGGCAGCCTTGCTCTGATGTACAGGACCATCGAGGATCTTTCTGAACTGGTCGGCATGAAATGGGGCACGCTTCAGGGCTGCGCCGGTGCTCATGGCGAGTATACCGGACTCAAGACCATCAGGACCTATTTCCTTCATCGGAATGAGATGAACAGGAACAAGATACTGATTCCGGTTTCCGCCCATGGGACGAATCCTGCAAGCGCAAGCATGAACGGATTCGAAGTCGTGCAGGTCGCCTCTGATGAGCGCGGGCTGGTTGATATCGAGGACCTGAAGTCCAAGCTTGATGAAACGGTTGCAGGAATAATGCTGACCAATCCGAATACCCTCGGGCTGTTCGAGAAGGATATCAGGAAGATTGCATCGCTGGTTCATGAGGCTGGAGGGCTTCTGTACTACGATGGAGCCAATTTCAACGCTCTGATGGGCATGGCCCGTCCGGGCGACATGGGCTTTGATGTAGTGCATCTGAACCTTCACAAGACATTCTCAACGCCTCATGGCGGCGGAGGTCCAGGCTCAGGCCCTGTGCTGGTGAAGGAAGAGCTTGTGCCTTATCTGCCGCAGCCTGACATCGTGTTCCACAAGAGCACGGGCAGGTATGCGTTCAAGTGGAATCCAAAGACGTCCTGCGGGAAGGTCTCTGGTTTCTGGGGAAATTTCCTTGTCATCGTGAGGGCTTATACCTACATCCTGTGCATGGGCTCCGACGGCCTGAAAGCAGCTTCGCAGCATGCGGTGCTGAATGCCAACTACATGCAGGCGGCTCTTCGCAAGGTGTTCCCTGTGGCTTATGATGGATTGTGCAAGCATGAATTCGTTCTGACTCTGGAAGCGATGAAGGAAGAGACCGGCGTGAGCGCCCTGGATCTGGCAAAGGGTCTTGTGGACATGGGAATCCATCCGCCTACGATGTACTTCCCGATGATTGTCCATGAGGCTCTGATGTTCGAGCCGACTGAATCGGAATCCAAGGATACGCTTGATCATGCCTGCGAGGCGATGAAGAGCCTGAAGGAGACCGCATATTCGGATCCTGAGGCTTTGCACAATGCCCCTTGCACGGCTGTGATAACCAGAGTGGATGAGGTGAGGGCTGCGAAGAGCCCTGTTGTCAGGTATTGAAGGAGGTGCGATCATGTCGGATCTGCTGATCAAAGGTGGAGTGCTTGTCGATGGCGAGGGCCGCAGGCAGGCTGATGTTCTTATTTCGAATTCGAAGTTTGAAAAGGTAGGTGAGAAGCTTGATCCTTCCGAGGGGTGCAGGGTGATTGATGCCAAGGGGCTGTATGTGCTTCCTGGCATGATCGATGCCCATACCCACTACCACCTTGTTTCAAGAGGAACCGTGACCGCAGACAGCTTCCCCGAGGGCAGCCGCTGCGCTGCTTTCGGCGGAGTGACGACAGTCGTTGATTTCGCCGATCATGACAAGCGTGTGAGCCTCCTGGACAGCGCGAAGATCCGGCTTGCCGAGATGTCAGGCGGGATGGCAGATGATTATGCACTTCATGAAGGCGTCTACGGAATGAAGGATGACATCGGGCTGGAGCTCGAGCATCTGAAGGATTTCGGGGTGTCTGCCATCAAGCTTTTCACGACATACAAGAACGTCGGATACATGATTGACAATCCTGAAGAGCTGGACAGGCTGTTCTCGTACTGCAAAGATCTGAAGATCCTCGTGTGCGTCCATTGCGAAGCCGATGACCTGATCCAGAAGATCAACGGCAGCTGGACTGGCACGTATCTTCCGAAGGATCATGCTCTGCTCAGGCCTGCCGAGGTCGAGGCAAAGGGAATCCAGATTGTCGGAGAGCTTGCCTTGAAGCACCATATGCCTCTGTACATTGTCCATCTTTCAAGTGCTAAAGGTCTTGCTGTAGTGCGTGATCTCAGATCCCGCGGTGCGAAACTCGTTGTGGAGACAACTCCTCACTACCTGTTCCTGGACAGAAGCAAGCTTGAAGGGCCTGAAGGCCCGCTTTATGTGATGACTCCTCCTCTTCGTGACAAGGAGGACAATCTTGCTCTTCAGGGTGCGCTGTGCAACGGCGAGATTCAGAATGTCGCCACAGATCACTGCAGCTTCACCTACAGCCAGAAGCTTGAGAGCAATGACTGCCGTACGATTTACCCCGGCATTCCTGGAAGCGAGGAGCTGTTCGTGCTCCTTCATACTTTTGCAGTGAGGACCGGAAGGCTTGCTGTCGAGAAGGCTGTCCAGATGGTGACCGAGAATCCGGCGAAGTCGTTCGGGATTTACCCGAAGAAAGGCGCCATCAAGCCTGGATCGGATGCCGATGCGGTGCTCTTTGATCCGAATGAGAACTGGACCATAACTAACAGCAATATCCATTCTGCTTCCGGGTATTCCGCTTATAACGGGTTCCAGGTGACAGGAAAGGTCAGGATGACGATCCGCCGCGGTGAAATCCTCGTTGAGAATGGCCAATACCTTGGACATCCAGGCGAAGGGATTTTCCTCAAGGCTGCAACAAGCCAGGCGTACCGCTGATAAGTGCTTGAATTCTGGAGTCTGATCACTTTTTCGTCTCCGCACAACATGTTGCATCTGTGCAAATCAAAGAGGAACCTCCATAGAAGATCGTTCATCTCCGGGCAGCATGTGGCCTCGGCCAAGGAATAATCTTGATAGTTTTCAAGCGGCGCTATTCCGCTTTTCTACATTTAACTGTATATTTGTCTAATAGTAGAGGATCGTATGATTGAAGGTATTCTTTTTGATATAGACGGAGTGATTGTAGACTCTGAGCCGTTCCTTGCCGAGGCCTGCAGGATTTTCTTCGAGAAGAGAGGATGCAAGGTGACTCCTGCGGACTTCCTTCCCTATGTAGGAGCAGGCGAGAACAAGTACATCGGGTGCGTTGCCGAGAAGTACGGGGTGCCTATCGAGATCGAGAGTGCCAAGACCGAGGTCTACAGGATCTTCGATGAGGTAGCAGGCGGCTCCACTTCGCTTGGCAAGATGCCTCCGATGCCAGGGATTGTCAGATTCATCAAGATGGCCAGCAAGGCTGGGCTCAAGATGGCTCTTGCATCAAGTGCAGATCGGATGAAGGTTGAGATCAACCTCAGAAGCGCAGGGTTCAGGCCTGAGGACTTCGACTGCCTTGTTTCCGGAAGCCAGCTCCAGCGGAAGAAGCCGTTCGGCGACATCTACACATATGCCGCTCTGAAGATCGGGCTTGCTCCCGATCAGTGCATCGTCGTTGAGGATGCGCTCAACGGTGTCATGGCATCACGTGCCGCAGGGTCGAAGAGCATTGCAGTTCTTGGGTCATTCTCCGAAGAGGAGCTTCGAAGCCATGGGGCTGACATAGTCCTTGACAATATGCTTTCATTCCCGGATTTCGGATCGAAAGAAGAGTTTTCAAGGTGCTTCGAGAAGATTCAAAGCGACCAGATGATGGCTCAATACCCTGAGTCGCTTCAGTTTATTATGAAATCTCATGAAGCTGGGGTGCTGTCTGATTCATATTCGGTTTTCGGAGGCAATGCTGTGAAGCTTGCTGACGGACAGACGGTCACGCCGCTTTGCGCGGCCGCAGTTTCGCTTGCAAGCGCCGACGGGAAGAAGGCGCGCATCGATGCTGTTGCCATGAAGAGCCTGGACAGGCTTTCGCTGATGATGATTCAGGGCCTCTGCTCGCCTGATGCCAGGGTGTTCGTGACAGAGCCTCAGCTTTCGCTTTCGAGACTTGGCTGGATGATCTGATGAAGCGTCTTCTCCTTTCTGCTATCATCTTGGCGTCTCTTCTGCTTGTCTCCTGTTCTTCAACGTCTGACATGGTCAAGGGGATTGCCGTAGACCAGAGCCTGAGCATTCCAGAAAAGCTCGAGGCTGCTGGGTTCGAGAAGGTGAGCCTTTCAAGGCCAGAGGTGTTCTTTGATGGGCAGCAATGGAAGCAGGAGTTCCTGGAAATGGTCGAAGGGGCTCAGAAATACATAATCATTTCAGTGTTCCTTGGATCTCAGTGCGAGGAGGATCAGGATATAATCGATGCCCTCGAAGCCAAGGCGGAGAGCGGGATCCCTGTCTATCTGGTCTATGACGGCACCGGGACTTTCGACATGACCGAGTCAAGGTACCATCTCAGGCCGCTTTCAGACATGAAGAAGAGTGGGGTGCACCTTCTGGAGTACCATCCGTTCTCATACACGAGGCTTGTCAATCTCTGGAACGTTGTTCAGAGGGAACATCGCAAGTTCGTCGTCGTGGATGGCAACCAGATTGCCATCGGCGGAATGAACCTCAACTATATCTCGCTTGGACCGCTGGACAGCGGAGGACAGCGTGATTCTATGTATCGCTTCCAGTCCGCCGATCTTGGGGCAGTGCTGGTGAAGGACTTCATCGATTTCTGGAACAATGAGAGCTGGGACGAGGTTGATCCGTATGTCTTCCCTCCTGCCCAGAAGAGCGATGAGGAGAATCTGAGCGCCTACTGCGCCGACCAGTACGGTGACAGGATGTGCATGTCGACTCTGTTCGGGATTCTGGTCAATTCCGCGCAGCAGAGCGTGCAGAGCCTGCCGTTTCTGCCGTACAGCGATTCCAACATGCTCAGAATGCTGAGCTCTGCTTCAGAGCGCGGTGTGGATTTCTCGATGATAGTGCCGTTCGATTCAAGGCCGATGCCTAAGAAGGCCACGAGCTACATGCTCAGCGACCTGGTGCGCACCGGCGTGAATGTGTGCATGGAGAATCAGGGGGAAGAGCCTAAGGCGCTTCTTCACGAGAAGCTCATGATCGTTGATGGGACATGGGTCTGCTTCGGTTCGTCCAACTTCAACTACCGTTCGATGAACCTTTCAAATGAGATAATGCTTGTGATGGATGACCCTGAGCTTGTGACTGAGCTTTCGGATCACTTCAAGCAGCTTGAGGATGATACCTATGTGCTTACTCAGGATGAGGCTGATTCGATGAAGAAGCTGAAAAACCTGCCGAATTTCGTATTCGGGTTCTTCGGGGGCTGATTCATGAAGAGATTCATTGCTGTTCTTGCTTTATTGATCATCTGCGCTTCGGCGTGCTTCTCAGCTGTATTCCCAAACAGTTTCAGGGCTTCAGTCTCGCTTGGCGGAAGGGATGACGGCATGCTTCAGACTTCGCTGTCGCTTGCGGCTGCGCCTTTCCATTTCAAGTTCATGACCCCGTTCGTGCTCGGCACCGCCTACGTCCAGCTGTCCGATACGAAGCTGGAGTTCGGTGGATTGCGCGCGGGACTGGGTTTTGACATAATGTACATAAAGGATCATCCGTTCGCTTTCCTTTCTGCCAATCCGACAGTCTGGTCTCCGTCCATTGCAGGCGGCATCGACTATGAGGACAAGGCTTTGCGCGGCTTTATTGAGATCTCGCTTTTCAGATTCATGGAGAAGGATGCCATCTATGAGTACATGGTTCCGTTCTGCGATTTATCGGAAAGCGGAATAGACCGGATCGGTGTCTTGGTTTTCCGATTCTCAGGGCTTTTCTAGGAGGAAGTGATGAAAAAGACTATCGCTGTCATTGTTATTGCGGCCGTCTGCTTTTCTGCTTTCGCTGGCAATGTGCTGCTTAAGGATATCGGATTCAGCTTCGGGCAAGCCAATTTCCTGTTCGACAAGCATGATCCTTCCGGCGTCGGGATGCTTCTTGGAGGCACGTTCGGGCTCACCGAGCGCCTTGAGCTTGATGTCCAGGCGCTGACGATGCTCACCCCGAAGCTATGCGGGGATTTCTCGGTCGGAATAGAGCTTGGCTATTCGCTTCTTGGGGAAAGGGTGTTCGATTACGACAATGCAGGACTTGGAATCAACATGCTGGTTTCAGTCGGGCTCTTCGCCAATGATCACAATCCTGACGGAAAGTTCCTTCCGACGATCCTCACATTGAGGATTACCCCGCTGACTGTCGGAAGCCCGCGTACTGGAAGGAGGGAAAGGCTTCTTCCGATGGGCATCGCATGGAACTTCTACAGCAATGAATTCACCTTCTTCTTCTCGGCGTTCATATTCGATTTCTATGACAAGGATCGAGTGGCCGGCGAGGAATAAGATAGATATTTCAAGGAGGAAATCAAATGGCGAAAGTAGTTATGGCCAATGATCATGGTGCAGTCGAACTGGCTGCAAAGCTTAAGAAGCATCTTGAGGACAGGGGATTCGATGTGACGTATCTTGGTGTAAGCACCCCTGATTCGGTTGACTATCCGGACAAGGCACAAGAGGCTGTTGAGGAATTCCGCAAGGGCGGCTACGATTTCGGCGTTGTCTGCTGCGGGACTGGAATCGGGATCTCGATCTCGGCGAACAAGATGAATGGGATCCGCTGTGCGCTCCCGCAGAACATCTATGCTGCCGAGAAGTGCAAGCAGCACAACAATGCGAACTTCATCGCATTCGGCGGCAGAATAGAATACCAGGAGGATCCCAATGCGATCCTTGATGCCTACATCGATGCTGCTTTCGAGGGCGGAAGGCATGAGCGCAGGGTCGGCAAGATGATGGCGCTGGAGGGCAAATAGCTTTCTTTCGTTGACAAATCGGTTTGATTGACAATACAATCAGTTATTCTTTTACAGGGAGATGATTCTATGACAGATTGCCCGCCGCTGATCGGCAAGAATATTCAGAAGCTCAGGGTCGCAAGGAATCTTACTTTGAACGTGCTTTCGGAGCGCTCAGGCGTGTCCAAGGCGATGCTCAGCCAGATTGAGTCCGACAAGGTCAATCCTACAGTGGCCACGGTCTGGAAGATTGCAAGGGGGCTTGGAGTGGATCTTCAGGACCTTCTGAACACTGATCCTGCTGCCAAGCGGACTTTCATGGTCAATCCTACAAGCACCGAGACGATGCCTAAGCTTGAGGCGATGGAGAATGGGGTGCTGATCAAGGTTCTGTCGCCTCTTTCGATGGTCGAGGACCTTGAGATGTACATGCTTACTTTCCCGCCTAACAGCTCGCTTCCGTCAGAGCCGCACTTCGAGGGGACTCAGGAATTCCTGACGATTATCAAGGGGCAGGTGAACGTGAAGGCAGGAGATAACAGTGCGGACCTCAAGAAGGGCGATTTCCTGATCTACCACTGCGATATAGAGCATACTATCACAAACACATCAAGCCAGATCGCTGTTGTGCACATGGTGGTCCGCTATCCGAATCAGAAATAGGAGCATTCCATGACTGAGCAGAACTTGTCTGAAGAGAAAGTCGGTATTGGCACCATGATGAGCTACGGCACCGGTAAATTCGTTGCAGAATTCCTTACCGGGGCCCAGGGACTTATGGCGTTCTATTTCTTCGAAAAGGAGATGAAGCTGAATTCATGGCTTGCAATGCTTGCCCTTGTCATTTATTCAGTGTGGAATGCCATAAACGATCCTCTGATCGGGTTTCTGACCAACAAGTGGTCGCCCAACTCCAGAAAGCTTGGAAGGCGGTTCCCGTGGATCATCACTGGGCTGGTGCTCTGCTCGCTTTCGTTCGCTCTGATCTTTTCCGTTCCGGCTTCGTGGGCAGGCTCCAACCAGCTGGGGCTGTTCTTCTGGCTTGTCGGGTTCCTCTGCCTTTATGACATGCTGTATTCGCTCTGGGAGCTGAACTATCAGGCGATCTTCCCTGACAAGTTCCGCAGCAATGCTGTCCGCACACGCACCATCGAGGTGGCAACGCCGATCGGAGTCGTTGGAATGACGCTTGGATTCGTTCTTCCTCCGATGTTCTATGACTACGGAGTCAAGCAGAGCTATCTTCTTGCTTCTCTTGTGGTCGCAGGAATTGCAATAATATGCACCATTCTGATCATCCCAGGCGTCAAGGAGACTCCGGAGATGATCGCAAGGTTTGCAAAGAAGCAGGAAGATGAGAAGGCTCATCCTGAGGAGTCCGTTCCGTTCATCAAGGCTCTCAAGGCTTCTTTCAAGAACCGCAACCTACTTGCGCTTCTTTTGTGCCTGTTCCTTTATCAGAGCCGCTGCATGTGCATGACCGGTTCGGTCAACTATGTGGTCGAGGGCGTCCTTGGGCTTGGCAGCGGACAGACTGTTCCGATCATGGCCGGGATGATTGTAGGATCGCTTCTCGGAGTGCTTCTCTGGTCGCAGATCCAGAAGAGGCTTCGCAACAACCAGAAGCTGCTCGTCCTTTCTGCCGTGGCGATGGGCTGCGTTGCAATTCCGATGACTTTCCTGCGTTCTAGCACTGCCTTCATGATTGCCATGGCTCTGTGGGGACTCGGATTCGGTGGATTCTGGACTTTCATGACGCCCGCGATGGCTGATGTCGTCGACGAGACGGTGCTGAGAGACAAGAAGCGCAACGATGGAATCATCCTTGGGCTTAGAGCCTTCTTCATGAGGTTCTCATATGCCTCTCAGGCTCTTGTGTTTGCATTGTGCCACAGGCTCACTGGCTACAACAGCGCTTCAGGCGCTGTCCAGACCGAGCTTGCGAAATGGGGGATAACTCTTCACATGGGTGCCATCCCTGGTATATTCTTTCTGCTTGCAGCATTGATGTTCTGGCGTCTCAATACGCTGAATCCTGAGAAGACTGCAGCAAATTCAATCGAACTGAAGAAGCTCGATATCTGATTTCACAGGAGTTCAAACGTGCTGGAAAAATTGCCGGAATTCGAAAAGCAGCTTAATGATCTGGACAGCGTACTGTCCGGTCCTGAAGTGATGAAGGACATGAAGAAGTACAAGCAGCTTATGATGGAGAGGTCTCATCTTGTCCCTGTAGTAGAGGAGCTTCAGAAGCTCCGCGACCTTGAGAGCCAGATTGATGATGCCGATAAGCTGCTTCGCTCTGAGAAGGATCCTGAGATGGTCGACATGGCCCGCGAGGAGATTGCTGACCTGAAGGCTACTCGGGATCAATGCGAGAACCAGTGCAAGATGCTTCTCATTCCGCCTGATCCTCTTGAGGGCAAGGACATAATCATGGAGATCCGTGCTGGCACCGGAGGCGAGGAGGCGGCGCTTTTCGCTGCCGATCTGTACAGGATGTACACTCACTACTGCGAGAAGATGGGCTACAAGATGGAAGTGATGAACGTCAACGAGACCGGTCTCGGAGGAATCAAGGAGATTGTCATTTCGATTTCTGGAAAGGATGTCTATGGCAACCTGCGCTGGGAAAGCGGGGTTCACCGCGTTCAGCGTGTTCCAGAGACTGAATCAGGCGGAAGGATCCATACTTCGGCCTGCACGGTTGCTGTTCTGCCAGAGATGGAGGAGACGGACATCGTGATCAAGCCTGAGGACCTCAAGATCGATGTGATGAGGGCCGGCGGTCCGGGCGGTCAGTGCGTCAACACCACAGACAGCGCAGTGCGCATAACCCATCTTCCGACAGGCATTGTAGTCATACAGCAGGATGAGAAATCTCAGATCAAGAACAAGGCCAAGGCAATGAGGGTTCTCAGGGCAAGGCTGTACGACCTTGAGGAATCCAAGAAGCAGAAGGAAAGGGCCGAGGCTCGCAAGAGCATGGTCGGTTCCGGAGACCGCAGCGAACGGATCAGAACATACAACTTCCCTCAGAACAGGCTCACTGACCACAGAATCAACCTTACTCTGTACAAGCTTGACCAGGTGATGGAGGGCGAGCTCTTCGAAGTCATAGATGCCTTGAAGGTCGCTGCCGGAGAAGCTGCGCTGAGGGAGGCCTGATGAAAACCAGGGACGCAAGGGCTCTGGGATACAGGACCCTTGCAGCGAAGTCTGACACTGCTGCCCTTGACAGCAGGCTGCTGCTTTGCAGCGTTCTTGGCATTTCCCAGGCTGAGCTTTTTGCTGACGAGCGGGTTCTTTGTCAATCAGAGGAGGCGCAGTTCCGCTCCTTCCTCGATCAGAGGGCTTCAGGCGTATGCGTTGCTGCGATAATCGGGCACAAGGAATTCTATGGCCGTGATTTTGCGGTGAACCGGTCTGTCCTCGTTCCGCGCCCTGACACCGAGACCCTCGTGGACAAGGTCCTTTCGCTTGTGAACCATGATTCAAGGATCCTGGATATCTGCACAGGCACCGGATGCATCGGGATAACGATCAAGGCTGAGCTTGAAAAGCGTGGCCTGCTCTGCGACCTGACTCTCAGCGATGTTTCCCCTGATGCGCTCTCTGCTGCATCGGATAATTGTAGACAAATAATTGAAAATAAGGCAAAGTGTATTCTAAGCAATCTTTACGAGGCTTTTGACGGTGAAAGATTCGATCTGATCACTGCGAATCCTCCGTATATTGCTCCAAGCGAGAGAGAATCTCTTTCAACCGAGGTTCTCCATGAACCGGAGCTTGCCCTTTTTTCTGGTGATGGAGGGATGGCTCTCATACGGCGGATAATCA
>JAQUYU010000015.1 GCA_028691695.1 Sphaerochaetaceae bacterium | reverse complement strand
AGTTTTATCATTATGCAGAAAAGACAGGGTATGTCAACAATCGCAGATGTCGCAGACTGACCAGAGCGGAGACCAATGCCAGAACTCATTACCAGGGTTTATTATAAAAGCAAACTAAAGTAAACTAAACAAAACTGATGTAATCATGAACATCGAACAGGTACAAGCAATCATTAATAATGGAGAAGGACCGCAGACTGAATTCAAAGCCACTTTTCGAAGCCTGATTGAAGAAGTCTGTGCATTCTCCAACGCTGAAGGCGGATTGATTTTGATTGGGGTATCTGATGATGGCACCATCATCGGCTCTTTACTGTCCAATGCAGAGAAATCTGCATTGGCAGATGGGATGGAAGCAATTACACCGAAGGTCGAAGCAAACCTCAGCAATATTACAATCGATGGAAAGAGCATCTGGATTATCGAAGTTCCGGAAGGAGACAAGAAACCGTATGCATTCGGCGGAGTGATTTTTGTAAGGAAAGGAGCGAACTGCCAGAAAATCCAGGATATTGATACCATGAGAATGCTTTTCCAGCAAAACCGCAGAGTCATGTTCGAAGACACCCCATGTCCGACTCTCGATGTGGACAAGCAAGCCATCACAGAATTCATTGCCTCATGCGGATTATCCAATGGGACGCCGGATTTCCAGGTCCTTTCCAGCATCGGGGCTTTCTGCTCATCAGGAAAACCCAAAGCGGCAGCTGTGCTGTTCTTTGACTGCGCCCCTGAAGCTCAATTCGTTCAGTCTGTGATCCGCTGCATTCTTTACAAAGGAACTCAAGGGTCAACCATTCTTGACAACAAAACCTTCGGAGGCCCTTTGCTCCAGCAATACTGCAAGTCCAGCCAATGGATTCAGGAAAAACTGAATGTACGGTATGAGATGGATGGATTAGCACCGAGAAAGGAAATCTGGGAAATACCGCTCGAAGCGATTAAGGAAGCGCTTCTCAATGCAATCTGCCATAGGGATTACTCCACTTGCGAGATGAGCATCACTGTATCCGTATTTGATGATAGAATCGAAATCATCAACCCGGGACTTCTATCCCCTGTCGTTGCAGACAACTTTGGAAGGCTCAGCTGGGAACGTAATCCGCTTATCTTCAATTGGTTCTGCCGAATGCATCTTGTCGAACAGGTTGGATCAGGAATCAGAAGGATGCGTGAGTTCATGAAAGAAAGAGGGCTTCCAGAACCTTTGTTCGAGACTTCTGGGTTTTTCTGCATCACGCTGTTCAGAGGGAAAGGCTCTCAATCAAGCATGCTTGATACTTCGATTCTTGAAGAGCTCAGAAAAAAGCCTGAAATCCGTTACGATGAGCTTGAACAGAACCTTTCCATCAGCTCAGCTACTCTCTAAGCAGGCATCAAGCGCCTCAAGGATGGTGGTTTCATAATCCGGGAAGGAACAAACAGGAGAGGTTTGTGCAAGGTCATCAAGGATTAGCAAAATCATTGATACCCAAAAAGAAAACTCAATGGATATCTGTATGAATGCAATCAGCAATAATCATCTACTTGCGAATCTCTTCCTTCCAGTCTGAGATGTTCCTCAGGCCGGAGTCGAAGCTGATTCCCAGCAGGTGAATCGTCCTTCCCTGAGGATTGCTTGTGTACTGATCCGCATAGCCTCTGGCCTTGATCTGTTCCAGCCCTGCCTGGGCATCCTGATCCTTCTTGAACTCGATGACGTATACTGTCCCCGGGTACAGCAGGGCTGCATCAATCCTTCCTCCGGCATTGGACACCTCCGCCCGCACGTCCGCTCCCATGGCAAGGAGCATCGCATACAGGATGCTCTGGTAGTATCCCTCGTCCTGCGTCTGGATGCTTGAGTAGATGCTCTTCAGTATCCCGATGGCCTCTTGGGTGTTTCCGTCATTGAAGGCCTGCCCCATCAGCGTGCCTGATGCCGGGAAATCCGCATCGCTTGGATAGTATGACGCTAGGATGCTGTTGCAGAACCCCTCGCGGACCTCTGCATTCGGGAAGCCGAGGTACAGCACCGATCCTGTCGGGTCGGTCCTTGCTATCGTGAGGTATCCTGTCTGAAGCAGAAGCGACTTGAGCACGCCTTCCGTGGGATGCTCGGCTATGCTGAGGATGTCAAACGTCCCCAGGCTGGACATCGACATGGGCTTCCCCAGATCCGTTGCCAGATTGAAGTCCACCTTCTTCGCGATGTTCATCAGAAGGGTCATGCTGCCTGTGTCTATCCAGTAGTGATTGAATTCCATGCCGCCATCGCCGAAGAAGTTGCCTATCGAGACAGGGTTGTACACTGTCTCCGCCTTCGGATGGAACCTGTAGCCGTCATACTGCTTCTTCAGCCTGAGGAAGTACTCCTCACGGCTCATCCCCGTGCTTGCGATTCCATTCTCGATGTACTCGGAGAAGCAATCCTCAAGCTCCTTCTCGGTGTATCCAAGCATGCAGGCGTAATCCATGCTCATTGAATAGTCCTTCAGGTTGTTCATCTTGGAGAACACGCTCAGCTTCGCATACTTGGTGACTCCCGTGATGAATGCGAACCGGATGAATCTGCCCTGCGTCTTTATCACCTGGTAGAAGTTTCCAAGGACTTCCCTCATTGCCTGCACATTGGCAGAGAAGATGTTGTCGGAAAGAACCTTGTCGTACTCATCGATCAGAACCACGACTTCCTGATTCCCCCTGATGCAGCAGCTATGAGACGTCTGAAGTTGTTGAACGACTTGTCGCCTGGAACAAGAGCCTCGGATACGCCATATGAAGCAGCTGCTATGGAAAGCTGCTCATTCAGCCAGCTGTCAAGGCATTCTGGGGAGGTCTCGCCGCAATCGCCGAAGTCTATGTGGATCACGGGATAGACCTTCCAGTCATATGGGAGGCTGTCGATTGCAAGGCCCGCAAAGAGTTCCCTCCTGCCTCTGAACAGCGCATCAAAGGTGCTCACAGTCAGCGACTTCCCGAACCTCCTGGGGCGTGAGAAGAACACCATCCTCGGGCCTGTGACCAATTTGTAGATATAGGCAGTCTTATCCACGTAGAGGTTGTTGCTGGCAATCAGAGACTCGAAGCTGGAAATCGTTGGGTCAATCACTTTCATGACTTGAATATACCATGAAAATGGGGATTGGCAAAGACTGCAATCAAATATGGTGAAACCTGCTCAAAAAGTTTGGATATCAATATCCACTTGACAGCAAGCAGGAGCTATTCTCAAAAGAATCGGAAATAATCAGGGCATTCTTCAGAGCAAACCCGATCTTAGAAGAAAACCGAAGAGCTAAGAAAGATTAGCAATCAATTGAATTCATACCTTCAAATGCTTCGGGCAGGCGAAGAATAAGGGTTTGACCAGAAAAGAAAAGCCCCAGGATTGTTTGTTTCCCAGGGCTTGGATTGCTTGATCACCTTAGATGGCTTTCTGGCTTTCTTCCTTCTCAAGGACAGTGTAGGCGATCTTGCCTACCAGAGTCTTCGGGAGGGCGTCACGGATCTCGATCTCATATGGAAGCGCATACTTAGCGATCTTCTGGCGGCAGATAGCCATGATCTCGTCCTTGATCTTGTCCGAAGGCTCAAAGCCAGGTCTCAAGACCACGAACGCCTTGACCTTCTGCATCTTGTACGGATCCTTCACGCCGATGACACAGCTCATCTGAACAGCTGGATGCGAATCAATCACATTCTCGATCTGAGAAGGATAGACATTGTAGCCGCTTGTGATGATCATGCGCTTGATTCTCTGCTTGAAGAATATGAAACCCTCATCATCCATGAATCCAAGGTCTCCGGTATGAAGCCAGATGTGACCATCGGCATGAAGCTTCAGGGTATCGGCAGTCTCTTCAGGATTGTTCAGATAGCCCTTCATAACACTAGGACCGCAGAGGCAGATTTCGCCATCTGTGCCGTATGGGACTTCTTCGGTGGTACCTGGCTTGCAGATTGCATAATATGTATCAGGATAAGGGAATCCGATGCTTCCTTCCATCTCCTTGTTGTAAGGAGTCAGGCAGCTTGCAGTGACGCATTCTGTAGTTCCGTAGCCCTCACGCACCTTGATTGTGGCATGATGGTCAGCAAGGAACTTGTCCAGCTTCTTCTTCAGCTCAATCGACAGTGAATCACCGCCTGAGAACACGCCCATCAGGCATGAAAGATCAACCTTGTCCATGAACGGGTTCCTGGTGAGAGACTCATAGAGAGTCGGGACGCCTGCAATGAAGTTCGGCTGCTCGCTCTTCAGGAGCTTAGCATACGACTTCACATTGAACTTAGGCACCAAGATCGATGAACCGCCTGCAACCATCATTGTATGGATGCATACACCAAGGCCGAAGCCATGGAATACAGGCATTGCTGCGAGCATTCTGGTTCCAGTAATCTCGCGGTGGCACATTGTAGCAGTCTGAAGAGCCAGGGCATTGAAGTTGAGGTTTGTAAGCAGAATTCCCTTCGTCTTTCCGGTTGTTCCGCCGGAAAAGAGGATTACAGCTGTGTCATCAGGTTTCTTGTGTGCAGCACAGTCTTCAGTGATCTTGTCTGCGCCCTTGATGAAATCGTCCCAGAACAGAACCGGATCCTCCTGCGGGACCTTGTCTATCTTGCGTCCGCTTGTGAGCTTGTACCCGAAGCGCTTGAGAGCAGAAAGCTCATCGGCAAGATCTGCAATGATCAGATGCTCCAGCTTGACTTCTTTCATCACTTCCTTGAATTTCTTGTAGAACATATTCAAGGTGATGGCCATCCTGCTTCCTGTTTCCTTCAGATAGAATTCAATCTCTCCGACAGCTGAAAGCGGATGAACCATGCTTGCAACGGCACCTATGTAGTTGAGCGCATAAAGGCAGATGACAGCCTGCGGCACGTTGGGCATGCAGATAGTCACGGTCTCGCCCTCTTTCACACCAAGAGCCTTAAGGGCTTTGGCCGCTTCGATGATCCTAGGTGCAAGCACTTTGTAGGGAGTCTTCTTTCCCATGAAGGATAGAGCTTCATTGTCTGGATACTTGGCTGCAGTCCTCAGGACTGTGTCGCTCATAGATGCATCTGAATAAGTCAGATGAAATGGCACATCGCCGTATCCGGCTAGCCATGGTGTCTTTGGTTCAGTCATAATCAACCTCCTCTTCAATTGGCTTTTCCAGCAGCTCCGGATTAGCCAGAAGATGTTTGAACAAACGGATGCTTCCGGCGAAATACAGTCCGTCAGCAATTCTTTCATCAATAGTGAAGCCAAGTGGAAGAACCGGCTTCATTGCATAAGTCCCGTCATCATTGAAAACTGGGCGCAATTTCTTCTCTCCTATTACAAGGAAGAATGAGTTAGTGCCCCAGTTGGCAAGATGATGGTAGCTTGCATTCATTTTTATGCTTCCAAGGTTGGAAATGAAGACAGAAGCGAAATCAGGGTCGCTGTTCATCAGATCCATTGGATAATGCCCATGCTCATCAAGCTTCCTCAAAGTCCACATGACGAAAGCCAGAATAGGCTTCGGAAGGCTGGTGAGGAGGTTCATGTACTTGGTTGTAGGGTCTTCCTTGAAGTCATGCTTGACCTCATAGACACGCTTGCAGATATGATCGTGAATCTGCTCAAGCGGGCAATCATTCTCAAGTCCTTCCTTGTAGCGAAGAATCAGAAGAGCTTCATGGGCATCATCCTTGAACTTCTCCTTGGCAACGAAGGAAAACGAAATGAACTTCCTGTCAAACAGCCTGTTGCCGGCGTAGAACCGGTTCATATGCGGGCGAAGCTTGAGAACTTTCGCAAGTGCAGCTACAACGACATGGAAAATCGTATAATTGTACTTGGGGTTCTCGGAGTTCTTCTTATCGACAAATGCCAGAAGATGAGTGATGTCTATATCCTCATTCAGCACTGCTTCATTGTCTGCTCTGTTGGGCATGAGAAACGGCATCATCATATGCAGGGCATCCTGCCCTCTGACGAACCATCCGTCTTTCCTGTCCTTGTGAGTCTGTTTTCTTGTTCCGTCTTTGTTATATTTTATAACAGATTTCTTATCTTTGGACATAATCATATTATGAATGCATTTATTTCAAATAGTCAATATTTACTAAAGGTTTTCAGCCTAGTGAATTTAATTCAGTGAAACATGGCAATCGTCATTCCATGCCTTTGAAATCATACTTTGCAATATTCTTTCTATCTTGCTTGCATCAGACCGCATGGAAGCGACTGCGTCAGGTACGATTCGAAGGGACATATCATGCCTTCTTCCTACGCCACCAGAATGCCAGAGATTGGGAACATCTCCATGCCTGTAGTTGTCGGAACCTGCTTCGTTTCTGTGTTGGGGAAATCCTTCGATCATTGAAAGGTTTATGATAGTATCATTCTTCTGTTTTTGAGTGGTATCCAAAACACTACATGGTAAACCACTTCTTTTTCAACAGGCTTTTGCTAAATTCCCTTGCCCAATCCAACAGAAATCATGATTGAGCTTTTTTTCTTACGCCCTGAAAAGCAAAGAACCGCAAGCTGCTGTGCCTGCGGTTCTTCTGAATCTGATTGAGATCCTACTTTTCGGTCTTGATGCCGTAACGCTTGTTGAAGCGATCCACACGTCCTGTAGTATCCATCACCTTCTGTGTTCCAGTGAAGAATGGGTGGCAGGAAGAGCAGATTTCAACCTGAAGATTCTTCGATGTGGACTTGGTCTTGATGACGTTGCCGCATGCGCAATGAATCTCGCAAAGCTCGTACTTCGGATGAATTCCGTCTTTCATAAGGTTTCCTCCATTATGCACATCCGCTGGTCAGTTTACAGCGGACAATAATTTATGAACCGTCTCCGTTTCTGTTAAACAGGTGTGGCACCTGAATTCATCGAACGCAAGAACATCTCATTATTTTTGGTTTTACGTATTTTGTCAATGAGGAACTCAGTCAATTCCACATCTTCGAAGTTGTTTATTGCATTTCTCAGAACCCAGATCCTTGCAGCCTCGTCCTTTCCGAGCAGAAGCTCCTCTCTTCTTGTTCCTGACTTCTTGATGTTGATAGCAGGGAAGATTCTTCTGTCTGACATTCTTCTATCGAGAACGATTTCGCAGTTGCCTGTTCCCTTGAACTCTTCGAAGATGACTTCATCCATTCTGGAACCAGTCTCAATCAATGCAGAGGCTATGATTGTAAGGCTTCCGCCTTCCTCAACGTTCCTAGCAGCTCCGAAGAACCGCTTCGGTCTATGAAGTGCATTGGAATCCACACCGCCGCTTAGAATCTTTCCGCTGGCAGGCACTGTCTGGTTGTATGCTCTTGCAAGCCTTGTGATTGAATCAAGAAGGATCACGACATCCTTCTTGTGCTCCACAAGCCGCTTTGCCTTCTCGATCACCATTTCAGCAACCTGAACATGCCTTGAAGCCTGCTCATCGAAGGTAGAGGCAATAACTTCTCCCTTGACATTGCGCTTCATATCGGTGACCTCTTCTGGACGTTCATCAACAAGAAGAACCATCAGAGTGATCTCCGGATGATTGGCTGTGATTGCATTGGCAATCTGTTGAAGGAGAATCGTCTTTCCAGTTCTAGGCGGAGCCGTAATCAAGGCTCTCTGCCCCTTTCCAATCGGGCAGAACATGTTGATGATCCTCATCGAGACGTCCTGGCTTGAACTGTCATTCGACATCCCTGTCAGCGAGGGAATCTTTGCCGGATCCTCGACTTCAAGATTGATCCGCTCCTCTGGATAAAGCGGAGTCAGTGAATCGAAAGAAGCTCTGGTCTTGGCCTTTACAGGATCTTCCCAGTTGACCCATGCAATCTTGCTGATTGCAAAATACTTTTCATTTTCCTTCGGAGTTCTGATGATTCCCTCAATGGTATCACCAGTCTTGAGATTGAGGTACTTGATGTGCATCGAAGAGATGTAGACATCCTCAGGTCCTGCAAGATAGCTGTTCTGCGGGGAACGAAGGAATCCATAACCTTCAGGAAGCACTTCCAAAGTGCCTGATGCATAGACAACGCCCCCGGCGTTGATATGGGCTCTGATGATCTCGAATATTGCATCTTGCTTCTTGAAGTCAAACAAAGTATCGGCGGAGATCTCGATCATTGTGGAAAGCGTCTGCTTGAGATCGGCGGTGCTGGTCTGTGAAAGATTATTAATCAAGATCCTGTGCTGCTTGTGCTCTTCGTACTCAGCAGGAGTAACGCAGACATCATCCATTGTGATGTTCTTCTTCTGATTCTGGTAACCGCCGCCGTTCTGGTTCTTGCCATAAGGCTTGCCATGCTGATAAGCGTTGCGGTTGTTGCGCTGCTTGTTGTTGTTATTGTTGCGATATCTGTCACGACGATAATCATCATTCTGATCGCTTGTCCTGCTCTCGTTGTCGGAATCAGATTCCGTCCGTTCTTCAGGTTCTTCTGCCGCCTCAGGCTTTCGGGTTTCTTCTACAGCCACAGGCTTTCGAGTTTCTTCTACAGCCACAGGCTTGGCTGGTTCTACTGCATTACTCTCAGGCTCTGGCTGTTGCTTTTTCTTGAAAGGCCGCCTGGACCTTGGCTTGTCGATAATGACAGGGGCTTCGGGCTTTGCCGCTTCTTCAAACAGGCTTGGCGCTTCTGAAACGACAACAGGCTTTCTCCTGAGAACAACCTTTTTGGGTTTTTCCTGAGAATCGTCTTGAAATAAATCTTCAGACATTAAATAATCTCCATTGATGTGAAATCCTCTGCATTATATTATTGCTTTCTGGATTATAGAATTATCGGGATTTGAGCTTTTGCTCTGGATGTTCTAAATATATTGCCACTTGGAAGTTCTGTCAAGCAATTGCCCACCATCCAGATAAATCATCGCCAGTATTGTCGCAGCAACAGCTGCCCGGCGACGGATATAATCCCTCCCATTGGAAGAAAACCTCAACTTGACCGACTGTGTTTTATTATTCTTGGAAGCAAGTCCAAAATAAACTGTCCCTATCGGATTTTCATCACTTCCTCCATCTGGACCGGCAATTCCAGATATGGCAACTGCAATATCGCTGTCTGCTTTCTTCTGAATCCCTTCTGCCATGGCAGCAGCGCATTCGGAACTGTAGACAGAGTGTTTATCAATCAGGTCAGCAGGAACATCGAGAAGCTTTATCTTGGCATCTTCAGTATATGTGGCAGCTCCGCCCCAGTACCAGCTGGACGAACCTGGATTTGCCGTCAGCAGCGTTGAAAGAAGTCCGCTGGTGCAGCTTTCTGCCGTGCTGACCGTCATACCGTGTTCCCTCAGATAATCGCAAAGCACATCAGCGCTGTCATGCTCGCCGTCTACCATTAGCTCCGAGCCAATCACCTGCCTCAGATCGTGTTCCATCTGAGCTCTGTCGGAATCGGTTCCACCGGAAAGATACAGGCTTATCTTATAAGGCTGGAAGCGTGTTCCCCAGACCACTCCAGGCTTCTTGCATGCATCACACAGTTCTTCCAGCTTAGATTCTGCGATAAGGTAGACCGAATATTCATCCCTCTGAGGGGTTGTGTGGCCAAGAAGCCTTGAAAGATAAGGAAGCACAAGATTGTAGAACATTGGCTGCATCTCTCTCGGAGGACCCGGCATGCTAATAAGAAGAACATCACGATCCTGCTTCTTTTCAAAGCCAAGAAAGCCAGGAGCCGTTCCAAGAGGGTTTTCAAGGAGGCTGAATCCCTGCGGAATATAGGTCTGCTGCTCATTTGCACCATGAATGCGCTCGCCTACTCTTTTATACAGCGTATCCCAGGCCTGCTTGTCCTTGGCAAGAGGCACCCCGGCTTCTTCTGCGATGATCCTGCGGGTCATGTCATCGCTTGTAGGTCCTAGTCCTCCAGTGATGATCACGACATCGCTGTCCGAGACGCAGAGGTCAAGCATCTTCTCAATGCTCCCATCATCTGGAACAATCACAGACCGGAGAACATCGAATCCCAGATGCGAAAGCTCTGTGCAGAGCCGCGATGTGTGCTTGTCCTCAATGATCCCACGGGTAAGCTCCGTGCCGATTATGAAAAGCGAAACTGTACTGTATGTCATTTCTTCCTTCTGAAACGGGCTTTGATACGATCAGCGCCGTTGTTTTTTGCAAAAAAGATGTATAGCGTCTTCACAAGTCCGAAGGCAAGAAGCGCATAAGAAGCCCATACGAAGATATATGCTGCAAGATCCCCATGCTCCGTATAGAATGTATGAGGATTCGAAGTGTAGACAGGAACATCATAGATGTGCCAGTACATCTTGAACGGCTCCATCTTGTCCTCGATCTTACCCGTCGGAGTTATCATGCAGGAAATACCGGAATTCGTGGCTCTGACCATAGTCTTGCGGTTCTCAACTGAACGGAATGCTGCAATTGCGGCATGCTGCATTTCTGCGGCGGTCGATCCTGACCAGCTGTCGTTTGTCATATTCAGAATCAGGTCTGCGCCATTCTTCACGAAAGCAGCATTGATGTCTCCGAATACATCCTCGAAACAGATAGGCGTAGAGAATTTCACTCCCTGTTCGGTCTCGAACACAACGCTTTCGGTTCCTTTCTCCCACCAGTTGTAATCATTGGCAAGAAGAAGGTTGTACAGCCATGGCATCTGCTTCTCGTATGGGAAATGCTCGGTGAATGGAACAAGATGCTGCTTGCGGTAAGTCTGCTTGATCTGGCCGTCCTCGAAGAAGATCACAGTATTGTAATCCTTCCGGTTCCAGCTTCCATCTGCATTGTAAGGCTCATCTCCATCAAGTACCCCTTCGGGGTTTCCAGTAAGAAGCGGGACAGGAAGGCCTTTTCCGAATTCAACGAACTCTTCAACAAGACCTGCCGTATCATAGTAATCATCAGCGTTGGGGTAGTTCGTATGCCAGGCAACCGATGGAACGAAGGCAGTCTCCGACCAGATGACCATGTCAGGATCTTCAAGCAGAGCTTCATAGGTCATCTTCCGAAGATTGTTGAAGTTGCGCTTGTAAGTAGTGTATCCACCCTTCCATGAGTCCGCATTATGCTGAACAGCCGCTACTTTCCAGGTGATATCAGGAGTCTGGCTGTTCCAGAACGAAATGCTAACAATGCCGTAAATCACAGAGGCGACAGCCAGAAGGCAATAGATGCAAAGAGGTATCGCCTCTTTCCGCAGCGATGGAACTATACTCACCTTGAAATGGCTGTTGTAAGAATCACAGAGCCATTTCCCGGCAAAAGCCTGAGGAAGCACCATAAGGAAAGTGATTCCCCAGATACCTGAGAAATCTGCAATCTGAATCAACGCCCGGTAACGGTACAGGGCATATGCTATTGATCCGTAGGGATAGCCAGCGAACCAGCTCTGCGAAAGATAGGCGTATGCAACCCAGCAAACAGCCTGGGCAATATAGGATTTGCTTCCAAGCCATCGGTCGCACAGCTTCAGTGCAAGAAACAGAAGAAGCATCTCCACGGCCTTGATGAACGGCACAAGGATTATTGCAAGCGCATGGAATGTTGCAAGCCAGTAATTGAAGAACAGGTAGAAGATGAATCCAAAGAAGAACCCATATCCCATGCAGGCTCCGATTGGAGCATTCCTGATGACAGCAAAAACCGGAATAAGCGCAATAAGCGCAAGGAATCCGATCCCGTTCTTTGAGATGAATCCAGGGAAGGCCATCGAGAGAATCAGCGCAGATGCAATTAATACAGCAACCTCAAGGCCAATGGTCCTGAGGTTGCGCTTTCTTACATTAATCTGATCAGGCTGAACAATAACCTTCATTATTTGCCCTGTCTGATGTCCCAAACCTTTTCCTTGATCTCTTTGCCAGGTCTGAAAACAGCAACACCATGAGTCTGAACAGAAACCATGTGTCCAGTCTTTGGATTCCTTGCTTTCTCGCGGCCTTTTCTGGTGCGGATTTCAAAAGTTCCGAAACCACGGAGTTCGATAATCTGATCATCGATAAGACCGGCCTTGACTTCTTCAAAGAAGCAATCAATCACTTCATGGATCTGGCCTCTGGAGAGCTTGTTCATTTCAAGGCCCTTGAAGCGCTTGTCATCAGGATCTAGGAATTCTTCATGAAGATTCTCAATGATGGCTGCCTTTGTAAGTTTATCTTTTTCCATGTTTTTTCTCCTTATCCAGAATAATGATTATGCCAGCTTGTTGAACTTGAGCTGCATTCTGGACTTCTTTCGTCCAGTAGCGTTGCGATGCATGATTCCCTTGCTTGTAATAGAATCAAGGAGCTTGAGGCTGTTCTTGAGTTCGGATTCGGCAGTGGCCTTATCTCCAGCAGCACATGCTGCATCAAACTTCTTCACAGCGGTGCGGACTTCGCTCTTTGCTTCGCGATTGCGCATTCTCCTGACCTTGCTCTGGGCATCTCTCTTCTTAGCGGAACGTTTCACGTTTAACCTCCATATAGATTTAACAGTAATTTATTATTCAAACGTAGATAATTATCATTTGACGGTATATCAACATATCACAGACTGTAAAACGGGTCAATACAATGTTTTATCTTAATTTGAGAAAAAATCCTTCTCATACTCGGGAGTAATTTCCCAGCGGCTTGAATCGCCTGAATAAAACACAGCCGAACGCGGAATGATGATGATTCTGCCATCAATCGATGAAAGAGTTATCTTCTTGGACAGAATGTTCACCTCTGTGACTTTGCATATCTCGCCGCCGACCTTTAGCTTGCTGCCCTCGTAAGGATAGTCATGCTTTTCTTCCATATAGAAGTCGTATTCGTAGGCAAGGCAGCAAAGCAGCCTTCCGCAAGGACCGGAAATCTTCATCGAGTTAAGTGAAAGATTCTGCTCTTTGGCCATCTTGATTGTCACAGGGCTGAGCTTGTCGGTGACACTGTGGCAGCAGAAGTCCCTTCCGCATACAGCAAGACCTCCCAGAACCCTGGATTCATCACGCACCCCGATCTGTCTAAGTTCAATCCTGAGCCTGAAAACGGAAACCAGATCCTTCACGAGATCCCTGAAATCGACCCTGTCGTCCGATGTGAAGAAGAACAACGCCTTGGGTTCTCCGAGAAGGAAATGAGAAGTTACCAGCTTCATGTCCAGATTGTGCTTGCCAATCTTCTCACGGCACACTTTCATTGCTTCTTCTTCGTTTTCAAGGTTCTGATAATACTTCTTCATATCATCAGGAGTCGCCACTCGGTCTATTCTGTCCAGGCTGCCTGAAAGCATTGCCTTGACAGGCTTCTGATATCTGGATTCCCAGCATCCGGAATCATCGCAGGTTTCCTTCTTTGGAAGAGGATCAATGCTCGTGACGCTTGTGACCTTGAATGAAAGAGGCTCAAGTGCCCCCTCATAATCGGCGGCAGCGACCAGATCATCGTCTTCAGACTCATCATCCTCCGGCTCTTCCATAGGACAGCTGTCAAGGCAGCAGGCTCCTCGGACTCCAGTGCACCCAGGGTTGTATGATGAATTCCTGTCAGGGACATTTCCTATAACTATCCCCATGTCAAGACCGAATCTGGTTGGAGCCACGACGTAAGTCCCGGGATAGATGACGATATCGCTTGCACATACGGAAATCTCATTAGAAGATGGATTCTTCACAAAATACGGATAGGCCTCAAAGGAGTCTCCATCGTTGCCCTGTATGTAATTGCTATTTCTATTTTTGCTTCGATTGCTTGATTCAAAGTTTTTCATTGCAATCTACGCTATCACGCTGGAACACAATTGTCAAACCCTGAAAAGCAAATAGTGAACAATTGAAATTGACGGGTTAGATTTGTTGTGATATCTTTATGTTACAATTCTTTAAGAGGACCTCATGAAATTATTTGATACCCATGCGCATATCGGTCTCATAGACGATGACCAGATGAATCAGCTTGTAGCCATTCAGTTCGCAAAAAGAGCGGATGTAATGCATATTGTCTCAATATGCAATTCCCTCTCGGATTTTGAAAGGACCTACAGGAACCTCAGCAGCGCAAAGCAGGTCTACCATGCTGTCGGGCTTTCCCCTACGGAAACCGGCAACCTCAAGCAGGGATGGGATGAGAAGATTCCTGAATTCGCAAAATACGACCGTGTCATCGCAATCGGCGAAACCGGTCTTGATTATGCAAAGATGTATGCACCGAAGCAAGTTCAGATTGATGTGTTCATAAAGCATCTTGAGCTTGCACGCAAGCTCAATCTTCCAGTGATAATTCACAACAGAGAAGCCTCACAGGACATACTCAGTATCCTCAAGGTAAAGATGCCGGATAGCGGAGCCATCTTCCACTGCTATTCCGAAGGACCGGATTTCGCATTTGATGCTCTGGAGCTTCCAGTATTCTTCTCGTTTGCAGGAAACATCACCTACAAGAGCGTAAGGCCCCTTGTAGAGACAGTGAGAATGCTTCCTATGGACAGGATCCTGATTGAAAGCGAATCGCCTTTCATGGTACCTGCAAGATTCACATCAAAAAAGCGAAATAAACCTGAGTATCTGATTGAGAATGCAAAGGCAATTGCAGCAATAAAGGGCATGGATCTCGAAGAATGCTGCAATGCCCTCTATCAGAACAGCCTCAGGGCATTTCATCTTCCGGACAATGCCTGATTGCCTTTACAGACCGTTTCCGCTTGGAAGCACAATCCTCAAAGGGAACCTGTTCCTCGGGCCTATGGCCGGTTATACAGATCGGTCATTCCGCAGCCTATGCACTGAATGCGGAGCCAGCATGACATGTACCGAAATGGTAAGCGCCGAAGGTCTTGTCAGGGACAGCAAGAACACATTCTCGCTCCTCCTCCGTGCTCCGAACGAAGAACATCTTGCAGTTCAGCTTTTCGGATCCGATCCGGACACGATGGCGAGAGCTGCTGAACAGCTCCCTGCAAACCAATTCTGCGCAATAGATATCAACTTCGGCTGTCCTGTGCCAAAGGTTGTTAAAACCGGAGCAGGATCTGCTCTTCTTCGCCGCCCTCAAGCAATAAATAGCATCATCAAGGCTGTACGCAATGCCTCAGGGCTCCCTGTAACAGCAAAGATCCGGCTAGGATGGGACAGCAGCTCGATCAACTATGATGAAACAGCACAGGCTGCATCCGAGGGCGGAGCAGCGGCAGTATGCCTTCACTGCAGGACTCGAGCTCAATTCTACACAGGAGAACCTGACTATCAAGCTCTTTCAAAGCTCAAGCAGCTTGTAAATATTCCAGTAATCGGAAGCGGCGACGTTTTTTCTCCTGAGGATGCACAGAGAATTCTTTCAGACACCAAATGCGATGGAGTGATGTTCGCCCGAGGAGCAATAGGACGCCCGTTTATTTTCAAGGAAACGATCGAGCTTCTTTCCACTGGTGCATACAACCCTGTTCCATTAAGCATAAAAATTGATTTCTTCTTACGCCAGCTGGAAATGCTTTCTATAGACCGTGGCGAAAGAACTGCCTGCAGAGAGATGAGAAAGCATGTTCCATATCTTCTCAAAGGCATAAGGAATTCAGCTTCGGTCAGGCAGGCTGCCTCTACGGCGGAGACAGAAGAAGAATACAGGTCAGCATTAAGCAGCATTCTTGACCAGTTTCCTGTATAATGGTACGTTTTCAAAGAGGAATAATTAATAAATGAGAGTTTTGGTATTAGGATCCGGAGCCAAGGACCATGCAATAGTATGGTGGTTTTCAAGAAGCAGATTAATTGACGGGCTCTATGCCGCCCCAGGCAACGTAGGAACCGAAGCAGTAGCGGTGAACCTATCAGATGTAGATCCTTCCAATCCAGAAGCAGTCTATGAAGCTTGCACAAATAACAGAATCGACTTTGTGTTCATTGGAACAGAAGCCCCTCTTTTCACTGGAGTAATCGACTTTCTGAACCAGCATGGGATAGACACATTCGGTGCACCAGGCTATGCCCTAAAGCTTGAGGGGGATCGCTGCTTTGCAAGGAATTTCACAAACAGGCACAACATCTCATGCCCTGCCTATCATCTCTTCTCTGATGAGAAATCACTTGAAGCATTCCTTCTAAGACACCCTGACAAATTGTTCGTTGTAAAGAAGAATACCCTCTCGCCAAGCAGAATCATGATCGAATCTTCAAATTTCGACAATCTGATGGCCTTTTCTCGAAAGCTGCTTTCAACTGACTCCATTCTGCTTGAAGAGCATCTTGATGGAATGCCCATAACCGTAAGCGTTCTGCTGGACAACAATGGCTTCCTTGTTCTTCCATACTGCTCCGAATACACAAAGAGCGATGAAGAGGATGAAGGAGCGCCTACAGGTGGAATGGGATCAATCTGCCCGATCTCAATTCCTGATGCTCTGAAGAAGAGGGTCGTGGATGAGATAATCCAGCCGACTATATTCGGCATGAAAGCTGAAAGGCTTGCCTATAAAGGCGTCCTGACGTTTTCGATCATCCTTACAAAAGCAGGACCTGTGCTTGTGGATTACCATGTCAGATTCAACGATCCGGCGACCCAGAGCTTCGTGCCAATAATCGAGAATGACATCGTGGAGCTGATGGAGGCAATGAAGGCCAACACCATAAGCAGCTGCAATCTTCAGGTTTCAAATGAGTCCACAGTGTGCGTAGTTGTTGCAAGCAAAGGATACCCTGAGAATCCATCAATTGGAAAAGAAGTCAATCCGATCTCGCCGATCAAGAAGTTCAACCTTTCAAGAAGCAATCCTTTCCTGTTCTTCGGAGCTGTCACTCAAAGCGATGGCAAGCTGCTGACTTCAGGCGGAAGATGCGTAAGCGTAGTCGGGCATGGAATCAATATCATAGAAGCCAATTCAATGGCCTATGCTCACATCAATGATGTCAGCTTCGATGGTGCGTGGCACCGCAAGGACATTGGAAACAAGTTCTTTGAAGAGTAAACAGAAGGCCTCGGAATCGAGGCCTTCTTGCTGTTTTGATGAATTGATTATCAGATATCGAATGAAGTCGTCTCATCAATCTGAATAGTTTCACCCTGTTCTATCTGATCCACAGTCACAGCCTGCGACTCGAAGTGTGTCAGGCACTTGTCCATCGGAAGCCCTGCGACAACGGCAGGAATGCTCAGGACCATCATCTCCTCCTTTACAGGAGTAGTGAATCTGACTTTGATCTTCTTTTCTTCCCAGTTGGCATCGGTATATGAAACAACAAGCGTATGGTGCTGGTCCATGACATCAATCTGGATACGATCACGCGGAACCAGCTCCTCAGGATCTCCGCCATCGATGCGCACTTCGCATACATCAAGAGCCTTGTATGACACCCCATCAATCTCTGTAGTCTTGTTGTCCACAAGAATCGAATGCTGACGTCCGACAAAGAACATCACTACCCCCAGAAGGATCAGAAAGGCAACAGCTGCGGCTCTCAGCCAGAATTTCTTGGAAAGCTTCATTTTGCCACCTCCTGATCTTCTGCAAGCTTTAGGCCGGTAAGCGAATTGGCCCGCCTCTTCTTGCTTTCATACATCACCAATGCAACCGTGATTACAGCGTACGAAACAAATACCCTGAAGTACTCGCCTAGCTGAGCCTGTCCTATGAGGTTCATTCCTGCCTTCGGGGCAACAATGAACATCAGATGGAATAGGATGACGCCAAGGAACACGTTCCCGATTGATGCCTTGTCCACCGAAGCACCTCCGACCAGCAATGCTGCAATGCAGAACATTCCAATCTGGGTATGTGAATTGTAAGTATTGAGTGTTCCCATGTTCTGAAGGTAGATCACCATTCCGAAGCCAGCAAGAACCGTCGAGATAATGATGGACATGATCCTTGTTTCCTCGACTTTAATTCCAGCCGCCCTTGCCACTTCCATATCCTGCCCAACAGCCCTCATGTCCTGCCCAAGCTTCGTCTTCTTGAACCAGACAACTATGAAGCAGAGAACTGCAATGATCAGGAATGGAACAACAGGAATGCGTACCGACCCGATTCTGATTGCAAGAAGATTGTCAAGGCATTGGCGCATTGACAGGAGGTTCACGGTGTTACGGATGCCGTACCCTCTTGGAAGCACAAGTGATGAATGCTTGATTGGAATGATCGGACCCATTGCATACAGGACAATCAGCTGATAGACGCCTGATATGAAGTATGAGATGATGTAGCTTGTCACCATCTCTCTTCCTTTTGCAAGGTTTAGGATCTTTCCGCAGAACCATCCGAGCAGGACAGAAATAGGAATCGAGATGATCATTGCAAGAACCACTCCGGGGATGCCCACGACTTTCCAGTCGCTGACTAGGATAAGGCCGATTTCGCCAGCCATTGCACCAAGCGTCATTCCGAAGTTCAGTCCCATTCCAGCCATGATAGGAATAAGAAGGCTGATGATAAGGAAGCTGTTACGGGCGATTCTTGTGATGATTTCGCCGATGAGATACCCTGCGGAATAGCCAGAGAGAGGGATGCAGATCACGCAGATGATCACGAACATCAATGGAACTGGATTGTTCTTTACAAGCTTAAGGAGCTTCTTCCCGAATGATTCAGTCGATTTAATCTTGGTCATCTTGTTGCCTCCGTTTTTCTTGTGAGCGCATAGAGAATCATTCCGTTGGAAACGATGATTCTTATGACTTCGCTCATGTCGGTATGGATGATGGAGTTCATCACCGATGGGGTCATGGTCACGATTCCCTGGAACAGGAACGTGCCGATTATTACATTGGGTATAGAGGCCTTGTTCACTGAGGCACCGCCGATCAGAATCGCAGATACTGCAGGAAGCGCCATATTGAACGGCGACATGTACAGCTGGATGAATCCGAAAGCCTGCTCATATACCAGGATGCCGATTGCTCCAAGCCATGTAGACATAACAACAGAGAGAATCCTGATCTTATCCACATTGATTCCTCCGGCCTTGGCAAATGTAGGATTGGATCCCACCGCTGTCATTGCAGTTCCGGTCTTCGTATGAAGAAAAGCCCACATTACGAAAGCCAGGATGGCAAAGAACAGGATCATTCCGGTCGGAATTGAAAGATGCCCGATGTCAATCTTCAGGAAGTCGCTCAAGACTCCCTTGTAGAATCCGTCAACGCTGATTGTAGTCCTTAGGCCTTTGCCTTCAAAGCCCCAGACCATCGTCGGGCTCTTGTACGGCAGAAGCAGCCACATGAGGCACATGAACGATACTGAGGAGAATCCGACGTAAGTTGCAATCATCATCTCTCCGCCTTTGACTTTGTTCAGAAGAACTCCGTAGCCATATCCAAGAAGGACTGCAAATGGCGTTGCATAGAGCATTGCCATCAGGAAGCTTGGCACGCCGGTGAATCCTGACTCTATTGAAAGAGTGGCTCCAAGCAGCCCTGCGATGATCCCCAGCGGCAGGCCGAAATTCAGTCCGCATCCGGAATGGATCATAGGAACCATTGCAAGAACAAGCACTGAGTTCATTCCAAAGCGCATCAGCGTATTGCTAAGCGATGATCCGAAGTTGACTCCTACAATCGGAGCAGCTATGAACAGCGAAATAAGGAACAATGCAATTATGAGCCTCGGCCATCCGAATGATTTGATGAAGCCTCTAATCTTCTCCATTACTGGATTGCCATTATTCATGGCAACTGCTTTATCTTCACTCATTTGATGCCTCCTCTGCCTTATGACCGACCATGAGAAGTCCGAAATCCTCTGATGGAGCAGTCGCCGGAAGAATTCCAGAAACAACTCCATTTGCGATTATTGCAACTCTATCACAGGTCTGCCTGAGTTCCTCCAGCTCGGAGGATATCATCACGACCGTAACACCAGATTCCCTGTTGAACTTCTTCAAAGACTGGAGAACGAGAGCTTTTGCTCCGACATCGATGCCTCTTGTAGGTTCTGAAACAAACAGGAACTTCGGCTCAAGGGCGAATGCCTTCGCAAGGCACACCTTCTGCTGGTTGCCTCCGGATAGCTCCTTCGCATCCTGCTTTGTATTGGTGCACTTTATTTCAAGCATATCTACATATTTCTTTGTGACATTGGCAATAGCCTTGTCATCTCTCCATTTGACCAGTCCTCCGAGTCTTTTCTTGAGGAACTTGCTGTGAATCTGCATAGCAGGGAAGGCAATGTTCCATTCAAGAGTCTCATCCAGGAGAAGGCCCACGCCTCTTCTGTCCTCCGAGACGAAGGCGAGATCTGCATCCAGACACTCACGAGGCGAATTGAGCTTGATCTCCTTGCCATTGAACACTACATGTCCACCTGCTGGGTACAATCCCATGACACCATTCGGTATTCCAAGCTTTCCCTGTCCAGCAAGACCTCCGATTCCAAGGATCTCGCCATCATTGACATCAAGGCTGACATCTCTGACTGTTTCTCCGGGCATATCAACCCAGAGCCGCTTTATCGACATCACAACCGGCTTTCCTTCTTCTTTCAGAAGATGGGCAGCCTTCTCCCTGCTCTCATCGGCATCGCTCTTGACATCACGTCCGACCATCCATTTTGCAATCTGAGCCACGTTGGTCTCTCCAGCAGGAACGTCCTTTACGATAAGACCATCGCGCATCACTAGAACCTGATCGCATACGGTGAGGATTTCATGAAGACGATGGGTGATGAAGATGATTGCAATGCCCTGCTCAGACAGGCGCTTTATCGCAGCAAGAAGAGCTTCAGCTTCGTGCTCGGTGAGAACAGCTGTAGGTTCATCAAGAATGAGAATCCTCGTGCCAGTCTTGCTGAGCTCTCTGGCAATCTCGGTGAACTGCTTGTGTCCGACTGGCATCTGATTGATCATCATATCCGGATCAATCTCAACGCCAAGTTTCTTTATTGCAGCTTCAGATTGCCTGGACATTTCGGGGCGATCAAGCAGATTAAGCCTTTCGCCGAATATTTCGGAGAGGAAATGGTGCTTCTGAGGCTCCCTGTTGAGCAGTATGTTCTCAGTTGCAGTGAAGCCTGGTATGAGTGAGAACTCCTGGTGAACCATCCCTATTCCTGCATTGATTGCATCAAAAGGAGTATTGAAAATGACTTTCTGACCATCAATCAGGACATCTCCTCCATAACCTCCGGTCGCTTTGATTACATCCATTCCGAAAAGAATCTTCATCAGCGTGCTTTTTCCAGCACCGTTTTCCCCGACAAGACCTATCACCTCACCTTTTTTCATAGTGAAGTTTATGTCGGACAAAACCTTGTTTCCAAAGAATTCCTTGCTGACATTTCGCATCTCCAGAAGAGGAGCGGCTTCATTTCCCATTTTCAAGTCCTTATCTAAAAAGTTCGTTATTCAATAATATCCTATAAATGGAGAGCGTGCTATCCATTTAACAAGATTCTTGATAACGAAATACAGGGGGAAGGAGCTGCCCTTCCCCCAATGAATCTCCAAATGAATCGACTACTTCAGAAGGAAGTACTTCTCTGGAACCTCAATTCCTGTCGTTCCCATGAAGCCCTTTCCGCCCATGATGTAAGTATCCTGATAGATCAAGACGAAGTTCTTCGCCTTCACGCCTGTAGCAGTGTCTGTGTAGAACGAGCCATTCCACTTGGCACCCGGTGTGTACTTGCCATATGCCTTCATGATGTCAGAAAGCTTGAGCAGTTCGCTCTCGCCTCTTACAACATTGATTGCATGCTGGCCAAGACCTGCAGAAACAGTGTATCCATAGCTGAATGCCCATGTTCCGAAGCGGTTTGCACCGCCCTGTGCCACGACTGCAGCCTCTACCTTCTTGAGAATGGCTGGGAAATCTCCGGCTTCAGCGGTGAGGTCGATTCCAAGAGCTCCAGGATATCCCATGAGAGGTGACGGAAGGTCAGCTTCGATGAAGTACCCGCCGTATTTGATCAGCTGTCTGAGAAGAGGCTCGGTATGTGCATCGTTGGTGCAGAAATAAGCAGCCTTCTGGCCGTACTTCTCTACCCACTCTGGAACATGCTCGAGGATGTACTGCTGGGCACCTGCGATACCGACATCGCTTGTCGGATCCGGAGCAGTTTCAAGAACGAACTTCATTCCGAGTTCTTCACATGTTGCTCTCATGATTGCAACACGGCGGCTCATTGTCTCATAAGCCATATGTCTCGGGAATGAAATATGAACGAATGTGTCGCATCCGAGTTCGTGTGCTGTGTGGATGATCAGATATCCACGGGCAACGAAGTCGTTGTTCACAGCGAGGTCAGCAACAGATGAGATTACACCTGGATCCTCGTGGGCTTCACCTGCGATGCAGATGATGTCAGGTCTCTTTGCCTTGACCTGTCTGAAAGCTTCTGTTGTTCCAGGAACAGCCTGGTTGACAATGATGGCCTTCATCTTCGGGTCGTCTGCAAGTCCGGCGATAACGGAAATGGTGGTCTCCGACTCATCCATGAAGTTATCAGGATAAGTAAGGTGCTGGATCATTCCGCCATCAGCAACAGCGCCGTACTCACTGATAAGAGCCTCGGCTCCTCTCAGATCGTCTTCGCTCTGCGAAACGGTTCCGGTAACAATACCGATATGGAAATCATCCTTAGCGGTTGCAGACGCTGCTTCAGTCTGTCCATTTGCAAACACAAAAGAACAGGAAACAAGCATGACGAGCAAAATCGTAGTAAGTTTCTTCATAGTATACCTCTCTATGTATTAGTGAACTCACATTACTACAGAAAACTGCTGATTTCAATAATTTTCAGAAAAAAATACTCAATAATGAATAAAAATACAGTAAAAATTCATTATATCAAACAGAATTTCAAGAAGGTTTACCATTCAGACAACAGAAATATGATCAGAAACGAGCATTTCCTGTTAATTGCAGAGTCGAAGAACAAGGGTTTGGCCAAACCTTCATTCTCCTTCCAGACAGCTATTTCGCCCTTCTGAACTCGTACATCAAGATCCCGGCGGCGACCGAAACATTCAGTGAATCAATATGCCCCTGCATCGGAATCGATACAATCTGATCGCATGTGGAAGCTACTAGACGGCTCATGCCATCGCCTTCGCTGCCCATCACGATTGCAGTACGCTTGGCGAATTTGATCTCAGAAGCGGATGTGCCGTTCATGTCGGAGCCGTAGACCCAGAAGCCATTTTCCTTGAGAGTATCGATCTCGCGGATCAGATTAACCACCGTTGCAATCGGAACATAACGCGCTGCACCGGACGAAATCCTGAGAACTGTTTCATTGACGCTTGCACTCCTGCGCTGAGGAACAACGAGAAGCCCGCATCCGAACTGGTCGCAGCTGCGAAGAATCGCTCCTATATTATGAGGATCGGTTATGCCATCGAGTATAAGGACCAGGGCACCATCGTCAGGCTTGAGAGAGGCACAGTAATCCTTGACGGATATGTTCTTCACAGAGCCGCCGCGACCTTCCTTTGACGCTCCTGAATCCAGAACAGCCCCACGATGGTCAGTGCCTTCAGGCACAAGGCGATCAAGTTCGCTCTCGGAAAGACGCTTCACGAATGTCTTGCCATTTGCCTTGGCAAGGTTCTCCAGATTCTTGAGCCGCTGATCCGCATCCTTTCCTCTGACGAGGAAAAGCGTCGAACCCGGATTCGGTGTCTTGAGTGCTTCCTCTATTGCATGGAAACCAGTGATCTTCTCTCCCATCTTCTACTCCTCGAATGGAACCGGCTTCGGAGAAGTATCCTCGCCAAGCTCTTCTGAAAGCTGTTTCATCAGTGACTTTGCCTTGATATTCAAGCGCTTCGGAACAACAACAAGGAATTTCACATACATGTCTCCGCTCCCGAAGCTCTTGTAGTGCGGCATTCCCTTGCCTCTCATGCGAATCATCTTTCCATCCTGAATTCCTGAAGGAACACTTACGCTCTCGCTTGTCCCGCCAAGAAGCGGAACGTTCACATCAAGTCCAAGCGAAGCCTGGGTGATGGAAATCGGAATCTGTATGTAAAGGTCGTCATTCTGACGCACATAGTACTGATGAGGCTTGATATTGACTCTTACATAGAGATCTCCATAGGTCCCGCCATTCTGACCGGCATTGCCCATTCCCGGAAGAATGATGTCAGTACCGCTCTGGATGCCAGGCTGAATCTTGATCTTGATCTTCTGCTGCTTGCGCATAAGACCGCTTCCATGGCATTGAGCACATGGATTGTCTATGATATAGCCCTCGCCTCCGCACTGCGGACAAGTCCGCTGCATGGAGAAGAAGCCGCTGCTCTGACGCACATAGCCAGTTCCGTTGCACTGAGGGCAGACCTTCTTCGAAATCTGTCCGCCGCTGCTTCCGGTTCCATTGCATGAATCACAGGGAACCTGACGGTTATAAGTGACTTCCTTAACGCATTCCGTCAGAACGTCCTGAAGCTCAACCTCAACATTGTATCTGAAGCTCTGTCCCTGGTTTGCTGCACGGCCTGCACCGCCAGCTGCTCCGGAAGATGCCCTCTGGGCTCCGCCGAATCCGCCGCCGAAGATGGAGCTGAAAATATCATCGAAACCTGAACCGCTGAAAATGTCGGAGAAATCCCTGTATGCATTCTGATATCCCTGTGCCCCGCCTGCGCCATCGACGCCTGCAAAGCCATAGTTGTCATATGCATCTCTCTTCTTCTTGTCGCTGAGAACCTCATAGGCCTCAGTGGCTTCCTTGAATCTCTCTTCGGCCGCCTTGTCCCCAGGATTTCTATCAGGATGGTTTTCAATAGCAAGCTTGCGATAAGCTTTCT
>JAQUYU010000114.1 GCA_028691695.1 Sphaerochaetaceae bacterium | reverse complement strand
CTCTCCTCATGGCAGATAGCAGACACATTCACATATGCCTCCGTCATTCCCCAGCTGGAAGTCAGCTGCCTTACTTCCATCTATGAAGACCACCAGAATTACTACCACAGCATGGATGCCTACATCAGCGACAAGCTCATGCTCTTCAAGCAGAAGTGCCTCCATGTCGTGAGCTCCGATTCGATGCGCGAAAGCATTTCCAAGGCTTGCGGCATGCCCATTGGCAGGATTGTTTCAATAGAAAAGACTGCGAAGAAGCTGGACAGCACAATCCTTGCCCCGGCATTTGCAATATGCCTGACTCTTGGAATCAAGCAGGACAGAATCATATCTGCTCTCAAGACATTCCCCGGCGTTCCTCACCGGAACGAGATGGTAAGGTTCCACAACAACATCATCTTCATAAACGACAGCGCAGCCACCGTTCCTGAGGCGGTCAGCTTCACATGGTCCAACTACTACAGCAAAGTGCCGGTGTTTCTAATCTGCGGCGGAACCGACAAGGAGCTGCATGTCAACGGCATGGAAGAAGTGCTCAGGCATGCAAACAGGCTCTTCCTGCTTGGCGGCTCGTTCACCAGAGAGAAGCTCATCCCGTTTCTGGATGAGCAGCACATCCCTTACGCCGGCCCCTTCTCCACTATGGATGACGCCCTAGGCTGTGCCTACACCGAGGCAAAAGCCTTCATAGGCGGAAGCAGAAGCATAACTGCATTCATCCTGCTCTCCCCCGGAGCTGCAAGCTTCGAGCTGTTCCAGCATGAGTTCGATCGCGGAAACCAGTTCAAGAAACTGGTCAATGAACTGTCTGACTGAAGGTTCAGTCCCGAGACCGTTCAAGACGCTTGCTTTCAAGATGGCGGTACATCTTCCAGATGCTCTTCTTCATCACATAGTCGCATGAAGGAATGCGGAATATCTGTCTTCCGCCGAATGCAAGCTTGAACTGAGTTAGCTTTGAAAGATGCTCGCTTCTTCCCATTGTTCCATGGGAGCCATAGAAATCATAATATCTCATGCCAGCGGCCTTTGCATCCTTGATTGCAAAATCCTGCAAGCAGTACGAGACATTGAAATCAGAGCTTCGCCTTGCTCCTCCGAAGAGGTAAGTCTCTTCGTCCTTGCTGCTTATCACCATGATGCCGCCCTGGATTTCAGATCCGAAGCGCGCAAGAATCAGACGGCATTTCACTCCGCCTTCGCCGGAAAGCTCGAGAAGAGTCTGCATATACTTGCGGCTTCGGGCTGTGAAACCGTCGTTATGGGCCGTTTCGCGGTATATCTCATACCATTGATCAAAATCGCCCTCGGAACCATCCCAGAAATCCACCGTGACGGCACCTGAGTTCTTCTTCAGAATCCTCCGTGCCCTGGTTCGGTACTCGAAGGGAGCGCCAAGATCCATCATCACAGTTCCCTGCGGCTGAATGCTCTGGTCCAGCAGCACAAGCCCCTGCGACAACGCCCAGGCGCTGTACCACTTCTCCAGCTCTTCTTCCTGCCATGAAAACTGCCCCAGAACGTCTTGATAATCGAAAGGAAAATCGAACCTGATGGCAAAAACCGACTTGTCCAGCGCTTTGGCCACCGCCTTGGCAATGTCTCCCATCGCCCCATCCTTTGCAAGACCGATCTCCGGCCCCATCGGAACATAGGCAAGGGTGAACATGCCGCGGAGAAAGCTCCTGGCAAGAACCAGAAGCTGCACTTTGCGAGAATCAAGATCTATTTCAAGAAAGTGCGGAACCCAGGAATTCAGCTTCTTCGCCTTAGCCCAGAACTCGCTCTGAAATGGATGAGAACCGCTGCAAAATTGCGAAGAAGGAATCTCCCTGGCGTCCATGATCAGCCCACCGGACCGTTCTTGTACTTATTGGCAGTAAGATAAACACCATCAGCACCGATCGCCTTGCCATCCACCTTCACCACTCCGTCCTCGGTGCAGATCGGCATCGCGAAGAACGCATCAGGCTTTACGTAGCACTTCTGCTCAGGACTCTCCAGCCCCTCCGGAACAAGCTTTGTCCCAACTTTGAACTGAGGCGCGAACAGCACCTCGCATGTAGTATGCGGCTCGGCATTCGGGTCGGAAGCGGCAAGCAGCATCCCGCAGCTCTTCACTCCCCTGAAGTTTGCTGGTTTCAGGTTGTCCACCAGCACTATGTTCTGGCCAATCAGCTCTTCTTCCTTATAGTAAGGAACAATGCTGGATACTATTGTGCGCTTCTCCGGCGCTCCGGTATCCAGGGTCAGTATGTAAAGGATGTCTCCGTTAGGATGGTGAACCACCTCTTCGATCTTCGACACTGTAAGGGTTACACGCCTTGCAAACTGCTCTGCAATCGTTTCATCAGGATTTACATTCAAATTGTTGTTTTCAGCCATTTTCTTTTCCTCTTTCTTCTTAACTTCAGCTTCCGGCTTCGGCTGAGCTTCGGCCTTCGCCTTCTCCTTCTCCGCCCGTTCGGCCTGAGAACCCGAGAACCGCTCCTTGAGCTCTTCGATCCTGCTGTCTTCCAGCTTGTCAAACAAGTGCGAGACTTCTCCGACTTCAATGGCCTGATTTGTTCCAAGAACTGACCAGTCGGCCTTCTCGCAGCCAAGCGACTCAAGAAGCCTGAGGCTTGCAGAAGGAACATACGGCTGGATCATCACTCCGAGATCCCTGATCAGAATCATCAGAGTTCTGAGCAGCTTTACAGCCTGCTCTGGATTCTCCACTCTCGCCTTCCACGGCTCTCCGTCCTGGAAAGCCTTGTTTCCGACAGATGACAGCGCAAAGATTGCCCTGAATGCATTCCGCTCTTCCGAAGCTTCGAGAAGATCGGTTATCTCCTTCTCGCGCTTTGAGATCTCTTCCATCAGATTCTGGTCAAGCTCGCCTTCTCCGACGCTTCCGCCGTAGAAGCGCTTTACGAAAGTCAGCGTCCTGTTGACCAAGTTGGACAGATTGCCGATGAGCTCGCCGTTGACGCTCTCCTCGAAATCCTTCCATGTGAATGTGACATCAGCATGCTCCGGCCTGTTGTAGAACATATAGAACCGCCATACATCGGCCGGTATTCCTGTGCTCTCCACATCGTTTCCGAATATTCCTATTCCCTTGCTCTTTGAGAACTTGCCACCCTCGTAGTTAAGGTACTCTGTCGATGACATATGATGAAGCATCGTCCACTTCTGCCCTGTTGCAAGCAGTGTCGACGGGAATATCACAGTATGGAACGGAATGTTGTCCTTTCCGATGAACTGGAACAGCTCCGTATTCTCAGGATCTTTCCACCAGCTCTCCCAGTCATCAGTGTGATTTGCCGTGATCGATATATAACCTATCGGAGCATCAAACCAGACATAGAACACCTTGTCCTCGAAGCCTTTCTTCGGAACAGGAATGCCCCACTTGAGGTCACGTGTTATGCAGCGTTCCTTCAATCCATCCCTTATCCATGAATTGGTCACCTGCAATGCATTGTTGGCCCAGAATCCCTTCACGGATGCTTCGTTCTTCCACTTCTCGAGAAGCGGCAGCACCTTCGGAAGGTCAAGATAGAGATGCCGTGTCTTCTTCAGAACCGGAGTGGTTCCGCAGACGCTGCAATGCGGATTGATCAGCTCTGTAGGATCAAGCAGACTCTGGCAAGTGTCGCACTGGTCGCCTCTTGCACCTTCTGCTCCGCATTTCGGGCATGTTCCTTCGACAAAGCGGTCGGCGAGGAATCTACCGCACTTCGGGCAGTAAAGCTGCTCGATCTCTTCCTGCTTGATGTATCCGTTACGATCCACTTCATTGAATATTCCCTGTACAATCTCGGTCTGCTTCGGCGTCGAAGTGCGTCCGAAGTAATCAAAGCTTATATTGAACCACTTGTAGATCTCTTCATGTATCTTGTGGTATCTGTCGCAGAGTTCTCTAGGGCTTACTCCCTCAATCAGTGCCTTGGTCTCGGTTGCAGTGCCGTATTCATCGGTTCCGCATATATACATAGTCTCATAGCCTCTGAGTCTGCAGAATCTTGCAAAGACATCGGCCGAAAGGACCTGGGTTAGATTCCCCAGATGGGGAACATTGTTCACATATGGCAAAGCGCTTGTTATCAACTTTTTCTTCATGCCGACAATAATACTAGCCTTCCCCTATTTTTTCAACCAGTGCCATGTGCATCCTCAGTCTCTGTAGTCCATTCTGTTGCCTCCGTTGCCTCTGTAGTCCTCGTGATCTCCGTTGTCTCCGTTGTTGCCGTCGTGTCGGTTTTCTCCGTTGTCCCGGTTTGAACTGTGCGTCCTCAGCGTCCCGCTTGTGTCTTTGCTCCTCAACGTCCTCAGAATCCAGTTCATCGTCCTCATCGTCCTCGGCGTCCCGCTTGTGTCTTTGCTCCTGTGCGTCCTCAGAATCCAGTTCATCGTCTTCATCGTCCTCGGCGTCCCGCTTGTGTCTTTGCTCCTCGGCGTCCTCAGAATCCAGTTCATCATCAACAGCTACAAACTCACAATATTCGGTTGCATCATTATTTTCGACCGAGGGGTACCGAGCGGCTTGGAACCTAATGGAGCGGCTTGGAACCCAATGGAACCGAATGGAAGCATAGACCGAGCCATTTTTTTCGACCGAGGGGTACCGAGCGGCTTGGAACCTAATGGAGCGGCTTGGAACCTAATGGAACCGAATGGAAGCACCGACCGAGGGGTACCGAGCGGCTTGGAACCTAATGGAACCGAATGGAAGCACCGACCGAGCGATTATTATCGACCGAGGGGTACCGAGCGACTTGGGCGAACCCACTGAGCTTTATTTTCGACTGAGGGTACAATGAGGCTTTGATGACAAGCGTGGGGCTATTGAGAAAGCTCAATGAAGGCGAGGAATGAAGGTTTGGCCAGGAAAGAAGAGAAAAGGAAAAGGGACCGGAAGAAAGCTCCCCGGTCCCAATGAATTTTGATTTGGTATGACTCTATTCGTCGCGCCCGTACATCGTATCGAAGTACTGCATGTCGGTGGACATGATCTTGTCCTGGGCGGGAAGAGTCTTCTCATAGGAATCAAGCATCCTCCAGTACTCGAAGAAATCAGGATCCGCAGCATAGGCATCGGCGTAGATCTTCGTAGCCTGGGCATCGGCATTACCCTTGATCTTCTCGCTCTCGGCATA
>JAQUYU010000014.1:12805-24910 GCA_028691695.1 Sphaerochaetaceae bacterium | reverse complement strand
TTATTATCCACAGCATATTGAAACAGGAGTGCATCATGAAAGCAGTATTCAGATGCGGCATGCTCCGTCTGGTGCTTGAATGAGACGGATTCTGCTGGCAGTAAGAGATGATCGAGAGTATGAGGACCTAGTCGCCTCTCTTGAGAATCCTGCCGGCACTATCATCCGCGCCACTGATCTTGTCAGCGCTGCCAGCCTCCTGCTTGATTCCAAGTTCGATGTTCTTGTCGCCTCTGTCGATGAATCCGATTGCCGGATGCTTAGTCTGCTTTCCAGGCTGTGCATTCCTTCGGTCTTTCTGGCCAAACCCGGATTCTCCGCCATTGCCAAGCCGGATTCCCTGTTCTTTTTCATCCATTTCCCGCAAGAAAAGAGTCTTTTCAATTCAGCTGTACAGATGTGCCTTTGCTACAGCGAGAAGATGGCAATTCTTGAAAAGAAGCAGCTTGATCTGGATCGGATGAGGCTCATCGAGAGAGCAAAGCTCACCCTTATTGCCAGCAAAAGCTTCTCCGAAGAGCAGGCTCACAGATACATAGAGAAGCAGTCTATGGACAGAGGCGTGTCCAAGTACATCATAGCGCAGCAGATAGTGGACGAAGCCGGCTAGCCAAGGCTTATCCATTCAGAATGATTTCAGGAGGATTATTATGTCAAAATTCATATTCGTAACTGGCGGTGTTGTTTCCGGACTTGGAAAAGGAATCACCGCCGCAAGCCTTGGAAGGCTGCTCAAAGCCCGTGGTCTCAAGGTTGCATCCCAGAAGCTTGACCCATACATGAATATCGACCCCGGCACGATGAGCCCGCTTCAGCATGGAGAAGTGTTCGTCACCGACGATGGAACCGAGACAGACCTGGACCTTGGCCATTACGAAAGGTTCATCGATGAGGATCTGAACAAGTTCTCAAACCTGACAAGCGGAAAGGTCTACTGGAATGTCCTATCAAAGGAACGCCGTGGCGAATATCTTGGAAAGACAGTCCAGATCATTCCTCATGTGACAGACGAGATCAAGAGCTTCATTTATTCGCTGTCTCAGAAAACAGGGGCGGATGTGGTTATCACCGAAATCGGCGGAACTATCGGAGACATCGAAAGCCAGCCGTTTCTGGAGGCGATTCGCCAGATTGGAATCGAGGTCGGGAAAGAGAACCGCCTGTACATCCATGTGACCCTTGTGCCGTATCTTGCCTCAAGCAAGGAGCACAAATCAAAGCCGACTCAGCATTCGGTGAAGGAGATGCAGGGACTCGGGCTTTTCCCAGATATTATCGTGACTCGAAGCGATGAGAAGATCGAGCAGTCCATCAAGGACAAGATTGCTCTGTTCTGCAATGTCCGCCCAGAGTGCGTGATAGAGAATACAACGCTTGACAGCCTTTACAAAGTGCCTCTGATGCTGCTTGACGAGAACATGGATCAGATAGTGTGCGATTCATTGGGGCTTAAGACGCCAAAGCCAGATATGACTGATTGGAATGATATGATTTACAAGCTTGACCATCCTATTTCGGAAGTTTGCATAGGTATAGTGGGCAAGTATACCGCCCTTCATGATGCCTACCTTTCTGTCATTGAATCGCTAAACCATGCTGGCATCCAGAACCGTCGGAAAGTGGTTATACGCTGGATTGAGTCTTCGGACATCAGAAGCGATCAGGATGCACAGTCACTGCTCAAGCAATGCGATGGCATCCTTGTGCCAGGCGGGTTCGGCAACCGCGGAATAGAAGGGATGGTGATTGCTGCCCGCTATGCCCGCACCCACAAGGTTCCTTATTTCGGAATATGCCTTGGAATGCAGGTTGCAGTGATCGAGTTCGCACGAGATGTGCTTCTCTGGTCTGATGCAGATAGCGGTGAGTTCAGCGAGACCACTTCCCATCCTGTCATCGCCTTGATGCCTGATCAGATGGGCAATATTCCCAAGGGTGGCACGATGAGGCTTGGAAGCTATCCCTGCGTGATTTCAGATGGCACGCTTCTCCGGTCTTTGTACAAAGCCTCGGAAGTCGGTGAAAGACACAGGCATAGATATGAGTTCAGCAACAGCTTAAAAAGCGATTTTGAGAAAGCAGGCCTTGTATTCAGCGGCACTTCCCCAGACGGAAGGCTTGTGGAAGCCTGCGAGCTGAGTTCAAGCGTTCATCCGTTCTTCATCGGAGTCCAGTACCATCCTGAGTTCAAGAGCAGGCCGGTCAAGGCTCATCCGATCTTCGACGGATTCGTCAAGGCTTCAAGTGAATTTTCCAAATCAACGGCCGTTTCTAGAGATTATAATTGACAAAACAAAATACGAGCCCTAAAATTTTTGAATACGCTTTGCAGGGCGAATGGCCTTGCGAAGTATTCATGGAGGAGAGAAAATGAAGAAACTTACAGCAGTTCTGCTTGTTGCAGTTATGGTCATCGGAGGTCTTTTTGCTCAAGGAGCAGCTGAGAATGCTTCTGGAATGCAGAGAATCATCATTCTCAACAATGCATTCGATGGTCTTGAGCTTTCCAGCCAATGCTACAATGCAAAGGAGTATCACAAGGCATACAGCCTTGGAGAGATAATTGATGACAATTTCTGGTTCACTCCTGCCGCTGATGCAAAGGCCGATACAGTCGCCTTCACCGATTTCTATACCGACAGCACATCTGTTGAAGAGTTACGCCAGAAGTATGTCAGCTTTGTAAAGGACAATCCTTCTTTTGACTACGACCTCTTCGTAGGCAAGCAGCAGAAGGAAACCTATGATGTCAAATACAAGGGCTATTGCATCATTGACAAGGAAGGCCTTGTATTTGTTCCAGAAGATGGCTGGAATGCAGCTGATCTGATGACTAATATCGGAATGGTCAAATCTGATGCTTACGAGTTCGTATCAGTGTCAGGAGAGAAGGCAATAGTCGCTTCCGACAAGCTTGCAGACTGTGAGATCATCCTTCATGGGAACGACTGTGCAGACCTTTCAGGGGCTGCCACCCTTGAAGCGCTTCTGTACATCATCCCGCAAGGCCTTACCAAGGAAAGCATGCCTTCAGAGGAAGGCGTCAGCCGCCTGACAGTACTGCTTTGCGCCAACGGAGTCTACAAGACAGAGCCAAAGTACAGCGAGAACAGGGCTGGAACCTATTATGACAGCTGGGCTGTTGCCGATCTTTTCAAGAAGTTCAGCATCACTGCTTGCAATGAAGTCAAAGTTCAGGCTTGGACTGATGGCTATTCCCAAAACGAGAGCTATGACCTGTTTGTGCAGAAGTACATTTCATTCCAGGAACCGATTTCCAGCGGAAAGCAGAAGGACTTCTTCACTCTTGGAAAAGTTCAGGCGAGGAACAGCGGTGTGAGCAATATTGGATACATTGTTCTTTCCAATGAGGCTTTTGCATACATTCCTTCTTCTGGCCTTGCGCTTTCAGAAGCTTTTGCAAAGACCGGAATGGATGCTGCTGTCTACATCTTCAAGTACGCTGATAAAACAGAGAAGACGGTGAGGGCCGAGGCCGCTGCTGCGATGGTGCTTCCATCAGACAGCAACCTCAGTTCGATTGAGATCTATCTGTAGATTATTTTGCTATTCTATCACTGAGCATCTCCTTCACAGTTCTTATCTTCTGTGAAGGGACTGCTATTATGGGGGTTCTCGATGAACATGAAAAAAACATTGCGCCTTTACATGGCTTTGCTGGCTATCCTTATCTGCATTCTAACTGCTTCCGGATGCTCGAAATCCAGTACTGCTGCACAGCAGGAAACCATATCAGAGGTTGCCGAGGTTGCCTCTCCCGTTCCTGAAGAGAAGGAGAAAGAGACTTTTGAGTTTGAAGGCGATACATTCAAGACCGGTGCAGTCGGCAGAAACGGCGCAGCAGCCTGCGCAAGCCCGATAGCGGCCAAGGTTGCAACTGATATAATGGCCAAAGGCGGCAATGCCGTCGATGCTGCCGTTGGAATGATCTATGCAGTCGGGCTTCTTGAACCTGCCGCAACTGGAATCGGCGGAGCAGGGCAGATGGTCATCTATCTTGCCAGCGAAGACCGCTATGTGAACATCGAGTACATGACTCAGGCTCCGAAGGCCGCTGTCACAGGGGCTCTTGATACATCAACTTCCGAGAATCCCCCTTCAGTAGAGGCTCTTGCTATTCCTGGAGTGGTCTATGGAACGCTTACAGCCCTTGAAGAGTATGGCACGATGACTGCCGCCGAGGTTCTTCAGCCTGTGATTGACCTGGCAAGAAATGGGTTCCCCGTTACAGAACGATGGAATGCGAACATAGAAGGCAGGTATGCAAACCTTTCTGCCTATGACTATACATTGGGTCTTTACACGGATGATGGCTTTCTGTGGAACGAAGGCGACATGATTACCAACAATGATCTTGCCGATACCCTCGAAATGATTGCCACAGAAGGAATAAAAGGCTTCTATGACAGTGATTACACACAGAAGATGGTCGATTACATCCAGAGCATCGGCGGAGTTCTGACCCGTGAGGATTTCGCACAGTACCGGAGCGTGGAGCGTGAGCCGATTTCAACTACATACCGGGGATATACTGTATATACCACTACAGGACCCTCAAATGGCGGCGCACCGCTTCTTGAGATGCTCAACATCGCCGAGAACTTCGATCTTGCTAGCTACGGAGCCGACAGTCCTGAAACCGTTGAGATTCTTTCCGATGCCTTTGCATTGGCATACCAGGATGGAGTTGCATTCATTGCCGATCCTGACTATTACGATATTCCGGTTGATACTATGATTTCCAAGGAGTATGGGCAGGAGAGAGCAAAGAGCATTGAAGTGGGTTCAAGGATCAAGACAGCAAGGGCTGGAAGACTGACCATTTCGCTTTCGGAAACAGGAAAGAAGGTTCTTTCTGCGAACACGCCTGATCAGGGCGGAACAAGCCACATGGTCTGCGCAGACAGCATGGGCAATGTTGTCTCCACCACCAATACCAATGGAATAAACTTCGGAAGCGCTGTTGCAGTGCCTGGAACAGGATTTGTGTTCAATGCTCATCTTGCGAACCTCAACAATATGGAAAGTGCAAGAGCCAACCAGATGATGCCATACATCAAGGTGCGGTCCACTACCTGCCCTGTGATCGTTGCGGGCTCAACCGGCAAGCCTGTCCTGGCAGTCGGTTCTCCAGGGAACTGGGCTCTTGTCTCAGCTGCGCTGAACGCCGTTGTCAACTACATCGACTTCGATATGAACTGCGCCGAGGCAGCGCTTGCACCTCGTTTCTGGCGCGATGGAATATCAAAGGATCTCTACATCGAGGCTCGATACAGCGCAAGCACGTTGGAAGCCTTGAAGGGAATGGGCTTTGAGCTGATGGAAAGCGACAAGGACTATGGTGCTCATGTCGGGTGCGTGGCTGCTGTCGAGATAGGCGAGGATGGACTGATTTATGCCATCGGCGATGACAGACGCCATTATGGCGCATCGGCTTATTGAGGAACCCTATGAGAAATGAAATAATCGTGGCTCTCGTCATGCTTGGCGTTTCTGCAATCGGCTCGATAGTGACGAGAAACGACAGGAAATGGGCTGCAGCCTTCCTTCTGGCCGCTGCGGTTGCAGGGAGCTTTGCTTCAGGAATGGGCATCCGCTTCAGGGAAATTGTGGAAGGGCCTTTCGGATTCATCGATTCGGCACTGAGCGTATGCTCTGCTTCGATTCTGATGTACCTCCTTTTCAGGACAGGATTGCTTGAGGCATTGTTCAGCAGGATTTGCCGGATTGGAAACAGAACTCTGAAGTCATTTTCAGTCTTGCTGTTCATTGCTTTGCCTGCAATGTTCACTGGCTTTGCAGGGCTATCGATCGTCACAACTGGTGCAATTGCAGGAAAGGCTCTGAGAAAGGGCGGCGCAAGCGATGCCAGAACGGCAGGAATAGTCGCTTCCGGTTCTTTGATCGGGATGGTGCTTCCTCCGAACTGCATCCCTGCCATGATTGCCTCCAACGGTGCCGGAAGCGTTCTTCCTACACCGTATGTGGGCTTCTTCCTCCCTCTGATTGTTCTTGCTCTTCCTGCACTGATTGCAAGCGCTTTTCTCTTCTCGAAGACTATCTTCTTGGCTATCTCAGATGGGTGCGAGGCACCTCTTTCAAAGCCCAATCTGATTGTGCTTGCAGCTGTCATGGCTGCGACTCTGGTTGAGGGGCTTTTTTCATCGTATGTATATATCGGTGGGAATGCTCTGGCTTTCACCGCTGCATCAATCATCGTGCTGATAATCAACCGGAAGATATGGAGCCCAAGGCAAGCCCTTGATGAGGTGACCGATGCCCTGCTTCAGTGCATTGGCCCGGTTGCATTGATGCTTGCGCTTGGGAGCTTCATAGAAGTCAGCTCAATGACAGGCGTACGCGGGCTGTACAGCCTCTGGATCCTGCCAATGAGCACCCAGAGTGTAATGCTTGCCTTGATGGCAGCTTCGTTGGCAATCGGCTTCTTTCTTGGTGAGCCTATCCCTGCTGTCCTTGCCGCATATGCAGTGTTTCCAATAGGATGGCTGGCAAATGATGTCATCGTCGCCGGAGTCGCTTCTGCCTTGGCTGTTGTTTCGCTTCTGTCATGGAAGGGTGGAATAACTGAAAGCGTATGCAAGGCACTTTCGATTCAAGGCCTCGCGCATGTTCAGGTTCTTAAGCAGTCATGGCTCACGGCGGCCTTGATTCTCGCAATGGGAATTGTGATGGTTGTCTTTGGAAACAGCCTTGAATTCCTGGTTCTGTAGGAGGGACGCATGCAGGTTGTTTATTACATTATAATCTCGATTTTTTCCCTTCTTCTTGCCTATTGCATGCTGAAAAAGAGGCCGATGAAGGATCTGATCTGCATTGCAATAATGCTCGTCACGTTCGCCCTGAGGGCGCTTCATATCAAGTAGGAGGCCGCAATGAAAGAATACTGGAAGAATATAGTTGTGCTTCTCATTGCTCTCCTTTTTGCCGTGCTTGCATCCATCGACTTCATTTCGATGCAGGTTCAGGAGAAGATTGCCCCTAATCAGAATCTCACCGAGGTGAAGATGCTCTCTTGCTATTCGCCGGGCCTCAAGGGAACTGATTCGGATACCGAGGTCTATGTCTTTGACAGCGGAAACCCGGGCGGCACGATGCTGATTCTTGGTGGAACCCACCCCAACGAGTCGGCTGGAATGGTTTCTGCTATCGCAACGATCGAGAATCTGGAGGTTGAACGCGGGAGGGTGTTCATAATCCCTTGGACGAACAAGAGCGGATTTACCCATACTTCTCCGCTTGATGGAATGCAGGACCGGTTCAGCATAACGCTATCTGATGGCTCCATCCGAACCTTCAGGGTGGGAAACAGGCTGACTAATCCTGTGGATCAATGGCCGGACCGGACGTACTACGAAGGTACTTCCGGGAGGAAGCTCATAGGCTCTGAAAGCCCTGAGATACGCAATGTCAATCGCCTCTACTACGGCAAGGAGAATGGTGTCCTCACAGAGAGAGTCTGCTATGGGATCTACAATCTGATCAATGCCGAAGGCGTTGATCTGACTATGGACATGCATGAAGGATCGCCTGAGTTCCTGTATCTTGACTGCACGATGGTTAACCAGAAAGCGGACAACGAGAAGGCCATGTCGATTGCAAGCTCGATGGCGCTTTCAATGCAGCTTGACGGACTGGATATGAGAACGGAGTATTCTGGCAAATCCTCTTATGGACTGTCGCACAGAAGCCTTGGAGACAACACAGCATCGATGATGACATTGATGGAGACGTACAATCCTTCGATGGGGCCTCTTCATGGGAAGATGGACGATGATCTCATAGTCAATGGAAATGAGCCGAACTACTATCAGGCTCACAATGAAGGATACATCTACTTCGATGTTCCGGAGAATGGGTATCCATTGGCTGAAAGGGTTGCAAGGCATCTGACTTGCATATCGTATCTTGCACAGTCGTATTCTGAAGCTAATCCACACGATGCCATTGTCTTTGAAGGCCTTGGCTCATATGATGATATTGTTGAAAAAGGACTTGGGAATCTTCTCAAGCCGATTGATTGAATAGAAATTCTGGGAGGAATAAAAAATGAAGAAGATCATCGTAGTTTTACTGGCTATTGCCCTGCTGATCGGTTTCGGATCATGCAGCAAGGCAGCTACGCCTGCCGCAGCAGCACCAGCTGCCAATACGCCTTCGACAGGAACTGTGGATTCAGAATACGACCCTAATGCAACTGTTGATTTCGAGATGAAGACAAGTGCTGATAAGCGGGTTGTTACAATCGGTGAAATCGACAAGAGCCTCTACCAGAGTCCAATCTTTGTAACCTCATTCGGCCAGAGCACCGATGCGGCAATGCTTGACACTGTGATGAAGAGAGTCGGGATTGACTATCATTACAATCCGACTGCAACCGCCGATGACATTGCTGGCAGCAAGACTGTGATTATCGCTGTCGGGGCAAGCACCAAGGGGCTGGGAGCCGCTGGAATATCCGAAGCAGATGAAACTGCAAGGGCAAAGGCGATCATGAAGCAGATCAAGGCTGATGGATCGCAGGTGATCTGCTGTCATATCGGCGGTTCATCTCGCAGGGGCGCTCTGTCTGATGAATTGGCCGACATGGTCATGAAGCAGTGCAGCTACATCGTCCTGAAGGAAGATGCTAACTTCGATTCGAAGTTCACTGACTTTGCTTCCGCTCACAATATCCCGATCAGCCTGATCTTTGCAACAAAGGATACTGTTTCCGTATTCACTGATATTTTCAAATAGGAGTCTCGCTTGGACATCGAACTGATTTGCCTGCTGGCAATGCTTGGAGTCTTTCTCCTCTCGAACCTGCTGCTTAAGCTTCCTGTAAGCATCTCAATGGTGCTTGGAGCTTTGGCAGGTGCCATTGTCGGCGGAGAAGGCATCCCTCTCAGGCACCTTTTCGAGGGAACTTTCACCTATGTCGATACGATGCTGATCATCTCATCGGCAATGCTTTTCATGACGGTGATTCAGGAATCAGGTGCTCTCGAAGCCCTGAATTCAGTGATAGTGACCCATTTCTACAAGTATCCTGCATTGATGCTGATCATGCTGATGCTTGTCATAATGTTCCCTGGGATGATCACTGGATCTTCAACAGCCGCAGTGCTCAGCGCTGGTGCGCTTGTGGCTCCTGTCCTGCTTCTCATTGGAATACCAAAGGAGAAGGCCGGAGCAATAATCGCCATCGGATCGATCATGGGAATGGCTGCGCCTCCGATCAATATTCCGGCGATGCTCATAGGCGGCGGAGTGGATATGCCCTACATCGGGTTTGATGGCCCGCTTCTTCTCCTGACTATTCCATGTGCTGTATTCTCCATTCTCTTCCTTGGACTGAAGCATTGCAGGAACCTAGATATAGAGAAGCTTGAAAGCGGCCTCGATCTGGAAGTGGGCAAGAAATATGGCTTCAAGCTCTACATTCCGATTCTTGCCCTGTTTGTCCTTCTCATTGCTTCAAAGGCTTTCCCTGCATTCCCTCAGATCGGTACGTGCCTGATATTCCTTGTTTGCGCTTTCATCGGCCTCTTCACTGGAAGAAAGTTCAACTTCTGGGAAAAAGCCCTGAAGGCGATGGACACTACCATTCCAGTGCTGGCAAAGCTGATGGGAGTAGGGATGTTCATCCAGATCATGACGCTTGTCGGTGCCAGGGGATGGATAGTAGTCAGCTGCCTCAGCCTGGGAATTGCGGCTGTCTACATTGCATCATTCACTGTGATGCCTGCTTTCGGAGCAATAAGCTCCTACGGAGCAGCATCAGTGCTTGGAGTTCCTTTCCTTCTTGTGATGATACAGCAAGGAAGGTGCAGTGACATAGTCGTCGCTTCGTGCCTATCGTTCCTGTGCTGCCTAGGTGATCTCATGCCTCCTACGGCTCTTGCTGGAAACTACGCTGCGCAGATTGTCGGGCTCAAGTACAAGCCTGTTCTGATTCACTGCATTGTGCCGTTTGTCGTCTGCATTGCCGTTGGCTTGGCTGTAATGCTCAATTCGCTGACTTTTGCTTGAGGAGGGTTTTTCATGCTGATGTACATCTATCTTGCGATAACGGCCTTCATCCTCGTTCTTGTTGTGGTGAATATGTTCAGAAAGAAGAACAATATCTTCTATCAGATCGATGCAGCCCTAGTGATGGTGACTTTGATTCTCCGTCTCATTCTTGTCAAGTGAGGTAGCGGAGATGAAGAAAAGAATACCCTTGAATTACATTACTGCTGCTGTTTTGTGCGTAATTGTAATAGTTCTGGTCATTGTTCTGGCGATGCAGTTCGGATTGGCCAACGAAAAAGAGCCTATCTACCCAGGTCCTGGCGTCACTGATATGAAGATGCTCAGCACCTGGTTTCCAGCTCTGGCTGGAACAAACGGCGACACTGAGGTCTATATTCTGGACAGCGGGGTTGAGGGTGCAAGCATGCTGGTTCTCGGAGGCACCCATCCTAATGAGCCGTCCGGTTTCATTTCAGCAATCATGCTTATTGAGTCATGCCAGCCGTCAAGCGGGACGCTGTTTGTGATTCCTCGGGCGAACAACAGTGCATTTACCTGCACAGATCCCCAGGAAGCCGCTCCGATGCGCTTCACCATAGACACCAACAATGGGACGCGCTGGTTCCGCTTCGGCTCTCGTGCTACCAATCCGACCGACCAGTGGCCGGACAGCGAGGTCTATGTCCATGCTTCATCAGGCCAGCAGCTTTCTGGAAGCGAGACGCGTAATCTTAATCGTGCATATCCTGGCAGGGCGGACGGCAACTTCACAGAGAAGGTCGCCTATGGCATAACCCAGATGATTCAGAGCGAGGATATTACGATTACCGTCGATCTCCATGAGGCTTCGCCTGAATATACGACGGTAAATGCCATAGTCGCACATGAAAGGGCTCTTGATCTTGCAACTCTTGCCTTGTGGATGGTCGAGGACGATATGAAGATTTCCGTTGAAGCTTCACCTAAGAATCTTCATGGGCTTTCGCATAGGGAACTTGGTGATTACACTGATACGCTTGCTCTTCTTATGGAGACTGCAAATGCTTCCCAGGGAAGGCTCCATGGACGGATTGACAGTGCCCTCGTTACATCCGGGGTGGACAAATTCTATGCCCGGGCGTACGGCTATGGCTCGCTGAATGTCGATTATCCTGAAACAGGGATAAGCATTTCCGAGCGCTGTGCCCGTCATATCACATGCCTCAAGGAGTTCTGCGAGGTCTATGATGGAGACAAGGGCTTGATAAGTCTTGGAGAAATGCCGTCCTATGATGAAATAATCCGTAATGGAATCGGGCATTACCTGAGCGATCCGCAATGAAAAAGATCCGGGCATCTGTTCTTGCTTCACTGATTATTGTCTTCGCCTCATCGATTATCCTTTCCAAGGACATGGGAATAATCACCATCTGCGGCGAAGAGGTTGGATGGGATGGCAGCCATATTATAGAACCGGAGAGCGATCTCCCTATTCAGTCGATGTCATTCTCTGATTTCGGCGATGGCCTGTTTGTCGATCAATATGCTGTTTCGGTTGATTCCTATATTCTGGAAGAAGGCAAGATCACACAGACTCAGGTCGTTCATATCCACAGCAGCAATCCTGGAAAAACTGTCTATGTGGTCGGCGGAATCCATGGCGATGAGAGAGCCGGATGGTATGCAGGGTTGCTTCTGGGCAGTGCGACCATTTCTTCAGGCGACCTTTATGTTCTTGCTCCCGCCAACTCCACTGGGGCAAGAAACTTGTCCCGTTATGTTTCAGGCACTCAGGATCTGAACAGAAACTTTCCTGGCAGTGCTGATGGCAATGATGTCCAGCAGCTTGCTTATGCAATCTTTTCTGATATCAAGAGAGCTGATCCGGACATTGTTCTTGATCTTCATGAGGCAATTATCTACTCTCCTGCAAAAAGAGATTTTCTTGGCAGTACCTTCATATTCACTGAGCTTGATGGCATCGAGGACTTGTTCTTCGATATGCTCTTCTCCACGCAGGATGGAACCTTGTGCCACAATGAATTCGGGTACAACGGCCCTGGTCCGGCTGGCAGCATAAACAGGACGGTC
>JAQUYU010000014.1:0-12705 GCA_028691695.1 Sphaerochaetaceae bacterium | reverse complement strand
ATAAATCAGATCCGGACTATGGGATGAGCTTGACACCGTGGGAAACTGTGTTATCCTGAAAAAGTGGATAGTTGTACTAGCCACTTTAAAAACGGAGGAAAACCATGGAAAAGAAGGAGTTGGCACGGTATCTCGAGCTTTGCAAAGAGCTTCGCTTGAAGATCGTGGATGTTATGACATGGTCAGGAGGCGCCCACGTAGGCGGTTCGCTGAGCATAGTTGAGCTTCTGGTGATGCTTTATTTCAAGTATCTTAACGTTAATCCCAAGCGCCCAAAATGGGATGACCGTGACCGGTTCATCCTTTCAAAAGGCCATGCAGCAGCCGGATACATTCCAGCTCTTGCGATGAAAGGCTACTTCCCGGAAGAGGAGCTCAAGAGCTTCAACCACTTCAAGAGCCCGTTTGCAATGCATCCAGACTGCAACAAGGTCATAGGATGCGATGCCTCTGCAGGATCGCTCGGTCATGGGCTTCCGATGGCTCTCGGCCTTGGACTCGGAGCTCGCTATCTGAAGAAAGGCTTCAAGACTGTCTGTCTTCTTGGTGATGGCGAATGCTGTGAAGGATCCGTGTGGGAAGCTGCAATGGCGATTTCAAACTTCAAGCTTACAAATGTAATACCTATCGTGGACCGCAACCATTTCATGATTGATGGGAATACAGAGGACGAGATGGCTCTTGAGCCGTTTGCCGACAAGTGGAAAGCCTTCGGATTCGATGTGCTTCAGATAAATGGAAACAACATAGAAGAAGTTGATGATGCTCTTTCAAAAGCATGGCGAATGACTGTCCCGACGATGATCATAGCCGACACGGTGAAGGGCAAAGGCGTTGATTTCATGGAAGGAAACGTGAAATGGCACTATGCATCAGCTGATTCAGCTCTTGCTGAGAAATCCAAGGAATCCATCCTGAAGGAGTATGAGGAGGCCTCAAGATGTCTACAGTAACTGGTACAACGTGGAATTGCTACGATAGTGCAACAATGACTCCGAGGGAGATCTATGGAAGAACTCTGGCAGAGATGGCAAAGACCAACGACAAGATCGTAGGTCTTACTGCAGATTTGGAGAAGACTACTGCAATGATCTATTTTGCACAGGCGTTCCCGGAAAGGTTCTTCAATGTCGGAATCGCCGAGCAGGACATGATGGGGGCGGCGGCAGGACTGGCAAAATGCGGACTCATACCGTTTGCATCAACTATGGCAGCATTTGCTTCGATGAGAGCCGCCGAGCAGGTGCGAACTGACATTTGCTATCAGAATCTTCCGGTGAAGATCATCGCAACGCACTCTGGAATCTCATTCGGGCATGCAGGTACAACTCACCATTGCACAGAGGATCTTGCCATCATGCGCAGCTTTGCAAACATGACGGTGATAGCTCCTGCCGATGGAATCGAGACGAGCCTTGCAGTGCGTGCCTGCATGGATATCCCGGGTCCGGTGTACATCAGGATCGGACGCGGATTCGAGCCTCCTGTATTCCAGGACGAGAACCATGAATTCAAGATTGGAAAAGCCATCGAGATGAACCCAGGAAAAGACCTGACGATCATCTGCTGCGGAATAGCAGTGCTTCAGAGCGTGCTTGCTGCAAAACAGCTTGCCGAGCAGGATGGGCTGAGCGTGCGGGTTATCAACATGCATACAATCAAGCCGATTGACCGTGAAGCAATCATGAAAGCGGTGACCGAGACCCGAAGGATCCTCACGATAGAGGAGCACAACACAATCGGAGGTCTTGGTGATGCGGTAGGTTCGGTGATTGCCGAAAGCGGGAAGGGCTGCGTGTTCCGCAAGCACGGGATGCAGGACTGCTTCTCTGAGATAGGATATGCCGAAGACCTCTATTCCTACTACGGCTTCGATGCTGATGGCATCGTGGCAAAGGTGCGGGAGATGATGGGACTTGAGTTTGAAGCTGATGAGAACTGGGAAGACGAATAGGAGGTGCAGTATGGGAGCAACTAAAGAAGATCTGCTTGCTGCAAATCTGTTCTTCAAGGCGGTTTTCCCGGTGATGCAGGTCCTTCTTGACGATGATCCGAAGATCCATAAGTCATTTGAAGATGTTGCTGCCACTGTTCAGATCGGAGCTTTCAATGATTCTGAACTGATGGCATGCCACCTGATATTTGACCATGGCAAGATTCAAGTCGTTCAGGGACCGGCGGAGAATCCGGATTTGAAACTGACATTCAAGACAATAGACAAGATGAATACAATGTTCCGAGGTGGGATGGCTCTGCCGGGAATGAAATTCAAAAGTGTTGGTCTTCTGATCAAGGTTCTTTCCCTTCTGATGGGTCTGAAGCTAATGATGCCGAATTCAAAACCGAAGGATCTTGCAGGCAAGACACTGAAGGTGAAGCTGTCGCTGTATATGATCACAAGGGCTCTTTCTGTGTACAACAAGGAAGGTAACCCTGACATGGTATCGTGGACCACTCATCAGCCTGATAGAATCTATCAGTTCATCGTCGAGCCGTATGAAGAAACGAAAGTGGCCTGTTATCTGAGAGTGAAAGCTGGAAAGACAAAGAGCGGGCATGGAATCTATGAACGGCGCACACCGTTTGTCCTGTTCCATTTCTTCAGCGTCGATGGTGCTCTGAAGGTGCTGGGCAAGGAGGTTGCATTCGTCGAAGGAGTCGAGAAGCATTGCGTCGAGACCGTCGGGTCTCCCGAATATGCTTGTCAGCTGAATGATTTCATGGCAGTGCTTCAGGCAATGCTGACTTGATGGGGGATGATTGAATGAAGAGTATCTATTATGAGAAGAACATTCCAAAGATTCTTCTTACCAAGCTCAATGCGAAGTATTTCAAGAACCTTCTGTTTTCAGGATTGAATGCTGTTAAGTTCAATAGGAATCTGCCTGATCCGCCGCTTCCTGCCCAGACATGGGTGAAGGTTCGCAACATTCAGACTGGAGTCTGCGGCACGGATCTGAGCTTCTTCAAGAGCACGCCTGGAACCAGTATTGCACTGGAGCCGATGCCGGGAAGCGAAATCACTTTCCTTGGGCACGAGACAATTGGGACTGTTGAGGAGGTGGGGTCAGAAGTTACGAAGTTCAAGGTCGGAGATCGTGTGACTCTTATGGAGTACATGTCATGCTGCGGCAACAAGGACATCAGACCTCTGTGCACGGAGTGCGAGAAAGGCAACTACTGTCTCTGTGAAAACTACGGGGAAAAATCGCCGATCAAGTTACCGATGACGGGAGCCGGGTTCGGTGATTATTATCTTGCCCCTGAGCATCAGCTTTGCAAGGTTTTCGATGAGCTTGACGACGATCAGGCTGCTTTGATCGAACCGACTGCCGTTTCACTGCATGCTGTTCTCAGGCATACGCCGAAGGCAGGTGAGAAAGTGATGGTCCTCGGTGCTGGGACAATAGGGCTGGGAATCATCCAATGCCTGAAGATTCTTCAGCCTGATTGCAAGGTCTATGTCATGGAGAGAGTTCCTTCGAAACAGGCCTTTGCCCTTAAGCTCGGTGCTGACGAGATTCTCAAAGGCGAGCCTTATGCTGCAGTAGCAAAGGCTACTGGAGCCAAAGTCTACGAAGGCATGTTCCACAACAAGATGATGATGGGAGGGTTCGATGCCATCTATGACTGCGTTGGTTCGAAGTGGGCGTTTGAGAACTGCCTAAGGTGGCTTAGGGCTAGGGGAACGCTTGTCAAAGTAGGACATCATATGTGTCCGACCGAGTATGACGAAACCCCGATCTGGTGGCAGGAATTGTCCATCGTGGGAATCGATGCTCATGGAATGGAGCATGTGAATGGCCATGACATCACGACCTTTGATTATGCACAGGAGCTTATCAGGGACGGAAAGTACAAGACAGATGGCTTCATAACCCATCGTTTCAAGCTGGATGACTACAAGAAAGCGTTCAAGGTCATGATTGACAATCCACCAGAACTGGTGAAGATTGTTCTCGAATGCAGATGAATGATTGCCGGCGGACGGATCAGCCCGCCGGCTTTTCAAGGAAGGTATAGTTGAAGAAGGCCGAAGGACTGATGAAGATCAGCGAGCTGTCAAAGGCGACAGGGCTGAGCAGCACCACAATCAAATACTATGTTTCAATGGGTCTGGTGGATATCGCTCTCAAGACCAGTGCGAACATGGCATACTACAGTTCTGATTCAATCGAGCGGATTGCTTTGATCAGGACTCTCCAGAAGCAGCGATTCTATCCGCTGTCTTACATCAAGCAGATTCTACAGCTCAACGGAGGCCAGGCTTTGGACCTGGATCTGATGGATGCAATATATAAATACAATCCGAAGCGTCGCAGTGCTGACTTCTCTGTTTCCAATGCTTGCCGCATCTCAGGCTTGAATGCAAGCCAGATCCATCTTCTCGAAATAACAGGGATTATCCAGATCTCCGATGGGATGATATCTCAGAATAACTGCGATATACTGTGCCTTGTGAAGGGCCGTCTTGATGCAGGCCTGTCGCTTGAACACACAATCGATGCTTTCTCGGCTTATCAGAAATCACTTGAGAAGGCAGTGCAGATGGACATAGATTCAATGGTGTCCAAGTCGTTCCTTACTCAGAGTCTTTCGCCTGAGAAGATGGTGAGGATGATCCGTGAAAGCGACACAAGCCTTACAAGGTTCGTTGAAATCAAGCGTGAGCAGCTGAACATGAAGCATGGAGAGCTCAGGCTGAAGGCGGCAGAAGGCTTTGTAGAGAAAATGCGACTATTCGTTAATGATAGCCTTTTGCCGCAATATAAAGAGAAAATGATAACTGAAAACGAAGAACAGGTTATCATTCCCAAAGATATACAGATGATGCTTACAGATGTGGGACGATGCTCGATTACAGTGGCTATTCACTTGATAAGGACAGCTTACCAATACTGCGTCTCTTCGTTGCACTCACCTGATGGTTCTTATATTCAGAAGGGCTTAGCATATGGATTCTTTGCATTGCTTCCTGATATGATTTTCTCGGAGGAGCTTCTTGCCCAGGCTCGAAAGCGATTCCCCGATTGCATGATTTTCGAAGAAAGGATACGAGAGCTGAAAAGCGAGGAGATTTGATATGGATCAGAAAGGTGTTTCAATTGCGGATCTGGTGGAAGCCCAGAGGGAGTTCTTCTTCACCGAGAAGACAAGAAGTTATGATTTCAGGCTCAACGCACTCGTTTCGCTCAAGCAGGCTATCATCAGCCATGAGGATCAGATAAACGAGGCGCTCAAGAAAGATCTGAACAAGTCGCCGTTTGAATCATATATGACGGAAATCGGCATGGCCTTGGATGATCTTGGATTCGCAATCAAGCATCTGAAGAAATGGATGAAGCCAGAGCGGGTTGCTACTCCGATTTCGCAGTTTGCAGGAAAGAGCTTCATCTATCCGGAGCCTTTCGGCGTTGCGCTGATCATGGCCCCGTGGAACTATCCTGTTCAGCTATGCATCGAGCCGCTTTGCGGTGCCATCGCAGGTGGCAACACAGCTGTAGTCAAGCCATCGGCATATGTGCCGAATGTTTCGCAGGTTCTCGCCGACCTCATCGCCGACACGTTTCCTCCTGAGTACATCACTGCTGTTCAGGGCGGAAGAGCTCAGAATACGGAGCTTCTGGAACAGAAATTCGACTACATTTTCTTCACAGGCAGTCCTGCAGTAGGGCATCTGGTGATGGAGAAAGCTTCGAAGAACCTCACTCCGGTCAGCCTTGAGCTTGGCGGTAAGAGCCCTGTGATCATTGAGAAGACAGCAGATCTGAAAATGGCCGCACGCCGTCTAGCATTCGGTAAATACCTCAATGCAGGCCAGACATGCGTGGCTCCGGACTATGTGATGATTGACAAGTCCGTGAAGCAGAAGTTCATCCCGCTGTTCATCGATGCAATCAAGCAGTTCTTCCCCGATGGGGATTATTCCGATATGCCTGTGATAGTCAATGACAAGCATTTTGCTAGGATTTCTGCTCTGATTGCGGGTGAGAAGCTACTGTTCGGCGGAAAGACGGACAGCTCAAAGCGCTTCATAGAACCAACGGTCCTGGATGATATCACCTTTGAGTCCCCTGTGATGCAGGAGGAAATCTTCGGGCCGGTGATGCCTTTCATCGAGTACACGGATCTGGACAAGGCTCTATATGAGATCAGCCGCAGGCCCAAGCCTCTGGCATTATATCTGTTCACATCCGACAAGGAAGTAGAGCGCAAGGTGCTTCAGACCTGCTCGTTCGGCGGTGGCTGCATAAACGATACGATCATCCATCTCTGCTCAGAGCACATGGGCTTCGGCGGCGTAGGAAACAGCGGCATGGGAAGCTACCACGGCAAGCGCAGCTTCGACACTTTCACCCATTTCAAGAGCATCATGGACAAGGCCTGCTGGATAGACCTGCCGATGCGCTACCATCCGTACACAGAGAAGAATTCGAAGTTCCTTCGGATGTTCCTCAAGTAGTTCTGGCCAAACCCTGATTTCTCGACTTATCAGATCCAAGAATTTTCCAATTGGAAAACATCTTGATTTGGAGTATTATAAGGACAGCAAGGAGAACAGCTATGAGCACACATATTGCGGCAGCAGAAGGGCAGATTGCCCCGACAGTGCTTCTTCCGGGCGACCCGCTTAGGGCGAAGTTCATTGCAGAGACATACCTTTCAGATCCTGTATGCTACACTCAGATCCGCGGAATGTACGGTTATACTGGAACATACAACGGGATTCCAGTGTCGGTTCAAGGCACAGGCATGGGCGGACCGTCGATTTCAATCTATGCAAACGAGCTTATCCAGTTCTATGGAGCAAAGAACCTTATCAGGATAGGAACAGCAGGATCCACATCAGAAGAGTATCCCCTTGGGCATGTGGTCCTTGCACAGGCAGCCTGCTCTGACGGCGGCATCAACCCACAGAGATTCGGAGCGATTCAGTTTGCACCGGTAGCATCATTTGATCTTCTTTCCCGTGCTTGCTCAAAAGCCAAGGAACTGGGAATAGATGCCTCGATCGGTTCTGCTTTCTCAAACGATCTTTTCTATGATCCTCATGGGAAGAGCAAGTGCGACCTGATGAAGAAGTACGGGGTCTATGCTGTCGAGATGGAGACCTGCGAGCTGTACACTCTTGCGGCCGAGCATCACATAAATGCGCTGGCAATCCTAACCATCAGCGATCTTATGTACGGAAGCTTTGAATCAGCTTCTGCAGAGACACGTCAGACTGCCTATTCAGACATGATACGTCTGGCGCTGGAGCTTGCATGAAAAAGCCTTATGTAGCTGTAGTTGGAGGAACAAACATCGATATCGGCGGTTTCTCCTCAAAACCGATAGTGCCTTCTGATTCCAATCCTGGAACAGTCAGAATGTGCCCGGGCGGTGTCGGTCATAACATTGCTGATAATCTGGCTCGTCTGGGAGTTCCAGTCGTTATGCTGACTGCATTCGGCGACGACTATTTCGGGAAACTGCTTCAAAGCGGAGAATCCTGCAACCTTGACCTTTCCAAGGCAATCATTGCAAGGAATTCGAATTCCGGAATCTATCTTTATGTCTCTGACTGCAAAGGGGACATGCAGGTGGCAATCAATGACATGTCCATCATGGAAGCAATAAGTGAAGATTACATCATGAACAATCTTGATGTCCTGAATAACTCTGAGTTCGTGATAATTGAGGCTAATCTTCCGAAAACGGCTATCGATCTGGTTTCCAAAGTTTGCACCAAACCTATTATTGCTGACACTGTTTCCACAATAAAGGCGCCGAAGCTTAATGACGCAATGCGAGCTTTGAAGCTGCTCAAGCCCAACATGCTGGAGCTTGGGTTCCTATCAGGCACTGCAGTCCGGGACGAGGCGTCTTTCCGAAAAGCCTGCCGTGCGCTGCTTGAGAAAGGGCCTGAATCACTACTTGTGTCTGCTGGTTCCGCAGGGGCTGTGTTCTGCACAAAGGATAAGATGATTCATTGTCCAGTCTTGGCAGGAACAGATGTGAAGAATACCACCGGCGCAGGGGACAGCCTGATGGCCGGATTTGCATACGGCATGTTCAGGAAACTTGATTCAGAGGGCTGCTTGAAGCATGCAATGGCAGCTGCTCAGATCAATACGATGAGCTGCAATACAGTAAGTGAAAATATGAGCGGTGAGCTTATCTCAAACATCGCAGGGGAGATTGAAATCGATGAAGAATTATCTGGATTGTTCAGATGAGGTGAAGAAGGCCCTTTCAGAGGGCAGGCCGATAGTGGCGCTTGAAAGCACAATCATCAGCCATGGAATGCCATATCCTAAGAATGTGGAGACTGCTCTTCTTGTTGAGAAGACGGTCCGTGATTGCGGAGCAGTTCCTGCTACAGTTGCAATTATCGGCGGCAGGCTTAAGGCCGGTCTGAGCGCTGAGCAGATTGAATACTTCGGCAAGAAAGGCACAGCGATAACCAAGACAAGCCGCCGTGATATTCCTGCGATAATCGCCCGCGGACAGGACGGAGCTACAACGGTGGCTGCCACTATGATCATCAGCGCTCTTGCTGGAATCGATGTGTTCTGCACCGGCGGCGTCGGCGGTGTCCACAGAGGCGCAACTGAAACGATGGATATCTCAGCCGATATGGAAGAGCTTGCAAAGACTCCGGTTCTGGTGGTCTGTGCAGGAGCAAAGGCAATCCTCGATCTTCCGCTTACCATGGAGTATCTGGAAACCAAAGGCGTCAATGTAATCGGGTACAGAACCGATGAGCTTCCTGCTTTCTATACACGTACCAGCGGGCTGAAGGTTCCTTGCAGAATGGATAGCGCCAAGGAAATTGCCGATGCATGGACTGCACAGAAGGCTCTTGGAATCGGAGGTGGTCTTCTGGTGACCAATCCTATTCCTGAGCAGTACAGCATGGATCCTGTGTACATAAACAACGAAATTGATCTCGCCATCGGTGAGATGAAGCGTCTTGGAATAAAAGGAAAGGATACTACTCCGTTCCTTCTTGAAAAGATTCAGAAACTTACAGCTGGAGCCAGCCTTGAGGCCAACATCCAGCTTGTTCTCAATAATGCCCGCCTTGCAAGTGAGATAGCCAAGAACTTGAAATAGGAAGTTATCATGTCTATTGTTGCCGCATTCGCTGTTCCTCATCCGCCATTGATCATAGCTGATGTGGGTGGTTCTGATGCTCGGATCATTTCGAAAACAATCGATGCTTACAGGCAGGTTGCTCAAGAGGTGGCCGAACTTCATCCTGATGCTGTGGTGATCACAAGTCCGCATTCGATCATGTATATGGATTACTTTCATATATCACCAGGCAGTGGAGCTTCAGGGGATTTTGGCCAATTCAACGCACCTCAGGTTCGGATAACGACCGACTACGATGAGCAGCTTGCAAAGGAAATAGAAAAGCAGGCAAAACTCTCAGGCATTCCGGCCGGGACTCTTGGGCAGCGTGACCGCCGGCTGGATCATGCAACGATGATTCCGCTTTATTTCCTTCAGCAGCAGTTCAAGGATTTCAAGACTGTCAGGATCGGGCTTTCAGGGCTTCCTGCGCTTGTCCATTACCGCTTCGGGATATGCATCAAGCAGGCTGTCGAGAACCTCGGGCGAAAAGTTGTGTTCATCGCAAGCGGAGATCTGTCACATAAGCTCAAATCCGAAGGCCCTTATGGCTTCTCTCCAGATGGCCCTGTCTATGACAAGATGATACAGGATGTATTTGAGAATGGTGACTTCATGCGTCTTCTTGCTCAGGATGAATCTTTCTGCGAAAGTGCTGCAGAGTGCGGCCAGAAATCATTTGAGATCATGGCAGGTGCTCTTGATGGCATGGCTGTGGATTCGAAGCTGCTCTCATACGAAGGACCGTTCGGGGTGGGGTATGGCGTAGGTCAGTTCATACCGAAACAAGCCGACAGCGCTCGCTGCTTTGCATCCGGTCTGGCGAATTTGATTCAGAAGAAGATGGACAGCATCAGAAGCAAAGAGGACTCATTTGTCCATCTTGCACGTCTTTCTGTCGAGTCGTACATCCGTACTGGAAAAAGAGCAGTGAAACCAGAAGGCCTTCCTCCTGAGATGACTGAGAAAAGAGCGGGGACTTTCGTTTCTCTGCACAAAGATGGAAATCTGCGAGGCTGCATCGGAACGATAAGTCCTGTTGAGCCTTGCATCGCCGATGAAATCATTAGTAATGCCATTAGCGCATGCACGCGTGACCCGAGATTCGAGCCTGTTGAAGAGAAAGAGCTTGATAGCTTGGTCTACAGCGTGGATGTCCTTGGGCCTTATGAGAAAATTGAATCTGAAAGCCAGCTTGATGTGAAGCGCTATGGCGTCATAGTCCAGCGAGACAGCAGGCGAGGGCTTCTTCTTCCGAACCTTGATGGTGTCGATACCCCAGCCCAGCAGATTGAGATTGCCCGACAGAAAGCAGGCATCGGGCCTGAAGAAGAGGTTCAGCTGTACCGCTTTGAAGTAGTGAGGCACTTCTGATGAAAGCTGTATGCAAGCTTTGTCCCCATCGATGCGCCCTTGAAGAAGGGCAGCTTGGAATGTGCCGGGCTCGCTATGCAAAAGCGGGCAAAGTGGTCTCGCAGAATTATGGACGCATTACAGCGCTGAACCTCGATCCGATCGAGAAGAAGCCTCTTGCGATGTTCTTCCCCGGTTCAATGATCCTGTCTGTTGGTTCCTATGGCTGCAACCTTCGCTGTCCATTCTGCCAGAACAGCGAAATCTCTCAGGCGGGATTCGATGATATCCGGACTGAGGAGTGCCTTCCGAAGGATCTTGTTCAGTCGGCCTTGAATCTCAGAAGCCGCGGCAACATCGGGGTGGCGTTCACCTACAACGAGCCGCTTGTGGGCTATGAGTATGTTCTTGATGCCAGCAGGATGCTCAAGGATGCAGGCTTGAAGACTGTGATTGTAACAAACGGCATGATCAACAGAGATCCGATGGAGAAGCTTCTTCCTTATGTCGATGCGATGAACATTGATCTGAAAGGCTTCACTCAGAAATTCTATGACAAATGCTGCGGTGATCTTGAAGCAGTGAAGAGCACGATTGCCTTATGCCAGGAAAGCTGTCACGTTGAAGTGACTTTTCTTGTTGTACCTGGCATGAATGATAGCCTCGAAGAGATGGATGATCTCAGTAATTGGCTTGGAAGCCTGAATCCGGATATTGTTCTTCACATTACTCGTTTTTTCCCAAGCTACCGGATGCAGGATGCAGAACCTACTGACGTTGAGCTCATGAAGCAGATGAAGACGATAGCACAGACTCATCTAAAGCATGTCTTTCTTGGAAATGTCTGGTAAGAGATTGTTGAAGAATATCCTACAGCCCACTATAATCAATCTGGAGGGATGAGATGAGTTCTGACAAGAATATCTGTCCGCTGTTCTCACGCTGCGGCGGATGCCAGATGGAAAGCCTTACCTACGGCAAGGAAATCTTTGAGAAGCAGAAGTACATGGAAAGCTATCTGGACAAGTTCCAGGTTGTTGCCCCGATCATTGCCATGAAGGATCCCTATTATTACCGCACAAAGGTGCAGGCTGTGTTCGGAACGGACCGCAGAGGTGAGGTCGTATCTGGGATATACCGCAGGGGAACCCATATGCTCATACCTGTGCGTTCATGCATGCTTGAAGACCAGAAGTGCGATGATATCCTTGCCACAATCAGGAAATTGGTCAGTTCAATCGGAATCATGGTTTACGATGAGGATGCCCAGACGGGCTTTCTAAGGCATGTCCTGATCAAGCGGAGCCTGACTACAGGACAGATCATGGTTGTTCTCGTCGCCGGTTCTGCACGTTTTCCTCAGAAGAAGGAGTTCGTCGGAAACCTCATTGCCATCCATCCTGAGATCACTTCGATCATGCTGAACAAGAACGCAGATAAGACTAGCATGGTGCTCTCTGAAGAGCCTGAGGTTCTGCTCTATGGACAGAGCTATATCGAAGATGAAATGCTGGGTTTGAAGTTCCGTATTTCTGCCAAGAGCTTCTATCAGGTCAATCCTGTACAGGCCGAAGTGCTTTACAAGGTTGCAATCCGCATGGCTTGCCTCACGGGGAAAGAGAAGGTTATCGATGCCTACTGCGGTACTGGAACGATTGGATTGATAGCCGCAAAGCATGGAGCATCCCAGGTTCTTGGCATTGAAAGCAATCCTGATGCTATCGAAGATGCAATTACCAACGCAAAGGAAAACTCAATCGACAATGCTGCATTCGTCTGTGATGATGCCGGGGTGCGACTCAAGGCTATGTCCCGCGATCTGAATTTGATTCATTCTGATCCGAATGCGAAGCTGAGCTTTTCTCCTGAGCTTTTCCATCCTGATGTTGTGTTCCTTGATCCTCCACGGAGCGGGAGCACAGAGCAGTTCCTTTCTGCATTGATCCGTCTTGAACCTCAGAGAATTGTCTATATCTCTTGTTCGGTGGAGACGCTTGAGCGGGATCTATGCTATATCCTTGATCACAGCGACTATCATGTTGATGGAATCCAGGGTGTGGACATGTTCCCTCACACTGAGCACGTGGAGACGGTAGTATTGATGTCAAGGGTCGACGGCAAATAGCCGCGAAAGCCCGCTAATACTGCGGTTTTCGGACACTCGGGCAAATTTGGCATTGGGCAGCCAAAACGCTTCTCGGTAACTTATCGAAGGGCAATCTGGGTCAAAAA
>JAQUYU010000113.1 GCA_028691695.1 Sphaerochaetaceae bacterium | reverse complement strand
CGCTCAGCACATTGGAAGCTATCTTTTCAGGAAGGCGAGATCTTTTCAAAGGGCTCTCAATCGACAGAATGGATTAAGACTGGAAAGCCTACCCAGTTGTCCACATAGACATGTCGCAAGTCTCAACCAGCTTGAACAAGCACTGAAAGACCGCATCCACGCAATTGCCAGTGAATACGGCATGAAGCTTGAAGAGAAAAGCCAATCCAGTTTCCTGTTCAACGATCTGATTCAATCACTTTCCAAAATCGGGAAAGTCGTGATTCTGATTGATGAATACGACAACCTGATGAGTGACAACATTTTCAACGAAAGCGTTGGAGAAATCCGCCTGATTCTTGGACGATTCTTTGAAATCATCAAAAGCCAGGGAGACAATATCAGATTTGCCTTCATCACAGGAGTCACAAAATATGCCAAGGTCAGCGTTTTCTCAAAGATGAACAATCTGAATGACATCAGCATGGACAGCAGATATGCCGCGATGTTCGGGTATGCCGAAGAGGAGCTGGAAGCCAACTTCAGCGATTACATTGAAGAAGGAATCAGAGCTTCTTCGATGAAGCTGGTTGACTATCTTGATAAAGTGAAAGCTCAGTATGATGGCTATTGCTTCAATCTGAAGGCAGAGACCGTCTACAACCCGGTATCAGCCGGTCAGTTCTTTCTTTACGGAGGAGTTGATTTTGAAGATTATTGGGCAGAAGCTGGAAACACAAAGCTTCTGATGGACATTGCCAAGAAAGTGGATTTCAACATGGCTACTGATTTATCAGAGCGAATGGACGCCAGCAGTCTCAGAACATTCGATATCCTCGAGCTTGCCTCCGATCATGCAGATGCATCAGACCTGAAGGCATTGCTGTTTCAATCAGGCTATCTGACACTCAAATGCTCCGATGATAACAACATCTCCTATTTCCTGGATTTCCCAAATGGAGAAACCAGAAGAGCCTTCTCTCTTTCGATTCTTCGTACATATGCTCCAAGAATTGCAAGCCCAGAAGGAAATTCCGCGCTTCTGCTGAAATACTTTGAGAATGGCAAGACCGAAAGCGCCATGTCTGTACTCAAAAGCCTCTACGCTTCTATTTCATATCAGCTTACAGAAACTGATCATGAAAAGATCTATCAGATTGTGTTCTCAAGCATCATGAAAGCATTGGGCGCTGAACTGAATGCAGAACTTGCAGCAAACAAAGGACGCATCGATGCCGTGCTCAAGACTCATGCATAAATTTATGTGATTGAATTCAAAAGAGATAAAAGCGCACGCATTGCAATGAATCAAATAAAGGACAGCGGTTATGCCGACCAATTCGAACATGACAAGCAAGGAAAAACAATCCACCTGCTTGGCATAAGCTTCAGTTCAAGGGAGCGCAACATCAATCAGTGGCAGGATGAAATCCTCTGACCATTCCGCTTCCTCAATGCCGGAAAGTCATCATGTGTATGTGAACCATGTCATGAAGATGGCAAAATCTTCGTCCTGCGTTTCTCCGAAGTATTTTAATACATTGACATCATGAGGTGGATATCCTTTGAAAACCAGCTTGTATGAAGTCTCTTTATCCTTGGTGAAGAAGAGAGTGTATGTAAAGTTTAGGTTTTCAGAATCGTCTGGGTCAACCATTTCAAAGGAATCAGAAATTGACCATCCATTGTCCAGCGCTGTCTGAGTATCCAGCTTGTCGGCATCCTCGGTACTCTGATCACCCGGATTGAACTTTATGCTTTTTGCAGTGACGGTGAAGGTTCCCGCGCCTTCTGTGTAGTTGTTGTACATAGTCGTGGCGAACTTGCCTGCTCCCAACGGCATTTCATCGATATTGTTCGTTCCTTTCCCTGGGGAGTCATCACACCCGCATATAACAGAACAGAACAAAGCAGCAGCGAGCGCTAGCAATAAGCAGACATGTTTCTTCATAAGACACCTCCGTGCTTCTTGATTCTAAGTCCCCGCCGCAGCGTAAGCAACAGCTGTCATTGATATTGTCATTGACAATTTAAATGACATGCACTTACAATGACTCATGCTAAGCGAAAACACCACCCAGCTGCTATCAATCCTCGGCTGCTCTAACGCCGAAATCGCCAAGCTTGCAGGCTGCAATCCATCGTTGATCAGCCGGATCAGAAACGGCAGAAGAAAACCTCCGATCGATTCTTCATCAATAACGCTGCTGACCGATGGCATCTGCAGATTCGCCGAAGCCCACGAGCTGACCTCTGCTCTGTCCGATGCAATCGGAACGGATGAGGCCCTGCGAAGCTGGCTCCTCTTCGGAGACCCGATCCCGGAAGCTAAGGCGAAGGCATTGGCTCACCAAGCTGCATTCTGCGCGCCGCTGAGCAGCCCAAGGATCATAGGAGAGAAGATCGGAGCTGCCATGAGCATCGCCTCAGTCTCGAATTCCAAGCTTGCAAGAAAGCTCAATGTTGACAGCTCCTATGTAAGCCGCCTAAGAAGCGGAACCCGTTCCATTTCATCCAACTCTTCCCTTTCGCAAGCTCTTGCGGATTATCTATTCTCCTGCATCTGGAAAAGCAGCAGCCGATGGAAGCAGCTATGCAGCGCAATGGGCATCCCTGATGCGACTTGCACCATGCAGCAAGCTTTGGAGCGTTTTTCATCCTGGCTGTTCAACCAGAATGAAAAGATCAAACGCTCATCTGTGCAGGAGCTTCTGAGCTCAATCGAGAATTTCCGTCCATCGCCAACGCCAGCGTTTCAGGGTTCAATCGAGGAACCTCAGCCGATCTACTGGGGAATCGAAGGGATGAGAAAGGCAGTCCAGAGGTTCCTCTTGGAAGTGATAGAAAGGAAAGCCCCAGAGATCTGGCTCTATTCAGATGAAGACATGGGCTGGATGACAGGCGACGAGGCCTTCTTCAACAGATGGAAGACGCTGATGATCGAGTGTGCCCGAAACCAGACCAGAATCAGGATAATCCACAACATAGACCGTGGCGTCAACGAGATGTTCCAGGCGATAGGCGGCTGGCTTCCGCTCTACATGCTCGGAGCGATTGAACCATGGTATTGCACCAAAAGCTCTGATTCACGCTTCACTCATACCATGTTCATAATACCTGGCGCAGCTTGCATAACCGCCTTCCAGGCAAGGGGCATGGAAGCAAAAGGGTGGCATGATTACTTAACCGACAGAGACCAGGTGGCATCTGCTGCTTCCGATTTCAAGGCTTTGCTCAAGTGCAGCCTGCCTCTGGTCAGAATCAGCACCAGTGGCAGCAGCCAGTCCGATGGAAACTGGACATCGGACCGCTATGCCTTCTCAAGTTCTTTGTGCCTGGAAACGATGCCCACGAAGCTGCTTGCAAGGATGCTTGACAAAGGCGGGATCGACAAGGCCAAGCAGGATGCGGTTCTTTCCCTACACCAAGAGCGAAGCAGCGCTTTGATAACCAATCTGGGCACCTTCTCATTCTGGGAGTTTGTACGGATTCAATCCAGCGAAGACCCCTGCTGCATCGACCTTGACCCGCTTGGCATCAGGCAGAAGCTGAACTACGGTCCTGAAGATCGAAGCGCCCATCTGGAGGCGGTAACGGCCTTGCTCGAAGCAAATGGCAATTACCACTTCATTCCGGTCTCCTTCCCTGAGCTCTCGAACATCACCATCGAGATGGACAGCAAGCAAGCGATTGTCACGAGAACCGATGGATTGCAGATTTCCTTCGCATTCAGCAACCCGATGATGATTCAAGCTTTCCGCAATTTCTTCCGGATCATGGCTGAAGAGCAAAGACCTCAGTGATGCCTGCGCTGTCTTCATGATCGGCGATGGATTCATGCCAGCCAAGGAGAACAAAAGGGAAACCCAAGAAGTGGCACACCCGCCTATTCTTTGTCATTCATCATAGCCAAATCCTTGATCTTCTCCATGCCACGCAGAAAAACTCATGATAGATAGATGAATGACTGCGGCGCGCTTCTAATTCCAAGATCAAGCAAGGAAACAGGGCATTCATACTTAGTTACTTCTCCAAGTTTGTATGCCACTGCGCAGTCTCTTCCTTTGAAGTATGAATCAAAGAAATCTTTACTGATTCCCGAATGGGAAGAAGTTTTGTCCCAAATCGCATTCGGTGTATCAAGCAATATGCATTGAACCTGCGCCTCTCCAACAACCTTCATCACAGGTGCAGTTTCATAGATCACAATAGTATCAACTTCTTTCCTGTTCTTTGTTTTTCGAAATTCGAATCGCTTTGAGCCGTTGAAAATCCTATCAACATACTCTGGATTAATTGATAATAACATTCTGCACATTGACTTTTCCTTTTTCCAGAATCCGAGCGAATTGAGCTGGCGAATACCTAACCTGATAAGGATGTGCCGGCATCAATCCATTTTCATTCAACCAATGATGGTTCACATTGTTTCCTTTCCCCAAGAAACCGTTGTAAACCATTTCAATCAAAACCAAACTACTCTTTATCTCATACAATCTTACCAGTTCATCCGTTGAAAAGATTGCCTTGTTTCCCGCTTGGGCAAGAAAGGAGTCGATATCAAGAAGAGCTATGCCATTGGATTTCACAGTCAAAACCCTTGTCACCGTGCAGAACGAAGTGATAACTGAATTGTAGGTCTTTTTCCCGCTCCCATTATATTTTCTATAAACAAGAAGCGGGCTCCTGGAAGCATAGAAAACCATTCCAGCCGGAAAGCCAATGAATACTTTGGAAACTCCGTTTCCAGCAGTAACAGCCTCAACATCAAGTTCGTTGCGATACAGTTCGGAATAAGGAAACAGCTTATCATGGTATTCATCTTCAATAGGAAGGAGGCATGCCTCGGAGAAACTCGAATCAATGAAAGGAAATGAAGAATAAGGAGTCAAGAAATCAATTTGATCCCTGCTTTTGATGAATACCCATTCACCTCTTGGATTATCACCTACATGCTTGAATCCAAACTTGCGAAGCATGTTTATCAGCAATACCTGCTTCGGAAAAACAGTGACATAAATCTCCTTTGCCATAGATTTCTGCCAATTCCATAAAGCAATTCCTAAAGTTCCTTCACCTTGCCTTATTCCTGTCAATCTCTGGTCAATTTTGAAAGTCCCGATCTTTATTCGCTGCGTTGGAGGAAGGTTTCCATCGGATAGTAATATTTCCTCAGATTCTTCTTTGAGATATAGAAATGATGTGACTCCCTGTTCATCTTTTGAAACCAAGGCTTGTG